>NZ_JAYLVT010000017.1:0-158155 GCF_035818815.1 Cupriavidus sp. SS-3
ACCATAACGAAAGTCAGTCGTCGCACGTATTTTTGAAGCGGGTAGGGGAGCGAAGGGAGGCGGTAAACACTGTATTGGGCACGACTCAATTCGCTACTCATGCGACGCAGCACTGGCGACAGACCGGCACTCACCGGCCTGCGCAGCCTCAATCAGCCGTGATGTTGTTGGCTTTCACCACCTCGCCCCACATTTTGTAGTGGGTGCGGGTCAGCGTTGCGAGCTGCTCGGGCGTGCCGCCGCCGGGCTCGTCGCCGCGGTCGACGATGCTCTTGACGACGGCCGGGTCCTTCAGCGCCGTATTCAATGCGCCGTTGGCTTTCTTGACGATGTCGGGGCTCAGGCCCGGCGGTCCGTACAGCCCGATGAACGAGATGATGGTGAAGTCCTTGATGCCGCTTTCGGTGGCGGTCGGCACGTCCGGGATCATGGCCACGCGCTTGGGGCCCGTGACCATCAGCGGCCGCAACTGGCCCGACTTGATGAAAGGCGCGACGACCGACGTGGCATCGAACATCGCATCCAGGCGTCCGGCCATCAGGTCGACCATAGCCGGGCTGCTGCCCTTGTAGGGAACATGGTTCATCTTCGGCCCGCCCATGCGCTCGCGCAGCAGTTCCATCGTGACATGCGGCAATGCGCCGGTACCGCCCGAGCCATAGTCGATGGTCTTGCCCGACTTGTCGCGCGCCTTGACCTCCTCGACGAACTGCGCGTACGTCTTGATGGGCGAACTGGCGGGCACGACGAGGACCAGCGGCGACTGCAGCATCACGCCTATCGGCGTCAGCTTCTGCGGATCGACGATGCCAAGCTTGGTGTAGACGTGCGGCATGATCGTCATCGAGCCGTTGCCTACCAGCAGCTTGTTTCCGTCGGGCGCCGCGCGCATGACCTCGATGGAGGCGATATTGCCGTTCACGCCGGCCTTGTTGTCGATGACAAACGACTGACCGAGCGAACTCTGCAGGCCGTTAAGCAGCGCGCGTCCCGCGAAGTCGGTCTGGCCACCGGGCGGAAAGCCCACCAGCAGCGTTACCGGCTTGGTCGGCCAGTTGGTCTGCGCCCACGCGGCGGTCGTTGCCAGCGCGCCAAGGCCGAGCGCTGCGACGCTCAGGATCAACGCGGAACGGCGCGAGTTCACGGGCGATTTCTTGGTGATTGTCATGACAGGTCTCCGATTATGTTTTGACTGGGCCGCAGCCCAACGGCGTTTCAGGCCGTTTTTTCCATCGCTTCCCACATCCCGTTGATATAGACCGCGCCGAGTGCCCGGTCATAAAGGCCGTATCCCGGCTTGCCCGTCTCGCCCCAGATCATGCGGCCGTGGTCGGGGCGGTAATAGCCCTGGAAGCCGACGTCGTGGTACGCCTTGACGATCGCGGCAATATCCAGCGAGCCGCAACTCGACAGGTGGGCGGTTTCCTCGAAATCGCCTTCCGGCGTGATCTTGACGTTGCGGATATGGGCGAAGTGGATGCGTCCCATGCCGCCGAACTCGCGCACCAGCGCCTCGACGTTGTTCTGCGGGCCGGCGCCAAGCGATCCCGAGCACAGCGTCAGGCCGTTTGCCGGCGTGTCGACGATGCTCAGGATGCGTGCCAGGTCGTCGCGGTTCTTGACGATGCGCGGCAGTCCGAAGATGGGGCGCGGCGGATCGTCCGGATGAATGGCCATCTTGATGCCGCACTCCTGCGCCACCGGAATGATCGCGCGCAGGAAATGCTCCAGGTGCTCCCAGAGCCTGCCTTCGTCGATGTCACGATATTCGGCGAGCAGCGACTGCAGTTCTCCTGGCGCGTAGCTGGAATCCCAGCCGGGCAGGGCGATACCCTGGCTGACGTCGACCTGTTCTACCTCGCGGGTGCTGAAGGCAAGGCAGGTCGAGCCGTCATCGAGCTTTTTTGCCAGTTCCGTACGGGTCCAGTCGAACACCGGCATGAAGTTGTAGCAGATGACCTCGATGCCCGCCGCGGCCAGGTTCCTGATGGTCTGCTGGTAGTTCGCAATCAGCCGCTCGCGGGTCGGCTTGCCGAGCTTGATGTCCTCATGAACCGGAACCGACTCCACCACCTTGAACTGCAGCCCAGCCGCCTCGATGGTGGACTTGAGCGCCAGGATCTTGTCCAGCGGCCATACCTCTCCGACAGGTTCGTCATAGATGGCCGAGACGATGTGCGTCATGCCCGGGATCTGCCGGATGTATTCGAGGGGGATCGGGTCGGTCGGGCCAAACCAGCGGAACGACATCTTCATGGGTGGGGCTTCCTTGGGGCGATTCTGATGAAGAGGTGTGAAAGGCAATCCGGCCTGACCTGGCGCGCGTCATGGCCGGGAGATCGCGCGGCATTGGTGTACCGGATTGGGCTATTTGGTTCACCAATTATGAACAGGTTGCCCAGTTTTGCCGTCATGGTTTACCATGGTCTGCATCAGGCACTGTCCTGCCCATGCCTTCGTGTGGCGAGTGGTCAACCGGTGATCACATCAGGCAGCCGCCGCCTTACCTGCAATGCCACATTCCACCAGCGATCTCGCAACCCGTCCGATACTCGAGACCCCTCCAGCGGCCAGCGACCGTTCGTATTTGAGCCTGGCCAGCCAGGTGCAGGCATTGATCGCATCCGGAGAGTTCTCCGCCGGCATGCGGTTGCCGTCCGAACGCACGCTGGCCGAGCGGTTCAGCGTCAGCCGTACCCTGGTGCGCGAAGCCATCATCGCGCTGGAGGTCCAGGGACTGGTCGAAGTGCGTGGCGGCTCCGGGATCTACGTCTGCGCAGAGGCGCCCACGCCCGGTCGCGAGCCATTCGAGATGCCCTGGCGGCCGGGGCCGATAGAATCACTGCGCGCCCGGGCGCTGATTGAATCGGAAATTGCCGGCCTGGCGGCCAGCGAGCGCAAGGACGGCGATCTTGACCGTATGTTCGCGGCCCTGAGCCTGATGCGCGAGCACATGGACGACAAGCAGGCCAACGAGGCGGCGGACCGGCAGTTCCACCTGTGCCTGGCCGAGTCGACCGGCAACAGGGTCCTGCTGCATATGGTCACCGCACTGTGGGACAGCGGGCGCAGCGATCCGCTATGGGGCAAGATCGAGGAACACTTCCATACCACGGGGCTGCGGGAGGCATCGCAGGAAGACCATCAGCGCATCTTCGCGGCGGTGATGGCGCGCGACGCGACAGCGGCGCGGGCCGCAATGCGTAACCACCTGGAGAGGGTCATCAGCGAGTTTACGCAGGCGTGGCGTTGAGGATAGCCCGTTGGGCGTCGCGCCCGACCCCATACCTCAACAATTGGCGCCGACCACCAAACGGTGTCGGCGCCCTTGCGCGCATGTCCCGACCTGCGTCAGGAGATAACGTCTTGACGACTCACAACTAGCGCCCACCCGTACTCTGCACTTCATCGAGTAGCGCGCGCGCAGCCAGCTTGCCAAGATTGTTGCCAGCGAACGGGCTGTCACCTGTGAGGAGCTTCCGGTCACGGAAAGTACTCCCATCGATTTTGGTGTTTACGATCTCGACTCCCATCGCTGCAAGCTTCTCGCCAAAGAACCAACGCAAGGGGCCGGGCATATAGCCAATATCCGGGGTCTGCTTGTCCATGGAATCTGGAAATGCGCAGATGCGGTAGCCGCGGAACAGATCTCCACCGTTAGGTTCGTCGACGCTTGCGGAAAGCAGGGCGGCAGGCCCATGACAAAGCGTGATGATGAACCTGTCGTTTTGCATGGCCCACTGAAGCGTTGCCTTCATATCTGCGCTGAAGGGTAGCCCCATCAGGGCACCATGTCCACCAGGGATGAAGACGGCAATGTAGTTTGCATCCGTGTTCAAGGAACTGACCACGTCAGCAAGCTTGAGGGGCTGCTGGAACTTTTGCTCGTACTTTGAGTAGAGGGACTTTATCTCGGCGTCCTCGGAAGGGAACGCCCACCATTCGAACTTGGCCGGGTTGCCGGATAACGTGGCAATGTCGAACTCGAAGCCTGCGCGGTCCAGGTGATACATGGGCAGCAGGGTCTCGACGGGATGGTTGCCAGTAGAGAAGAAGGTACCGTTTCCGGTGAGGAGATAGCGCTCGTCCGCAGCGACGAGCAGAACTTTCCAGCGGCCGCCCTGATAAGCGTCCGGATAGTCGGCGTCGGAGAGGTCCGACTTTGGCGAAGTGAATTGTGAGAGTGAGTATGGGGAGGGGAAGAACGCGTTGCGCTCGGCTTGATCAGGCGTCGGCTGCTTGCTGTCGGTCTGGGACGTCATGATGGGCTTCCTTCTAAGGATGAACGGGTTTTTGGTGCTTAGTTTCCACCGGCTTTAAGGATGAGGGGAAATCCCCCAATCACCAGCAGGAGCCATGCATTCCGGCACCTTGCTATGTGCACTGCACTCTCTCGCTCGTATCAACGCTTTTTCGCACCGGCGGGCGATGACCGTTCGGAGGCAGGTAGATCGCCTAATCGGCGGGCGGCAGGTTGGCAGAGAGGTCGGGGAAATGGAGTTCGCCTTCGTAGGTCTCGGCGCCCGCTTTGAGTATCGCCTTCACACGCGCCTGTATCGCTTCGTTGGCTACGCAAAGATCGGCTTCATGCGCTTCGACCAACAACCCTTCGGAGAACGATACATCTGAGCCCATGTCCACCGCCTTTTTCAGGTGCGCGATGGTGGTGGTGGGGAAGGTCGCAATGCGGCGTGCGAGCCTGTCCACGAATGGCCCCAGTTCATCGGCCGGCAGCGCACGATTGATATAGCCGTAGTGGTCGGCCAGTTCTGCCGAGAAGTCTTCGCCGACGAGCAGCACCTCAAGGGCACGTGCGCGCCCCATGCGCCGCGGCAATCGCTGTGTGTTGCCCCCGCCAGGGACCAGTCCGCAGACGACTTCGGGCTGGCCGAACACAGCCTTGCCGATCGCGGCGAAGCACATGTCCGCGGCCAGCGCGATCTCGCAGCCGCCGCCACGGGCGATGCCCTCGACCTTGGCGATCACGGCTTTTGGCATGTTGCGCAAGCGCTCGCCGAGCATCTGGGTCAGGCGGAAGGTACGTGTATTCGAAGTCGTTTTCGGTGCGGAGCCGACACGGCGCAAGCCCGAGTGAGCGATAAAGAACTTCGGAACGGCGCTCTGCAGGATGATGACGCGCACCCCCGCATCCTGTTCCAGTTGGCGGGTCACGCGGTCGAACTCATCCGACAGTACCTCATCGAGCAGGTTGAGCGGCGCATAGTTCAATGTAACGGTGGCGACGCCGTGGCGGTCCTTGGTGACCTGGATATGCTTGTAATCGGCGTAGTTTGCGCCGCCCCCTTTGGGCAGAGCGGAGCTTTCGGACGCTCCAGCCTCGGCCGAGGCGAGCAACATTCCCGGCGCGAGTGTTGCGGCGCTGATGGACTGGACAAAGGAGCGTCTTGAGATAGTCGACATGGCAGGTTCCTTGGATTCATCTCGCGCTTGCCGAGCCGGGCCTGGCCCGTAGCTGGCGGCGCCGGAGTGCTTAAAGATGCGCGAACCAATCTATGCCTTGCGATTCCCATTTGCGAGAAACTGTTAGTGGAAACGCGAGACACGCCGTTCGCATCGCTGACGCAATCATTCCCGTATCGCTGCGGTGTTTGCAAGGAGCCTCCCTAAGTGGGGGGTACCCAGTACAGGTCCTGGCAATGCTGAAAGCGGCGTTCGGATCAGCCCAGGAGGTATCACCGAAGTACAAAGCAACGCCCGGAAACAGCGGCGAGTTGGCATCGCCGGCCAAGCCCCCCGCCGTCCCCCCCTCTGACGGTATCTCCTGCCCTTGTGGCTTGACTTCCGTTTCGGCGATCATCCGTTACAGTCGCATCCGGACCTGCTCGGCTGATCCTAGTGAAGGAAAGTTAGATGCGAGTGGCAAGAAGACCCTCTTGTCTTGGGGAGAAGCTTCATAAGTGTCCCGAAATGCAGTCGCGGGTAAAGCGTCCGCTGAATAACCAGCATGACCCGCAGGAAATGATTGATGCCATGATCGATGTCATCACCGCCGCGTCGAATCGCTACCGAGCCATCACGCCTGATTCAGCCGCCGAGATGGTGCGCCGGGAGCAGGCGGGTGAATGGGGTGTGATCGTGTAGTGGTCGCACCCGCCGTTAGGAAGAGCCACGCATGACCCAATCATCGCCGGTCGCCGCTGCGCAACTGCCCCAATGGCGGCCAGCCTTGATCCTGACAAAGCTGGCGCCGCCGCGAACGCGCCACTATATCCGTCGCAAGCGCGCCATCGAGCTATTGCGCCCAGGCATGGAACGCAAGCTGACGGTTCTGGTAGCCCCGGCCGGCTTCGGCAAGACTTCGCTGTTGAGTGAATGGAAGACGGTCATGGCGCAGGAAGGCTGCGCCGTTGGCTGGCTCAGTATCGACCGAGACGACGACGATCTCTTCCAGTTCGGCGCCTACCTGCTCGCAGCGACCAGGGATGCCTGCAGCCGGGCCGGCGTTCAGATCCCGTGCGGCCTGGCGCCGGACCCGTTGGCGCCGGCGGACGCAATGTTTGCCGAGCTACTCAATGCGGTCTTGGCGCTGCCGTGCCGGATGGTGCTGGTGCTGGATGATTTCGATCGGCTGGCAGCGCCCGCCATCCACGAGGCGGTGTTCCGGCTGCTGCGCTATGCCCCGGAGAACCTGCATTTACTCGTCGCGGGGCGGGGCGAGCCAGGCTTTCCGCTGAGTTACTTCGAAGCCCGGGGTCAATTGCTGCTGCTGGATGCGGAAGCCCTGCGCTTTGACAGCGCCGAGACGCAGGCGTTTTTTTCCGCCGCTTCCGGGCATGAGCTGAGCGCTGCCCAGACTGAGGTCCTGCTTCGAGCGACCGAAGGCTGGGCGGCTGGCTTGCAATTGGCGACCTTTGCATTAAGCGCAACCGACAAGCCTGACGTCTTTGCCGAGCGCTTGCCATTCGTCCGGCGCAGCGTTGAAACGTATCTGAACGAGAACGTATTTGTTCACGTCCCCGAGCCGCTACAGACTTTTCTCCTGCAGACCTCGGTGCTGGACCGAATGTCGGTGCCCTTGTGCGATGCAGTAACAGGCTCCAGCAAATCGCATGCCAATTTCGAGTGGCTGATGGCTCGGAATTTGTTCGTCAGACCCCTGGACGCCGAGGGCCAATGGTACCGCTATCACGCGCTGTTTGCCGAATACCTGAGAAAACGCCTGGTCAGGGAGCGTCCGCACGAAGTTGCCGAATTGCATCGCCGGGCCAGTGAATGGTTTGCGGCGCAATCGCTGTGGCAGGAAGCGGTCCGGCATGCCTTGGCCGCGGGGGATGTCGATCGCGCCGCCGGCTGGGTCGAGCAATGCGCGATGACCCTGGTCGAGGCCAGCGACGTGCGGACGGTGCTGAGCTGGGTTGCCAAGCTGCCCCCCGAGGCGGTGCATGGCCGGCTGCGCCTGCGCCTGGCGCAGGCCTGGGCGCTAGCGTTGACGATGCAGACAGTGGCGGCCAAAGCGGTGTTGCAGGCGGTCGAGGAGGACATCGGCCACGGGCGGCTGCCCTTGACCGAGGTAGTGCGCGTCGAGTTGCAGGCGGTCACGGCGCTAATCGCGGGTCTGTCCGATGAAAGCGAACTCTCATTGGAAATGGGCCGCAAGGTGCTGGCGCTCGGCCCCGAAACCGGCTCATGGGAAGAGGGCATCGGGCTGACCACACAGATCTTCGGGCTCAGCTATGCAGCGGGGTTTGACGAGGTCGAACGCCTGCGGCGCACGCTCACCCTCAATACCGGCGCTGATACGCCGATCTACGCCAAGGTGTACCGGCAAAGCATGGTTGGGCTCAGCTTGTTCGTGGAAGGCAGGCTGGGCGAGGCCGTTCAGACCCTGGAGGATGTGCTGCGCGAATCCAACGCGCGCGCCGGCCGGCAGTCTGCCGCATCGGTGCTCCCGGTCGGCTACCTGGCCGCCATCCACTATGAATGGAATGACCTGGACCGGGCCGCCGAACTGCTGGAAGGGCGGCTCGAGATGGCGATGCAATCGTGCTCGCTGGGGCCACTGGTCGGCTTCTGCGTGACGCTGGCGCGCCTGAGGCTGCTGGCGGGGAAGCAGGACGAAGCCTATCGGGTCGTAGAAAACGCGGAAGCCGTTGCCAGAAGCCGCCGATGGCTGCGCATGCAGGTCGCATGCAAGGCCGAGGCGATCCGGATCGGTATCCGGTCCGGCGACCTGGGCCGCGCCACGAGGATCGGCCACGAGTTGGAAGCGCTTGTCGGGCAGCGGCCAGCGGGCTTGCAGGGCAGCTACCTGGAGACCTGGCAGCGTTTCCAGATGGCGCATTGCCGTCTGCTGGTGGCGCGTGGCCGGGCGGCGGAAGCGGTTCCCATCTTGCGGGGCGTGCAGGCTGAGTTGCGTGCGGCGGGCATGCAGTACCTTTCCGCCCAGATATCAGTGATGCTGGCGGTCGCCCTGCACAGTGCGGTCGAGCGTGTGGAGGCTGTGGACGCCATGCGTGCCGCGCTCACGTATGGCCAGGATAACGGTCTGTACCGCGTGTTTCTCGATGCCGGGCCTGCGGCCCGGGAAATCCTTGACGCGCTGCGTCAGCAGCAAGACCGCCTGGCCGAGGTTGAGCCCTGGTATGTGAGGAGGCTATGCGCGGGCTTCGATGCGCCGGCACGCGCGCCAGACGCCGCGGATGACCAGGTGGAGCCGGCGTCCGCCAGCAGGCTAAGCGCCCGTGAAGTGGAAATTCTCGACTACGTGGCACGGGGGCTTTCCAACAAGGAGATTGCCCGCGTCATTCGCGTCGCCCCGGAAACCGTGAAGTGGCATCTGAAGAATATCTTTGAGAAGCTGAAAGTGAACTCCCGCATCCAGGCGGTCCGCAGCGGCCTGGGTCGGGACCTGCCTCGGGTCGCGCAGCGCCCCGAAACGCGGAGCTAGCTTGCCGGGGGGTGTTTCCAGGGAGATACGTGATGAACCAGATCGAGATCGTCAAGGCATTCTTCGCCCGCTACCGTGAGCATGACATAGACGGCATGCTTGCCATGTTTTCTCAAGATGCGCGGATCGACTATGTCCCCATGGCAATGGAGGGGCCGGTTGGCGAGGCCGGCAAGGCAATCTGGCGCGCACTGATGGATGGTTTCCCGGACTTGAACAACCAGGTCACCGCGGTCTATGGCGACGATGACCAGCGCACCGCGATTGCCGAGGTGACCATCACGGGCACGCAGGCCCGGGACGTGCTCGGGATCGCAAGCCGAGGCCAGTCCTTCTCGCTGCCGCACGTCTTTATCGTTCGTATGGACACGGATGGCCGGATCGAATTCATGCGAGCTTACTGGGACAACGCGGCGTTCTATGCCGCGCTGACGCCTGCAGCGACCTAGCACGGGGCTACCGCAGCGGGTTGCACCTCGGTTTGGCGCGCAACCCGCGCCGGGTCATGCGCCGGGTTTCAGTGGCTGGACGGTGCCTCTGCTCCATGGCCGGTCTGTGCGCGGACCAGTTGCGCGTCGAAGGCCAGTCGCTCTGCCTCGGCCCTGGCGCTGCGGTCGAAGCGCGAGCACAGATATGTGACCAGGAACGCGAGCGGGACCGTGAACAGGGCCGGGTGGTCGTACGGAAAGATGGCTGAAGGATGCCCCAGCACGTTCTTCCAGACGGCGGGGGAAAGTATCACCAGCGCGACCGACGACGCCAGGCCAGACGCCACGCCCCAGACCGCGCCCCGGGTGGTCAGGCCGCGCCAGTACATCGACAGCACCAGCACCGGAAAATTCGCCGAGGCCGCTACATTGAAAGCCAGCGCGACCAGGAACGCCAGGTTCTGCCCCTTGAAGGCAATCCCCAGCAGCACCGCGACGATGCCGATGGCGAGCGTGGCCTTCTTGGTGACGGAGACCTCGGCTGCATCGGTGGTAGAGCCGCGCCGCAGGACACCGGCGTAGATGTCATGCGAGATCGCGGAAGCGCCCGCGAGCGTCAGGCCAGACACCACGGCGAGAATCGTGGCAAAGGCGACCGCCGCCAGGAACCCGAGGAACAGGTTGCCGCCGGTCGCGCTGGCGAGATGCATTGCAACCATATTGCCGCCGCCGAGCAGCTTGCCGCCAACCTGGCCGCCTTCGAAGTAGCGCGGCTCGGTACCGACGATCACGATGGCCGCAAGACCGATGGCAAACATGGCGAGGAACATGTAGCCAATGCAGGTGCTGGCCACCAACACGCTCTTGCGTGCCTCGCACGCATTCGGCACCGTAAAGAAGCGCATCAGGATATGCGGGAGTCCCGACAGCCCGAGCACGGTGGCCACGCACAGCGAGAGCGCCGAGACCGAATCGGCGAACAGCGTGCCCGGCGCGAGCAGGGCGGGGCCGCTGCGGTGCACCGCGATTGCCCTGGCCGCCAGCGCTTCAAGGCTGAAGCCAAAATGCCCCAGCGCCAGGAGCATCAGCAACGAGCCGCCGAACAGAAGCAGCACTGCCTTGACGATCTGCACCCATGTCGTGGCGATCATGCCGCCAACAGTCACGTAGATCATCATCAGCGCGCCGACCCCGACGACGGCATAGGCATAGTCGATGCCGAACAACAACTGCACCAACTCGCCGGCGCCGACCATTTGCACGATCAGGTAGAGCAGCACCACCACCAGGCTGCTGGCCGCTGCAATGCAGCGCGTGCTGACGGGATCGAGCCGGTCCGAAATAATGTCGACAAAGGTGAATTTGCCGAGATTACGCAGCCGTTCGGCCATCAGGAACAGCATGACCGGCCAGCCGATGAAGAACCCGACGATATACAGCAGCCCATCAAAACCGCGTGCATAGACCAGGCTGACTACGCCGAGCAGCGTGGCAGCCGACATGTAGTCGCCCGCCACGGCCAGGCCGTTCTGCATACCCGTGATGCCGCCGCCTGCGGTAAAGAAGTCATTGGCAGTCCGGGTGCGCGAGGAGGCCCGGTACGTGATGCCCAGCGTCAGCGCGACGAAGAGCAGGAACATGGCAATGGCCTGGAGATTCATTGTCCGGCCTCCGACAGGATCTGCTGCACCATCGTCTCGAGCTTGCCGTTGGCACGGCGCACGTAAAACCATGTCGCGGCCCAGCCCAGCAGCACGATTCCGACGGCAAGGACGATGCCAAGGTTGAGCAGTGTTTCCGGATGAAGCGGCTCGGCCAGGCGTTGGGGCTGCATCGCAACCGCAAGCATCAGCGCGAGATAGGGGGCGAGGACCAGGGCCAGCAATACCCGCGAGAGGCGGGCGCGGCGTCGGACCAGTTCGCCGAACCTGGGATGGCGTCTGATGCGCTCTGTGATGGTGGAAGCTTGCATTGCTTTGTCTCCTGAAGCGGTTTTTCTAGTGATAAGGCACTTGCCACAGCGGCGTTGGCCGCCGGTTCATGGGTGGGTGCCGAAAGCAGGGGAAAGGGGCGGGGCGTTCTGGTACTTTTCGCGGAGCAGGCGCTTGTTGATCTTGCCCACGCTGGTCTTTTCGATTGCGTCGACAAAGAGCACCCGCTCCGGGATCGCATACTTCGAGATCGCGCCGCGGCGGACGAAGTCGCGCAAATGCTCCTGGATTTCTTCCGTCCCAGCGGACTGTCCCGGCCGCAGCACGACCAACGGCAGGGGGCGTTCGCCCCACTGTGCATCCTTGATGCCGATGACGGCCACTTCGCTCACCGCAGCGTGACGCGAAATCAGGTCTTCGAGCTCCAGCGACGACACCCATTCGCCGCCGCTCTTGATTACATCCTTGATGCGGTCGGTGACTTTCAGATAACCGTCGCTGTCGATC
Organism: Cupriavidus sp. SS-3; assembly: GCF_035818815.1. Taxonomy (NCBI): domain Bacteria; kingdom Pseudomonadati; phylum Pseudomonadota; class Betaproteobacteria; order Burkholderiales; family Burkholderiaceae; genus Cupriavidus; species Cupriavidus sp. SS-3. The sequence goes on from NZ_JAYLVT010000017.1 coordinate 11,775, forward strand.
GAGCCAATGTCGTTGGTATGGAGGTAGCCACCGGCCCACAGGTGCTCGGACCCAGCCGCATCGCCGAGATAGCCTTGCGTGAGCCACGGTGCGCGGACCACGATTTCGCCGCTGGCTTCGCCATCGTGCGCAATGTCGCGCATCTCGTCATCGACGATGCGCAGGTCGACCAGCGGAACCGGCAAGCCGGTCTTGGTGCGGAGGTCGAGGTCGGTGGCGGCATCGCCAAGCAGCGAGGTCTTCACCTGCGCCAGTGTGAGGATGGGGCAGGTCTCAGACATGCCGTAGCCGGTGAACACGTCGATGCCGCGGTCGATGGCGGCCTGCGCCAGGCCGCGCGGCAGCGCCGAACCGCCCACGATCATCTTCATGCCGCTCAGGTCGACCCCGGCCGAATCCGGGTGCGACAGGATCATGTGGAGCAGCGTGGGCACGCCGTGGGAGAACGTGACCCGCTCGCCTTGCATCAGCCGCAGTAGGTGATCTGCGGCGTAGCGGCCCGGATAGACCTGTTTCACACCAAGCGCCGTTGCCACAAAGGGCATCCCCCACGCGTGCACATGGAACATCGGCGTCAGCGGCATGTAGACGTCGTCCCGATGCACGCGTCCCTGGCTGGGCGCAGCGGCCAGAGCCGCCATGGTGGCGAGCGTATGGAGCACGATCTGCCGATGGCTGAAGTACACCCCTTTGGGCAGCCCGGTAGTGCCTGTGGTGTAGAAGGTCGTGGCCCGGGCGTTCTCGTCGAAATCCGGGAAGGCGTAGTCAGGTGGCGACGCCGCCAGCAGCGCTTCGTACTCGGCGCTGAAGCCATCGGGCAAGGGCGCGTTGCTCAGTGCGAAGGTGTCGTCGCTGACCAGAACGAAGCGCTCGACGGTTTCGAGCTGAGCGCGAATCAAGGCGAGCGTTGGCAGAAAGTCGGCATGGACGATCAGCAGCCTGACGCCAGCGTGGTTCAGTGTGTAGGCTATCTGTTCCGGCGACAGCCGCACGTTTACCGTCATCAGCACCGCGCCCATCATGGGGATGCCGAAGTAGCTTTCGAGGTAGCGGTGGCTGTCCCAGTCCATGACTGCCACCGTATCGCCCGGTGCAATGCCGAGCGATTGCAGGCCGCTGGCCAGTTGGCCGATGCGGTGCCGCATGGTCCAGTAGCTGTGTCGGACCTGACCGCGGTAGACGATTTCCTGCTCCGGGTTGACCGCCAGCGGCGCGTGCAGGAGCTGCTTGATCAGCAGCGGATAGGCGTACGCCGATGGCGTGCGGGGGATCGGGATAGGCCGTGTCACGGAGGAACTCCTTGATCGCTGTGGCAGCGGCCTGGGCAGCATGCCCATGACTTGCATGCAGCGCCAGGGACGCCGGATGCCTGCCAGCGTAAGCGCCATGGCACGGCTTTCCAGCCCCCCAACAGGGGAGGCACGGGGCATCCCGAGGTTTGCCTCGGGGGGCATGGTGGGGTGCCTCCCCGTTCGGGTGGCTGGCTTGGCAGGCGCAACGGCCTAACCTGCGCTCCAACGACCGCGTCCAAGGAGACTGCAAGTATGGCTTCCTCACCTCGTCCTCAACCTGTCTTTCCCGATTTGGAGGGCAAAGTGGCACTTGTGACGGGCGCATTCGGCGGGCTTGGCCGCCACTTCGCGGTGACCCTGGCAAACGCTGGATGCCGCGTAGTGCTTGCCGGCCGCCGACTCGCCGAAGGGGAACGCTTGCTGGCGGAGATCCGGGCGACGGGCGCGGACGGATGTGTGGTTCAACTGGATGTGTGTGATCCCGATTCCGTATCCGGCGCCTTCTTCCGGGCCGAGCAGGCGCAGGGTACCGTGGACATCGTCGTCAACAGTGCTGGCATTGCAACCACCGGGCCCGCGCTAGAGACGAGTGAGCAGGATTGGGCGCGGGTCATCGATACCAACCTGACCGGCGCCTGGCGTGTGGCGCAGTACGCCGCCCAGCAGATGCGCGAAGCTGGCCGGCAGGGCAGCATCATCAACATCGCTTCCATTCTGGGGCTGCGGGTGGCGCAGCAGGTTCCCGCATACACGGCGGCAAAGGCCGGTTTGATCCACCTGACGCAATCGCTGGCACTGGAATGGGCACGCCATGGCATCCGCGTCAACGCCCTGGCGCCGGGGTACTTCGCCACTGAGATCAATCGCGCCTTCTTCCAGACAGACGGCGGGCAAGCGATGGTCCGGCGGATCCCTCAGCGGCGCCTGGGACAGCCCTCCCAGCTTGATGGCGCCTTGCTGCTGCTGGCATCGGGGGCATCGGATTACATCACCGGCGCCGTGTTGCCCGTCGATGGCGGGCATCTCGTCAGCACGCTGTGATGCGTCAAGCGATTCTCCACATCAGCCAAAGGACAGCCCAATGAACGATACGACTCACCGCAACTGGGACGCGCTGGCCCGGCTGCTCCTTGCGCGCGGGCTGATCGACCAGGCATCGCTTGCTGCCACCCGGCTTACCGGTGGCCAGTCCAATCCGACTTTCCTGGTCTCCTCCGGTGCACACCGCTACGTGCTGCGGATGAAGCCTGCCGGGCACATCCAGGCCAGGGCGCACGCCATCGACCGCGAGTTTCGGGTCATGAGCGCGCTCCAGGCCAGTAATGTGCCCGTCCCCGCCGTGTACCTGTACAGCGAAGACCTGTCCGTGGTTGGCAGCCCGTTCTACCTGATGGAGTACCTCGATGGCAGGGTAATGGTGGACCAGTCGTTGCCGGGAATGCAAAGCGCCGAGCGCAGGGCCATCTACGCGGAGATGAATCGGGTGATGGCAGCGCTGCATCGCATCGATGTCCGGGCGGCAGGCCTGGCCGACTACAGCCCTGTCGGTAACTACCTGGCGCGTCAGATTGCCGGATGGACGCGCCAGAGCCGTGCCACCGGCGCGCTCGAAAGTTCCGCCATGCAAGCGCTGATGAGCTGGCTCCCAAGGAACATCCCCGCGGGCGAGGAGACGCGTCTCGTCCATGGCGACTTCCGCCTTGACAATCTGGTCTTCCACCCCAGCGAGCCCCGGGTCATCGGGGCGCTGGACTGGGAGTTGTCCGCGCTGGGACATCCGCTCGTTGACTTTGCCTATCATTGCCTGAGCTGGCACATCCCTTCATCGCTGTGGCGCGGTATCGCCGATCTCGACTTCGCAGGCCTCGGTATCCCGAGCGAACAGACATATTTGCAGTGGTATGCCGAAGCCAACGGCACTGCGGGTATCGAACACTGGGACTTCTACATCGCCTACAACCTGTTCAGGCTGGCCGCCATTATGTTTGGTATCGCAGAGCGAGCGCGACAAGGCAACGCTGCCGCCGCGGATGCCGTCGAGACTGGCCGAAAGGCCGGGCCGATAGCCGACCTGGGATGGCATTACGCGATGCGCCATGAGGCCATCCGGCATCGCAATACGCATGCGCTGTCCTGAAGAGGACATGTGCCGACGCCGTCGCACTTGCGCGGGCTGTCTGGCGGCGGGCGTCGCCGCGTCTCGCCCACTCGCAGCTCGGGTGGCGCTCACTGTTTGAACATTCCATACTAGGAGTGTCGCCCGCCGCATGGCCCTAAGACTACGAAATGGTCCAGTCTGACTTGCGCCAGGGTCGAGCAGCGTGCCAGTCACCGAACGTAGAGGAGGAGGCGAAGCTGAAGATGAAAGCGCCAGGCTTGCTCCTCGCCCTGTCACTCGCCATGGGGACTGCGCCGCACGCCGGTGCAGTTGGATGCGAACATGACATGCAATGCAAGGGCGAGCGCATTTGCCAACTGGGCCAATGCGTCTCTCCTGCGTCGACAGGCCCGAGCGCAGAACCACCTGTCCAACCATCTTCTGCGACAAAAATCGCCCCGCCACCCGAGCCACCTGCAAGGGTTCGTCCGGCGACGGGGAATGTCCCGCCAACCGGACAGCCGGCGAAGACTGCTCCGGCGAGAAAGAGTGGCACGGCATCTGAACAACCCGCCCAGCCCTCGGCGGCCAAGAGTGCCCGGACACCTCAGCAACCCGCCGTAGATTCTCCCGCCATGACGAATACTCCGGCACTTTCGACTGAATTTCGCTCTTGCTGCACTAAAATCGGCAAACTGCCCCTCGACCGGGAGCTGGACCTGGAGGACCTTGCCACTACGCCCCGTGATTTCTGTCGTGGGAAAACCATTGATGGAATCTCTCTCCCAGGTACTCCGTGCAATTGAAGTACTCACTCTGCGGTTCAAGTGAACTGCCTCAGTAAAGCCCGCACAGGAGACACGCCGACCGTGACGTCAGGTTAGTTAGGCGGACGCATCCGTTGGCCGGAAATTTTTCTTATCTCGTCATCCGAAAAGATTCAGTTCTGATGCGTCCGGGGCTAACGTTAGAGTTCAGAACAAGACGCACATCGGGGCCCGATCAGAAAACGGAGGATGGCATGAAATGCAAGACACTACTGACCGCGGCGGCAATGCTGGTGGCAACCACGGCAACATGGGCGCAACCCGAAACCCGCGTGGATGTCACGCAGTCGCCTGAAGGGGCGACTGCGACCGGCACCGCCAAGGTCACCGCCACGATCACCAAGATCGATGCGCCGACGCGGACGGTCCGGCTGAAGTCCGGCGACGGCAAGACCAGGGACCTCGTCGTGGGGCCGGACGCCAGGAACTTCGAGCAGCTCAAGGTCGGCGACACTGTCACGGTGGAGTACAGGGAAGCACTGACCATGAGCCTCAAGAAGGGCAGTGGTCCGCTTGCCATGCATGAGCGCGAAATCTCGGAGCGCGCTGCGCCGGGAGCAAAGCCGGGCGGCACGGTCGGACGGGAAGTGACCGTCACGGCAGACGTCGTTGCCTTCGACACCAGCGCCAGGACCGTCACCCTGAAGGGGCCAAAGGGACGCACCGTGGTCCTGCTGGTAGGGGACACGACACGCCTCAATGGCATCAAGAAGGGCGACCGGGTCGAAGCGGTTTATACCGAGGCCGTTGCAGTGTCCGTACAGCCGGCTGCGGCCAGGTAGGGCCCCCAGAACCCGTCGCTTGCCTCGCCCACAGTGTTTCAGAACTTCCAGCGGAGAACGGCATGGATGCAGTCCGGACATTGCTCGAAACCCAGCAGCTGCTCACGCTGTTCCTCACGGTTGCACTGGGCTATGTCATCGGCGAGATCAATATCAAGGGCGTGTCACTCGGTTCGGGCGCGGTGCTGTTCGTGGGGCTGGCGATCGGCGGGTTCGCGCCCAAGGCCGCGCCGCCTGCCATCCTTGGCACCCTGGGGCTGCTGCTCTTTCTCTATGGCATTGGGATCCAGTACGGGGAGCAGTTTTTCAAGGGGCTGACCAGCCCGGATGGCATCAAGGCCAACGCCGCTGCGGTCCTTGGCGTGGTTGGCTCCGGACTGGTCGCGGTTGCGCTGGTGCCGCTGGTCGGCGTTAAGCTCGACGAGTCGCTAGGCATGTTCGCCGGCGCGGGCACCAGTACGGCAAGCCTGCAGGCCGCGATGACGGCGATGAAGAGCGACGGCGCCGCAGTGGGCTACAGCGTCGCGTACCCGGTCGGCGTGGCCGGGCCGATCCTGTTTCTGTATGCCCTCACCGCGCTGCTCAAGCCGAATATCGTGCGGCCGCCACCAAAGCTGATCGAGACCGCCGAGATTGCGCTGACCAACCCGGCGTTTATCGGCCTGCGGCTGTCGGAGGTGGTAGCGCGCCTGCCGGAAGGGGTAGCGATTGCCGCCGTGCGTCGCGCCCACCACAACTACCCGTCCGCCGATGACCTGGTCCTGCAGGCCAACGACGTGCTGCTCGCGACCGCCACCGACCCGGCCGCGCTGCGTGAAGCCACCTCGCTGTGCGGAGAGCTGCAGCCAGGCCGCATGACGAGCCATCGCGAAGACCTGGACTATATGCGCGTGTTCGCCTCAAGCCGGCTCGTGGTCGGGCACACGCTGCGCGATATCCGCTTTCCTGAAGGCATGGTCTGCTCGATCGCCCATGTGCGGCGCGGCGATGCGGACCTGATGCCCCGCGATGACCTCACCCTCGAGTTCGGTGACCGCGTCGGCCTGCTGGTGAATCGCGCCCACATGAAGCCGATTCGCGCCCTGTTTGGCGACTCCATCAAGGGCACCGCCGAGCTGAGCTTTATCTCGATCGGCATCGGCGCGGCGCTCGGGCTGCTGGTGGGGCTGATCCCGGTGCCGATTCCCGGCGTCGGCACGCTGGCGCTGGGGCTGGCGGCGCTGCTGCTGGTTGCCCTCGTGCTCGGCCGGGTGCGCCGTCTCGGGCCGTTCGTCTGGACCATGCCGCTGTCGGCCAACCTGGTCCTGCGCAACTTCGGGCTGACCATCTTCCTGGCGCAGGTGGGCATCGCATCCGGGCCGAAGTTCTTCGCCACCATCGGCGTAACCGGGGTGTCGTTCCTGATCTATGGCGTGGTGATCCTGCTCGCCCTGCTGCTGATTACTGCGATTTTCTGCCTCTGGGTCTTCAGGCTGCCGTTCGACCTGGCGGTGGGCGTGATCTGCGGCGCGACCGGCAATCCCGCCATCCTTGCCTTTGCCAACCGCGTCGCGCCCACCGACCGGCCCGACCTTGGCTACTCGATGATCTTCCCGTCAATGACCATTGTGAAAATCCTGTTCGTACAGGTCGCCGCGACACTGGCGGGCGGATAGTGTGGCTGGCGGATAGTGCAGGGGCAACCTGGGCGAAGCGCGCCATGCGATTCGCCGCGGAGACACATCATGGAAATCGCCGTCTTCAGCGCAAAGTCCTACGATCGTCAACATCTCGATGCCGCGAATGCGGCTGAAGGCCATCAGCTCAAGTACTTCGACGTGTCCTTGGACAGTGAGACGGTGGGCCTCGCCGCGGGCCACGGCGCCGTGTGCATCTTCGTCAATGACCGGGCCGATGCGACCGTGCTGGAGGCGCTCGGACGCGGCGGCACCAGGCTGGTCGCGCTGCGCTGCACGGGGTTCAACAACGTCGACCTGAAAGCCGCGCAGGCGCTTGGGATCAAGGTAGTGCGCGTTGTCGACTACTCGCCCAACGCGGTCGCCGAGCACGCAGTGGCCCTGCTGATGGCAGTCAACCGCAAGATCCACCGCGCCTACAACCGCACGCGGGACTTCAATTTTTCGCTTGAAGGCCTGATGGGCTTCGACCTGTGCGGCAAGACCGTGGCCGTGATCGGCACCGGCAAGATCGGGCGCGTGTTTGCGAAAATCATGGTCGGGTTCGGTTGCAATGTGATCGGCTACGACAAGTACCCGTCCCCGGAATTCGAGGCCCTTGGCGGACGCTACGCGGACGAGGGGGAAATCGGCGCAAGCGCGGACTGCATCTCGCTGCACTGCCCGCTCACGCCCGAGACCCATCACATCATCAACGCCGAAACGCTGTCGCGCGCCAAGCCAGGCGCCTTGCTGATCAACACCAGTCGCGGCGGGCTGATCGACACGGAAGCAGTGATCGAAGCGCTCAGGAGCGGGCAGCTCGGCGGGCTGGCGATCGACGTGTACGAGCAGGAGGCGGACCTGTTCTTCCGCGACCTGTCCGGCACCATCGTCGACGACTTCGTGCTGCAGCAGCTAATCACCTTTCCTAACGTGATCGTGACCGGGCACCAAGCCTTCCTCACGCGCGAGGCCGTGACCACCATTTGCGAAACAACCTTGCGCAGCGTGACGGAGTTCGAAAGCGGCAAGTCGCTCACGAACGAAGTCAGCGCCAGTTGAACATGGCTGTCGGATCGGTATCGCCCGGATAAAAAAATGCGCGGCAGAGCCGCGCATTCACAATCACCTGACAGATAACGGGGAGCGATCTGCAGGTTGTACCAGTGGTCGGTAGCACCCAGGCTAAACGTGATGGGTGCCTTCCTGACCCGAAGTCAAGCAACACGCCGAGGCGAATTCACCGCGCAATAAGCGGGCCTCGCCGTGATCGAGGGCGCTTGTCCCAGCCCGCCTTCCGCTTCCCGTGCGCAGTAGGCGGCCTCATCCGTCGCCAGGCGAGCACAGTAGGCGGCATCCTTCCTTTCAGTCAGCCGGGCACAGTACGCGGCATCCTTCTTTTCGCCGATGCGCGCGCAATACGCGGCCTTGTCCGTTGCAGCGCGCGCGCAGTAGGCCGCGGAGGTGAGCGGGCTGCCGAACTCGCGCAGGTTCAGCGCGTCGCTGGAGGCGGCCATCGCCAGCAGGCGTGCCTCGTCTTCCGGGCCGTCGATGCCAACGTAGGGATCATGATGCAGCACACGGCCGAAGATGCGCATGCAGTCGTCGGCATAACGCCGGGTATCCAGGATATGGGCATGCCAGAAGGCATCGACCAGCTCGCTGGGCACTGCCGGTGTTTCCGGATACTTCGCGGCCAGTTTCAGGAACTGGCGGTAGCCGTCCTCGGCCTGCTCCAGGGACGCCGGGGTCCAGTCCCGATGCCGCTGGTGCAACAGCTTGGCCTTCATCCTCGAGAAATCGAGGGCATCGATGTCTTGCCACATGGTTTGCACAATACGTTCATGCATGATCCAGTTTCCTCTCTTTTTGTTGGACTGCCTGCAATGCGATGACACGACGGCGCGCCTGGTCAGGCGCGCATCGGTTCCTGGCCCCGTGCGAAATCGGGGCCATGCTCCATGCGGCTGGCGAGGAAGGCAGTGATCTTCGCCGGCGGCAACGGATGGCTGAAGTAGTAGCCCTGCACTTCGTCGCAGCCTTCGCGGCGCAGGAATTCGAGCTGGGCCTCGTTCTCCACGCCCTCGGCGACGACTTCGAGGCCGAGCCGGTGGCCCAGGCCGATCACCGCGCTGGTGATCTGCGTGTCGCTGCGGCTTTCGGGTACATAGCGGACGAAGCTGCGGTCGATCTTGACCGTATCGATCGGGAAGCGGCTCAGGTAGGCGAGCGAGGAATAACCGGTACCGAAATCATCGATGGCCAGGCGCACGCCGGTGCGCTTCAGGCGCGACAGCCAGTTCGAAGCCTGTTCGGCATCGCGCATGACCATGCTTTCGGTCAGCTCCAGTTCAAGCAGGTTGCCGGGCAGGGCTGCCTGGCGCAGCGCATCGATGATGGTCAGCCTGAGCGCTTTGTCGGCAAACTGCCGGGCGGAGAGGTTGACCGAAACCCGCACCGGCGGCAGTCCCTGCGCCAGCCACGCGGCGTTCTGGCGGCACGCTTCGCGCAGCGCCCACGCGCCGATCTCGACGATGGCGCCGCTTTGCTCGGCGAAGGGAATGAAGTCGGCAGGCATGACCAGGCCCAGTTCGGGGTGGCGCCAGCGGATCAGTGCCTCGACTGCGGTGCAGGTTCCCGATGCCAGCGCGATGCGCGGCTGGTAATAGAGCACGAACTCGTCATTCTCGAGCGCGCGGTGCAGGTGTGACTCCATGTCGATGCGCCGCTGCAATGTGGTGCTCATGCCGCGGCAATAGAACTGGTAGCCGTTCTTGCCCAGCTGCTTGGCGCCGTACATGGCCAGGTCGGCATGCTTGAGCAGGGTTTGCCAGTCGTCGCCGTCTTCGGGGAACGAGCTGATGCCGATGCTGGCGGTCATCCGCATCTCGGATCCATTGACGACAAAGGCGGGCGTGAGCACCGCCTGCAGTTGCGAGATGGTCCGGCCAAGAACGGTCGAATCGCCCTTGGGGTCGAGCAGCACGACAAACTCGTCGCCACCAAAGCGCGTAATCAACTCCACCTCGGGCAAGCCCCGGAGCAGCCGCTCGGCCATTTCGCGGAGCACGGCATCGCCGGCGTTGTGGCCGATGGTGTCGTTGACGACCTTGAATTCGTCCAGGTCGACGAAGATCACATGCAGTGCCTGTCCGCCGGCGCGGGCGCGTGCCAGGGCCTTTTCGAACTCGGCCTTGAACATCAGCCGGTTGGGCAGGCCGGTCAGGGCATCGTGATTGGCGATGAAACGCAGGTTTTCCTCGGCCTGCCGCCGCAGCAGGAAATGCCCGGTCTGGCCGGCAATGCCCACGGCCATCGTCAGCGCATGGACATCGGCGCTGCGCCGGGTGCGGGAATAGAGTTCGACCACGCCAAGGGTCACGTGGCCCCGGCTCAGCGGAAAGGCGAATACCGTGCGGATGCCACCGCTTGCAAGCCATCCGGCGTGCGCATGCCGGGCCAGGTCATGGAGTCCCGCATACCATTGTGGCGCCGCAATGGCCGTGGCGCCCGCGGTACGGGCAGGGTGTGCGGCGAGCCATGGCTCGAGCCCCTTGGCGCGGCTCAGGCATACCTGCGGCAGCTTGTTGCCATGGCCGTCGTCGGCCGGCCAGAATGCCCCGGCCTCCCATTCCATGCCTTCCAGCAGGGTGTGGACGATGTCCTCGAGCACCTCGGCTTCACTGTCGGCCGTGGCCAGGTGCAGGGCGATCTGGTGCTCCTGCGCGCGCGCCTGTTCTGCCGCCTTGCGCTGGCTGATATCCTGCGCGGTGCCGCGCAAGGCGGTACTGTTGCCCGCCGGACCCTGCGCGTGGCAAATCAGATGCAACCAGCCGCGCCGTCCACGTTGCGAACGGTAAGGGCACTCGAGCTCGAACGGCTGGCGATCCCGCACGGCCTTTTCCATCCGTTCCCGCAGCACGGCGCGATGGCTGGTCTCGATCGCCTGGAACAGCGTGTCCGGGCTCGGCCGGTGGCCGCGCCAGCCCAGCAGGCGACCCATTTCCCGTGAAAAATGGGCAACGTCCTTGCCCAGGTCGATGCGCCAGTCGCCGAGCTGGGCGATCTGCTGCGCCTCGGCCAGCGCCGCCTGGCTCTCGCGCAGGCTGTGCGTCATCTGGTCGGCGACGGCTACGGCCCGTGCACGCGAACTCGACAAGGCGTAGGCCAGCCAGCCCAGCAGCACGGTGATGATCATCCCGGAAATGATCACCAGCGTCGGCAGATAGCGTTGCGGACCGCCGAGCGCGGTCGAGTCGGCAGCGAAGGCAATGACCCAGCGCCGTCCGCCGAAGTTGCGCTCCACGCTCCTGGTCAGGTCGTCCCGGCTGGCCGCCGCGGCCGCCGGTCCGTCCGCCGGCGTGCCCGCGCGCGGCGCTGCGCGGCCATCTGCGGCACGGCCCGGGCGGGGCGTGGCCAGCCCGGTGCGGCTGTCATAAAGGAGGTTGCCGGCGGACAGGGCACCGGCTGGCGCCGTAAAGTCCCCGGCGTCATAGACGCGAAAGCGGATCGGGCGCAGGTTCTGGTTGCTGACCAGGTCCTTGAGCAAATCCGCCACGCGGATGCCGGCACCGACCGAGCCGACGTAAGCGGCCCGGCGCGCCTCCACGGAATCCAGGTCCAGCGCCTTGCGATACACCGGCAGGCGCAGCGCGATGCCCACATGAGGATTCTTGGCCTCGCTGAAGATCAGCCGGCCGCTGCTGACCGGGTGCCCGGTATCGCGGGCGCGCTCCAGCGCGGCGAGGCGGCGCGGTTCGGCACCCATGTCGACGCCGATGGACGGCAGGTTGGTGGCGAGCGGCTCGACATAGGTGAGGACGAAGTAGCCCGGGCGCTGGCCCGGCGGCCGGATGCTGAACGTCACGCCGGCCTCGCGCAGGATCGGGTCATTGCGCTGCCTGGCGACAAACGCATCGAGCTCCGGCGCGGGCACGTAGGGCGCGTAATTCAGCGTCTGGAAACCGGGGTAGCGCTGCGGCAGGTTCAGGCCGACGACAAAGTCGCGAAACTCGCCGCGCGAGACATGGTCGCTGGCGCCGAACAGCGCCTGCATCGTGACCAGCACGTCGGTATAGAGCCGGATCCGCGTATCGATCTGCTGGACCACGTCGCCGGTATCGCTGTCGAAGCGCAGCCGCACATCCCGTTCCAGCAGATCGGTGCAGAAGGCATAGACGACAGCCGTCGTCAGCGCTCCAAGAAGCACCGTGCCCGCCGTGATGGAACGCGACCCAACGCGTCCAAGCGGGCTCGGCGTGCGCGCAAGCACCTGACGCAACATTGTCTCCCCCGGCTCGCGGCGGTCACCACGAGATCGTGGTCTTCGCCGACGGCTGATACCAAAGATGAACTACGGCCAGGCCCTGCTATGCGAACCCGTGGCTCTAAATGTCTTTACAATCTATATCAAACGGCGGTTAACAGAGATTCAATTTTGCAGCGCTAACACCCCACCAAAGTGGGGTGTGTAAGTTGGTGGCTTCTGGTGTGGCACTCGGTCGGACGGACAGCGGTGCGCCGATTCGATGCAACGGGCGTTAGGGCTGAAGTCCTTTAGCTGTCGACGCCCAGGGCTGCGGCACGACATCAGGCGCCTGAACAAAAGCGGCTGACCGCCGCTTCCCGGCCGCTCTCATCCTCTCAGGGCATCACTGGCGGATGGTATGGGAGCGTGGTTGCGAACGCCCAGAGCATCAATAGCACCAGCGGTGTGTGAACCAGCAACTGGGTGAAGGTGAAGCCCACCACATCCTTGGCGCGTATCCCTAGCACGCCCAGCAGTGGCAGCATCCAGAACGGATTGATCAAGTTGGGCAGGGCCTCCGCTGCGTTGTAGACCTGCACCGCCCAGCCCAGATGGACCTGCAATGCGTTGGCAGCCTGCATGACATAGGGCGCCTCGATAATCCACTTGCCGCCGCCCGAAGGGATAAAGAACCCCAGCACCGCGGAGTACACTCCCATCACTGCCGAAAAGGATTCCGAAGTAGCCATCGCGACGAAGGCCGTGGCGAGGTAATGGGAGAGCGTCGCACCATCGGTGCCGGTGGCCTTGGTGAGGATATAGGCTATGCCGCCGTAGAGCGGAAACTGGATCAGCACACCGGCTGTCGAGGGCACCGATCTGGCCACGGCGCGCAGAAAGCGTTTCGGCCGCCAGTTCAGCAGCATGCCGAGCAGCAGAAACAGGAAGTTGTAGGTATTCAGGTTGGAGATGGCGAGGATGGGATCCTTGGTGGAAAACTCCTGGTAGAGCCAGCCGGCGCCCATGGCCACGAGCACCAGTGTCAGCAGGGGACTGTATTCCAGCCACTCGCCGGGGCGGGACGGACGCGCGAGCGCTTCATCGGCATCGTTAAGGTCGACGCCCATGTCCTCAGCGGTCACCGAGCGCTCTGCGGTCGGGGCAGAAAAGTACGCGATCAGCAGCGACGCCACGATCAGCACGCCGGTCATGGCCATCGATTGCCACAGGAAGATCGTCTCCGAGAACGGGATGACTCCCGTGATATCGAGCAGCGACTTGGGCAGGCTGGCTGGGTTGGCCTGCAGTTGAGCCGCCGAGGAACTGAGCCCAAGCGCCCAGGTCGCACCCATGCCAAGGTAGGCCGCGGCACTGGCGGCCCGGTAGTCGACGCACAAGCCGCGGCGCCGCGCGATGGCTCGCACCAGCAATCCGCTGAAGATCAGGCTGATGGCCCAGTTCAGCAGGGAGGTCAGCAGGCTGGCCAACGCCACGAAGGCGACCGCTCCGCGCGCGGTGCGTGGAAGCAGGGCGAGCCGGTCGATCAGCATCGATGCCGGGGGCGATACCGCTACCACATAGCCCGAGATTGCCACCACGGCCATCTGCATGGTGAACGGAATCAAGGTCCAGAAGCCGTCGCCAAACGCCTTGGCCACGGTCGGCGCTGGCGCGCCCGCCATCATGGCGCCTGCAGCCACCACGACCACGGCCAGGGCTGCGAAGATGTACGAGTCCGGGAACCACCGTTCGGACCAGTTGGTGACTCGTATCGCCAGGCCTTCCAATACGCCTTGCTGCCTTGCGGCGCTCCCTGGCGCCATTGCTGTTGTCTCTTTCATCACTACGCTCCTTTGGCAGGTTCCTGTTGTTCTAGTGGTTGGCCACGGCTTCAAAACACATGACCGCCGCGGCGAGGTCTTCCAGTGCCGTGCCCACGGCCTTGAACACCGTGATCTCATCGGCCAGGCGCCGGCCGGCATGCGCTCGCCGGCACAAGCCGGCGAGGTCGCTGCGGATATCGGCGTGCGCAAGCGTGCCGCTGGCAAGCGCAGTCAGCAGGTCGCCCGACTTGAGTGCCGCCTCGTCGGTGTCGACGAATACCGAGGCGCTCGCGAAGCAGGCTTCATCCGCTTCGCGCATGGCGGGCGTGAAGCTGCCGATCAGGTCGACGTGGGTGCCGGGGCGGAGGAATTCGCCCCGGATGAGCGGCTCGGTGGACAGCGTCGCGGCGCTGATAATGTCCGCGGTGCACACCGCACTCTCGATCCGCTCCGCGACCTCGGCATCGAACCCATCGGCGCGCAATTGTTCGACCATCCGGATCGCTTGCACAGGGTCGATATCCCAGACCGCCACACGCCTGATGTCGCGCACGGCCCGGTACGCGTACGGAAGCAGGCTGGCCACCCGCCCCGCGCCCAACACCAGCATCGAACTGGCATCGGTGCGGCTGAGATATGAGGCGGCAAGCGCCGACGCCGCAGCGGTCCGTCGAGACGTGATTTCATTGCCGTCGATCAGCGCGAGCGGCCGGCCGGTTTCCACGCGATACAGCAAGTAGGTCGAATAGAGTCCCGGCAGCTTGCGCAGGCTGTTACCGGGATAGACGCATACCGTCTTGACGCCCATGTAGCCACTGGCGGCACTCCAGGCTGGCATGAGCAGCAGCGTCCCCGCTGCGTCAGGCGTAGCGGACACCGTATGGTGATGCCGCAGCGGCACCTCGCAACCGGAGGCGAATGCACGCTTCAGCGCGGGGATAAGACGATCAAATGGCAGCGAGGCGCGGGTGGTCGGCCCGTCGATGTTCAGCATGGCGATATCCGTGCAAGGTTGGTTTGAAAGTTCAGGCGTCGAGGACCAGGTCGCTGGCGGGCACCGCCTGGCACGCCAGGCATGTCTGGGCGTCATCGGGCGCCTCGCCGTGTATGTGATGGACCGAGCCGGAGACGATCCGTACGGCGCAGCTCTCGCATTGACCCACCCGGCAGCCGCTCGGCAGACGGATGCCACGGGCCTCGGCAAAGCCAAGCAACGGGCCTTGCTCGGAGCGCCACGCGTGCGAGACACGCGAGCGGCGGAAGTGGACCTGAAAGGCCTGGCCGGCTTCGATGCGAGCGTTGGCTTGTGAGCGGAAGATTTCGCTGTGGATGTCGAAGCGCGGCACGCCCCTGGCGGCCAGCCCTTGGGCAAAGTTGTGCATCATCGCCACGGGGCCGCACATGTAGATCAGCGGCCGCGACGCAAGCCAGCCCTCCGGGACGGAGTCGGCGGAAACCCGGCCGCTGACCTGGAAGTCGATGCCCAGGACATCGCCGTCAGCGGGCGCGTCATAGAAATCGACCACGGATAGCGTCGGGATGAGTCCGACCAGTTCGCCCAGCCGCTGTTTGAAGGCGTGCGCGGCGCTGTTGCGGTTGGCGTACAACAGCAGGATGCGAGGCGCGTGCGGCGCCTTCGCCAGCGTCTCGAGCAGGCCGATGAATGGCGTAATACCGATGCCGCCAGCAAGCAGGACCAATGGCCTCGCTGTCTGAGTCGGCATGACAAAGTTGCCGCTCGGCGCACGCAGTTCGACGAGATCGCCGAGCGCCAGTCGCTGTTGGATGAAGGACGAGGCAACGCCGGTCGTGACTGCTCCATCTGCGAGCCGGGTTACCGCATGCCGTACCGAGATGGTGTAGCACCGGCGGTCGGCGACCACGGAGGGGCTGGTCAGGGAGTAGGACCGGATCACTTCCTCGCGGTCGGCGCCGATGAAGAGCTTGATGGTGACGTGCTGGCCCGGCATGAAATCGGGTAACAGCCCGCCGTCGACAGGCGCCATCTGCACGGTGGTGACATCGCTCGCTTCCTTGTCCAGCGCAATTACGCGAAAGGAGCGGAAGCCGTCCCAGCGCCGGCGCCGTATATCGAATGCCGGATCTCGCTCCACCGTGCAGCGGTAGGAGCGCAACGGTGACGAACCGCTGATCGGGTCCTGCCGGCTGGCGTCGATCAGTCCGTTGAAGTTGGCACTGTCGTCGCCGAATGCAGGGATCGCGTCCTGTCCCATGGCATCGCAGCGCTGCCACCAGCCGTACTCGCCGACCAGCACGGCGCGATGTAGCCCGGGGTCGGTTTGCGCGGTAAACACGGCACTGCCGGATGATGTCGTGACCCGGACCGCATCTCCGCTGCAAATGCCGAGTTGCGCGGCTGCTTCGGTCGAAATATCCAGCCGCGGCCGCATTGCCTTGCGCCGCAGGGACGCGACGCTGCGGTGCTGGCTATGGCAGTAGTAGCCGTTCTTCGCCGAGGTGAGCCAGAACGGAAACGCACCCGCCTGCTGCTCGTCCGCGAGCGCCGGCATACCGGGCAGCGCGGCGTAGCCATGCTTGAGCAGCCGCTCCGAATACAATTCGACGAGCCCGGTGGGCGTGTTGAAGGGACGGCCTGTGGTGTCGTCGCGGTACTTCATTTCCACGTCCGCGACCGGCACGCGGATTCCTTCCGGCGCGCGGCGCAGCGCCGATACCGTCAGGCCCATGGGCGCGAGCATATGGTCCCAGCCCGCGTCCAGGCTGGCGCCGAAGAATTCATCCTTCAGCCCGATGCGCGCTGCCAGCGCGAAAACAATGTCGTTGTCCGAGCGCGACTCGCCGCGCGGAGCAACCATGCGCTGCCGCAACTGGACGAGCTGCTCGGCATCGGCGCCGACCTCGAAGCCGATGCGCAGGCCCTCGCGCTCCCACGGGGTGTTCACGGGCAGCAAGATGTCGGCGTATTGCGCGCTCGGGTTCTCGAACAGGTCGCAATGGACGTAGAAGGACAGATTGCGCAGTGCCTGCGCGCCCATGGCCACGTCGGGCTGCGACAGCAGCAGATTCGTGCCAAAGGCGACCAGCGAGGTCACCGCATACGGCTTCTCCTCGGTGATCGCGCGGTACAGGTCCCGCGCTGTGACCCAGCCCTGCGCTGGCGGCCCAAGCGGGCGTTCGCCCAGCCCCAGCGTCTTTTGTGCCTGCTCGGGCGGCAGCAGGTCGAACCGGCTGACGGCATTGAACGGCGGCTTGCGATAGATGCGATTGCCGCCGCGGCGGTCGATGCTGCCAGTCAGCGCGTAGAGACAGGCGATCGCGCGCTCGGTCTGCGTCGCGTTTTCGTGCTGGCCGACACCGGACCAGGCGTGATAGGCGATGCGCGTGGCAGTCCCGAGCATGCTTGCCGCGCTGCGGATCTCGCCCTCGGGGATCGACGTCAGCGCCGACGCGCGTTCGGCCGAAAAGCGCGCGCATTCCGCCGCATACAGTTCGAATGCCGGCTGGCACGGCACCATTGCTTTGTCATGGCCGCTTGCAAGCGCGACGGCAAATGTTCCGCGCAGCGCGATGTGCTCCGGGTTGGCGCGCGCGCGGGCAGCCGGCACCGCCTGGCGCTGCTGCGCGTCCCACACCAACAGGCTCTCTGCATCGTCGAGGCCGATATCGCCTCCGCGCAGGAAGGCGCCGGTGTCCTGGCGAACGAGCAGCGGACCGTTGGTCCATTGCCTGACGAATGCAATATCGAAAGCGTTGGCCTCGATCAACAGGTTGGCCAGCGCCATCGCCAGTGCGGCGTCGCTGCCAGGCCTGACGCGCAGCCACTGGTCGGCGTCGTTGGCCAGGGCGGTACGGCGCGGGTCGACGACCATCAGTTTCGCGCCCGCGGCACGGCCAGCGCCAATGGCTTCGGCCTGCGCGAGCCAGGTGTTGGTCGGGTTATGGCCCCAGAGCAGGATCAGCTCCGCATTGCGGTAATCCGCGGTCGGCGTGCCGCAGCCGAAGGTAAAGGCGTGCGCAAAGTCTTTGTGCCAGTTGCAGATTTCGGTGGCGTAGCAGATGTTGGGGCTGCCATAGAGGCGCACGAAACGCTCGATCCAGTCGATGCTGTCGGACAAAGGGGTGCCGCTGGGAGTGGTCACCGCGAACGCCACCGACTCGGCGCCCAGCGTTGCGCGTGTCTGCACCAGCCGCGCGGCGATCTCGTCCAGCGCCTCATCCCAAGAGATGCGCACCCAGCCAGGATCGGCCGCGCCCTTCGGGTTGGTCCTGCGCATGGGATGCAGAATCCGGTCGCGGCTGTGCACCAGTTCAGGCGCTGCCTTGCCTTTCAGGCATATCGCATGGCCGGTTGGATGGCTGCCGTCTGGCCGCACGGCGACCAGGGTATCGCCGTCGACCACGTTGATGGTTCCGCAACGGGAACGGCACAACGTGCAAAACCCCTTCTTTTCCACTTCGCTCATCGCTGCTTCCAACAACTTGTACTCGTACTGGATGCTAGCTAGCATGGAGCGATATAGCTAATTCATAGTTTTGACTTTGCAATATCGAAGAAATCGATGCTACCAACGTTGAAGCAAATACAGCACTTCGTGGCGATCGCAGAGACCGGGCAGGTGTCGCGAGCGGCACAGCGATGCCATGTGTCCCAGTCCTCTATGACCGCCTCGCTGAAGGCCCTGGAGGAGGCAGTGGGGGCGCCGCTGTTTTCGCGGCACGCTGCAGGCGTAAAGCTGACCGCTGCCGGCATCCGCTTTCTGCGCCACGCCCAGCAGATCGACGTGGCGGTGCGGGAGGCCGTAAACGCGGCCGCAGTGAGTCCGGCGGCAATGGTAGGCTCGATCCGGGTGGGTGTCACCGAAACCATCACGGCCTATGTCCTTCCCAAATTGCTGCCTGCGCTGGAGCAAAAGTTTCCGCGGCTGGACCTGGAGATTCTGGAACGACCTCGCGACGAAATCGAAGCCGAGATCCAGGCCGGCAAGCTCGACCTGGCCCTGCTGCTGGTCTCGAACCTGCCCGAGATGCACCATGTCGGCTGCGAAACGCTGCTGCGTTCCCCGCGCCAGCTCTGGGGGCATCCGGATCACCCTCTGATGCAGCAGGAACAGATCAGCCTGTCGGACGTGGCGCGGCATGACTACATCTTGCTCGACATGGACGAGCACATCGCCACGGTGGTCAAATATTGGGGGCAATACGGGCTCACGCCCAGTGTCCGCCTGCAGAGCTGCTCGATCGAGGCGGTGCGCAGCCTGGTCGCGTCGGGTCGCGGCGTCTCGATCCTGTCGGACCTCGTCTACCGGCCGTGGTCGCTGGAGGGACAGCGCATCTTGCGGC
The DNA here is from genome assembly GCF_035818815.1 of Cupriavidus sp. SS-3. Classification (NCBI taxonomy): domain Bacteria; kingdom Pseudomonadati; phylum Pseudomonadota; class Betaproteobacteria; order Burkholderiales; family Burkholderiaceae; genus Cupriavidus; species Cupriavidus sp. SS-3. The sequence goes on from NZ_JAYLVT010000017.1 coordinate 30,825, forward strand.
GCAGCCTGACCGATCGCGTGCCTTCGATGGACGTGGGGCTGATCTGGCGGCTGGAACGGGGTGCGGATGCGGATGCGAAGATGGACGCGGTGAGGGAATTTCTGCGCGTGGCGCTATTCGAGGTAATGAGCTAGCGCAATGGCTTGCGCGGCGTCGTCCGCCGGCCTGTGCATCAGCGTCGGCCTGCCTGCGATCTTGCTATCGAAACCTGAACAGCCCCTGCCAGAATGCCTCGAACGCGTTGACGGGCATTTCCGTACGCGCCGTGCTGGCATCCGCCGGCGCTACGGCCTCGCGTTCGGCGCATGCGTGGCGCGACTGATGCAGTGCATGAACGCTGTCGGCAATTCGTCCGGCGAGCTCCGTCTCGCAGTCCTTGCCCAGCAGGATGCCGAACAGGACGTCGCGCGAATGCCCTGCGTCGGCATAGCGCATCGCGATGGCAACCATCTTCTCGTAATGCTCCTGCGCGACGCGTCTCGCCTGCTCCTGTGCCTGGCGTTCCTCGGCCTCTTGTGCTGCGTGCTCGGCTTCCCAGCGGCGCATTTCGCGTTCGAAGACTTCGTCGTAGACCTGGCGCTGCTCGGCGTCGGACAGGATCGAATAGGCATCGCGAATCTGCTGGAAGGCGGCATGGCTTTCGGCTTCGCGACCGGGATTGCGGTCCGGATGCCATTTCATTGCCGCACGGCGATAGGCAAGCTTGATCTCATCCAGGGTGGCATCGGCCTGTACGCCAAGCGTCGCGTAGAGCGTGGTCATGGGAAGCGGGGCGGGAGGAGGGCGAAGGCGTCCATGCTAGCACGCCGGCCCGGTCCCGAACGCCGGTCAACTTCACTGCAAATGCTGTCCCCCATTGATCGCTATGTTTGCTCCGGTCACGAAGCCAGCCTCATGCGAGCAAAGATAGGCGATCAAGGCCGCCACTTCCTCCGGCTCGCCCAGGCGGCCGACGGGGATCTGCGGAATGATCTTGGTGTCCAGGATCTCCTGAGGGACCGCCGTCACCATTTTGGTGGCGATAAAGCCCGGCGACACGGTATTGACCGTGACGCCGTTCCTGGCCACTTCGAGCGCCAGCGATTTGGTGAATCCATGCATGCCGGCCTTGGCCGCTGCGTAATTGGTTTGTCCGAAGCCGCCCTTGGAACCAATGATCGACGCGATATTGATGATGCGGCCCCAGCCGCGCCTGACCATGCCTTCGCACACCGGCTTGGTCATGTTGAACACCGAGTCGAGGTTGGTCCGGATGACCGCGTCCCAATTGACCCGGTCCATCTTCCTGAAGCTGGCATCGCGGGTGATACCGGCGTTGTTGACCAGAATATCAGTGGGGCCCAGTTCCTCGTGAATGGCCGCAACACATAGCTGGCACGATTCGTAGTCGGCAACGTCCACGGGATAGGCATGGAATTTTCTGCCGCCTTCTTCCATTCTGGCCAGCCAGGCGTCGACGCCGCTGTTGCCATGTGAATGCGTGACGGCGACGGTGCAGCCCGCGTCCTGTAGCCGGATGCTGATCGCTTCGCCAAGCCCGCCCATGCCACCTGTCACGATGGCGATTCTTTTCGTCATGTCTCGCATCCCCTGAGTCTGGAAATTCGCCGGGTTCGGTACGTCGCCTTTGCGCAGCGGCATCAACCCGCCGTGTGCGGGGCGGGTGCAGGGCGGCGTCGTGCGCCCTTGGACGTGGCTTCGGCGGCAGCATCGAAGCTGCTCCCGGCCATCTGCATCGCCTGCGTTGCCGTGGCCTGCATGGAATCAAAGAGCGCGGTCGTGGCCTCGAGCGCCTCCTGCCAGGCGGCAAAAGGCGTCATCGAGGTTGCCGGTGCGTGGCTCAGCGCGGTTTCCATGAATCCCTGCACCTCGCGCTTGCCGGTGGCGTATTGCACCTCCAGCACCTTTTCGACGTTTGCCTGGGCATCGGCAAGAATCTCTTGCACACGGCGTCGATACGCCAGCATCGCTTCGGCCGTGGGTTGGAACAATTCCGCCTGCAGTGCAACCAGTGCTTGCGTGTCTTTGGTCGACAAGGCCTTCCTGGCGCATTCCTGCCCGTCTTCCAGCGTCGTTTTCATGGTCTGCAGGTTCAGGTCCACCAACCTGGCGATGCAATCCAGCGACTTGCTGGCCAGCCCGGCCCAGGCGTCGATGCCGGTGATCTGAAGCTTGCTGATTTGCTCAGGGGACCACTTTGTCATTTCGCGTCTCCAGGTAAATTCCGCCCCCCGCAACGATGTGCGAGACCCGTGCAGCGCGGAGCGGAGGGTCAAGGCACGACGATTGCCATGCCCGCCTTGGCAAGGCCGGCTGCCCCTTGCCGCGAAAGCAGGCCGAGGCAGTCGACAGCTCGCAAGGGGTTAAAGCGATGGTCGGAAGGCGGCTTGCTGGCGTGCCTTGCCGTCGCTTGCGCGAACACGACCGACCGCCTTGAGAAAGGCGTAGCCTTGAATCGTGACTTGCGGGTGCGCAAGGGTTGGCCCGAGACGCTCGAGCGTGATGAACTGCTTTTCAAGCAGCGCCTGCATGTCTGCGTCGTCCAGTTCGGTGGCGTCGGAGTGGTCGTTCACCAGGACCAGCGTGGCGAATTCATGATGACTCAGCACAGTTGTCTCCCAAGCTATAGGTCTTTTCTTGCTACGGGACTACACTACACCGCAGGTCCGCCTGGATCGGAAGGTCCAGTCATCGCAGACCACAGACTGGGCAAGGGCAAGCTCGCCGCTCACGCCAGAAGCTCCATCTTAGGTGCCCATCAGCGGGGCTTCAATGTTCTTGTCGACGGGCTAGGGTATTTTCTGCTTTGGTCCCCATGGGCTTCGATGTGGGCGGTATCCCCCGTCGGTTATTAGCCCGACCGGTCGGTCGTTGATTTGCCAGGCGCGGTTCGACCATGCAAGCCAGCGACGAACGCAAAGCTTGAGCTGCGCCGACACTAGCGGGCCGGCCGCCGTCCTTCACCCCATCCCCACCACACTAGACAACAACATCTTCACCAGCACCGCCTGCCGCGTCGCCCCCGTCTTGGCAAAGATCCCCCGCAAATGCGCCCGCGCCGTGTTCTTCTTCACGCCCAGCCGCGCCGCGGCCTCATCGAGGGTCAGCCCGTCGACCATCAGCAGGGCCAGCTCGATCTCGGTGGGGGTCAGGTGGAACAGCTTGCGCAGGCTGGCGTGGGTGTTGCGCGGCGAACCGGCGGGATCGCGGATGAAGACCGCTACCGCGGGGCGGCGGGCCTTGTCCTCGCTGCGGTAGCTGAGCGCAATGGGCCGCACCAGCACGCTCAGCGGCGTGGGCGCGGCGGGCCGGCTGAGCGTGGTGACTTCGCTGCGGGGCGTGGCCAGCGCGTGGGCCTGTGCGGCGCTCTCCAGGATCTTGCGGAACCTGCGGTTTTCCATCGGGCAGTGCGCGTGCAGCGCGCCGTCCGCCAGGTAGAGGCCGTCGCGGGCGCGCAGCAGGCGGCCGGCGACGTCGTTGCTGCGGATGCAGCGGCCGTGTTCGTCCAGGATGACCGTGCCCACCTGCATGCGGTCGACCGCATCGGCGTAGAGCGACCGTTCGGAGGCCAGCACGTCGAGCGCGGCATGCAGGTCGACCGCGCGTTTCAGGTGCGGCAGCAAGTCGAGCAGCAGCGCCTTGTCGGCGATGGTGAAGTCTTGTCCCGCGGCGGTGCGGCTGATGAACAGCGCGCATTCGACGCCATCCGGCGTGACCAGGTTGGCGGCCAGGATGTAGCGCAGGCCGAGCGGCTGCAGGTATTGCACGTAGAACGGATGCGCCAGCCAGCCGGCTTCGCCGAACAGTTCGTCGGCACTGAAGAGGCGGTCGGGGTGCAGGTCCAGGAAGGGGCACAGCGCATAGTATTGCTCGCTGTATGACGGCTCGCCGGGCAGGTGGGGACCGTAGTCGGAGGCGTTGACGATCAGGCCGGGGCGGTCGGTGGCGGGGTGGCGCAGCACCAGCGTGACGAAGGCGGCGGCCTGGCGCTGGCGGAGGCTTTCGAGGAAGGTGGCCCAGGGGACGGGTTCGGTGGGGCCTTGATAGAGCTGGGCGAGGAGGGCGCTGAGTTCGGCGGCGGGCAACGGGTCTGGCGGCATGTGGCAGAGCGGCGGTTTGCTCCCCTCTCCCGCTTGCGGGAGAGGGGCAGGGGGTGAGGGCAGGCGCTGGCAATGCCGACGGCCTGCACTTCGTCGACGCGCCCGCCCTCACCCCAACCCTCTCCCGCAAGCGGGAGAGGGAGCACCCAGCCGGCGATGCAAGCGCACGGGTTCAGGCGGGCGCGGTCGGTTTTCCAGGGATAAACCCGGTCTCGCCCATCGTACCCACCCCCACCGCCGCCTCATCGTCCGTTCAGCCTAGGGCCTGTCCCTAAGCCATGCGACGATCCGCTCCGCCGCCTGCTCGGCGCTGTCGCCGGTGGTGTCGATGCGGATTTCCGGATGCTCGGGCGGCTCGTAGGGCGAGTCGATGCCGGTGAAGTTCTTCAGCTCCCCGCGGCGCGCCTTGCGGTACAGGCCCTTGGGGTCGCGCTGCTCGGCCACCGCCAGCGGCGTGTCGATGAAGACCTCGATGAACTCGCCGTCGCCGGCGAGCGCGCGCGCCATCTCGCGTTCGCAGCGGAAGGGGGAGATGAACGACACCAGCACGATCAGCCCGGCGTCCAGCATCAGCCTGGCCACTTCCGCCACGCGCCGGATGTTCTCGATGCGGTCCGCTTCGGAGAAGCCCAGGTCTTTGTTCAGGCCATGGCGCACGTTATCGCCATCGAGCAGGTAGGTGTGATGGCCCAGCGCGTGCAGGCGCTTTTCCACCAGGTTGGCGATGGTGGACTTGCCCGCGCCGGACAGCCCGGTGAACCAGACGATGCGCGGCGACTGGTGCTTGAGCGCGGCATGCGCGCGGCGGTCGACGTCGATCGCCTGCCAGTGGACGTTCTGCGCCCGGCGCAGCGCAAAGTGCAGCATGCCGGCGCCGACCGTGTTGTTGGTCAGGCGGTCGATCAGGATGAAGCCGCCCAGCTCGCGGTTGCGCGCGTACGGGTCGAACGCCACCGGCTGGTCCAGGTGCAGGTTGCACACGCCGATCTCGTTCAGCTCCAGCGTGCGCGCGGCCAGGTGCTCCAGCGTGTTGACGTTGACCTTGTACTTGGGCTGCGCCACCGTCACGCCCACAGTGCGCGTGCCCAGCTTGAGCAGGTAAGGACGTCCGGGCAGCATGGCGTCCTCGTTCATCCATACCAGCGTGGCCTCGAACTGGTCGGCCACCGCGGGCGGGTCTTCGGCGCAGGCCAGCACGTCGCCGCGGCTGACGTCGATCTCGTCGGCCAGGGTCAGCGTCACCGCCTGGCCGCGCATGGCGTGGTCGCATTCGCCGCCGGCGCCGACGATGCCGGTGACGCGGCTTTCGCGGCCGGAGGGCAGGGCGCGCACGCGGTCGCCACGCCGGATCACGCCCGCGCTGACGGTGCCGGCAAAGCCGCGGAAGTCCAGGTTGGGGCGGTTGACCCACTGCACCGGCAGCCGGAACGACTCGTCCTGCGCGGGCACGTGGTCGATCGGCACGCTCTCCAGGTGGTCCATCAGCGTCGGGCCCTGGTACCACGGGGTGTTGGCGCTGGGCGCGGTGATATTGTCGCCGCGCAGCGCGGACATCGGGATGCAGACGATATCGGTCAGCCCGATCTGCCGCGCGAACTCGCGGTATTCCTTCTCGATGCGCGTATGGACTTCGCGCGAGTAATCCACCATGTCCAGCTTGTTGACGGCCAGCACCACGCGCCGGATGCCGAGGGTGGCCACCAGGTAGCTGTGGCGCCGTGTCTGCGTCTGCACGCCGCGGCGCGCATCGACCAGCAGGATGGCCAGGTCGGCGGTGGAGGCGCCGGTGACCATGTTGCGCGTGTATTGCTCGTGCCCGGGGGTGTCGGCGACGATGAACTTGCGCTTGTCGGTGGCGAAGAAGCGGTAGGCCACGTCGATGGTGATGCCCTGTTCGCGCTCGGCGGCCAGGCCGTCCACCAGCAGCGCAAAGTCCAGGTTCTCGCCCTGCGTGCCCATCTTCTTCGAGTCGGCCTCGAGCTGGGCCAGCTGGTCTTCGAACAGCATCTTCGATTCATACAGCAGCCGGCCGATCAGCGTGCTCTTGCCGTCGTCGACGCTGCCGCAGGTGATGAAGCGCAGCAGGCTCTTGTGTTGCTGGGCGCGCAGATACTGCGCGATCTCGCCCTGCGTGCCGCCGGGTTGCGCCATTGCCGGCGCGTTGTCGATCAGGGTTTCCATCAGAAGTATCCCTCCTGCTTTTTCTTCTCCATCGAACCGGCCGAATCGCTGTCGATCAGCCGTCCCTGGCGCTCCGACGTGGTCGCCAGCAGCATTTCCTGGATGATGCCGCCGAGCGTGTCGGCCTCGCTCTCGATGGCGCCGGTGAGCGGGTAGCAGCCGAGCGTGCGGAAGCGCACCTTGCGCAGTTGCGGCGTTTCACCAGGGCGCAGCGGCAGGCGCTCGTCATCGACCATGATCAGCGTGCCGTCGCGCTCAACCACTGGCCGTTCCTTGGCGAAGTACAGCGGCACGATGGGAATCTGGTTCAGGTAGATGTATTGCCAGATATCGAGCTCGGTCCAGTTCGACAGCGGGAACACGCGCAGGCTCTCGCCCTTGCGCTTGCGCGTGTTGTACTGGCGCCAGAGTTCGGGGCGCTGCATCTTGGGGTCCCAGCGGTGCTGCGCGGTGCGCACCGAGAACACGCGCTCCTTGGCGCGGGATTTCTCTTCATCGCGGCGCGCGCCGCCGAAGGCCGCGTCGAAGCCGTAGTGGTCCAGCGCCTGCTTCAGGCCCTGCGTCTTCCACACGTCGGTATGGACGGCCGAGCCGTGTTCGTGCGGGCTGATATTGCGCGCCAGACCTTCGGGGTTGATGTGCACGCGCAGGTCCAGGCCTAGCCGGGCCGCGGTCTGGTCGCGGAACGCGATCATCTCGCGGAACTTCCACGTGGTATCGACATGCAGCAGCGGGAACGGCGGCCGCGCGGGATGGAAGGCCTTCATCGCCAGGTGCAGCATCACCGCGCTGTCCTTGCCGATCGAATAGAGCATGACGGGGTTTTCGCATTCCGCCACCACCTCCCGCATGATGTGGATGCTCTCCGCCTCCAGTTGCTCCAGGTGGGTCAACATCGGGGTCTCCTCTTGGTTTGCCGGTGCCGCGCAGGGTTGTGCGGCCGCCTGGCATGGGCAAAAGGTAGCGAGCCGGGGCCCTGCGCCACTTCGTCCGGGCGGACTAAGAAATCGCGGACCGCGGCGCGCATTTCCTAGTCCACCCGGACGAGGAAGGCGCCGCCCCGCGCTGGGTATCGTTGCTGCGCCGACCAACCACGGGAGCAGGCAGATGGCGACCTCCGCCGAAGACCAATTGCTGAGCGGCCAGACCTGGGCCGAGTTTTGCGACGTGCTCAAGCGCAGCGGGCAGCAGATCCTGCGCCCGGAAGCGCCGGCGGACGCGCTCACGCGCGCCGAAGGGTTCCGCTACCTGAGCCGCCTGCTGCGCATTGCGCTGGAGATGCATGTGGAATTTGCCGATCCGGCGTTCCCGGGCTTCTTTTCGCCCTCGCACGAGACCGCCAAGATCGGCGCCGACAATCCGGACAACCTGTACCGCTACGCGCGCCTGGACGGCAGCGCGGCGTACCGCATCCGTGGCCGGCGCGGCACGGTCGCGTACCTGAGCTTCGGCGCGCAGAAGGGCGGCTATGAAACCGACGGACGCATGGTCCAGACCGGCTTTGTCGACAGCAACAAGCTTGCCGTGGAGCCGGACGGCAGTTTCGAGATCACGCTAAGCGCCGAGCCGCAGCCGGGCAACTGGGTGCGCATGGAGCCGGCCACCAATGCGCTGGTGGTGCGCCAGACCTTTCTCGATCGCAAGGCGGAGACGCCGGCGCAATTGCAGATCGAGCGTATCGATGCCAACGGCAAGCCGCCCGCGCTGAGCGCGGAGCGCCTGCATGCCGGACTGCTGCGCGCCGCCGGTTTTGTCGAGGGCACCGCGCGCATCTTTGCCGACTGGGCCGAAGGCTACGGCGGCCATGTCAACGCGCTGCCGCCCGCGGACCAGGCGGTGTGCCAGGCCGCGGGCGGCGATCCCAACATCTTCTACTACCACTCGAGCTGGCGTCTCGCCGATGACGAGGCGCTGGTGGTCGAGGTCGACCGGGTGCCGGAGTGCGAGTTCTGGAACTTCCAGATCAACAACTACTGGATGGAATCGCTCGACTACCGCTACCACGACATCTGCCTCAACAAGCACGGCGCCCGGCTCAATGCCGACGGCGGCGTCACGGTGATCCTCAGCGCGCGCGACCCGGGCCTGCCCAACTGGCTGGAAACCGCCGGCCATCACAACGGCACCATGTGCTGGCGCTGGGTCGGCGCGGCGCAGCCGTCGCATCCACGCACGCGCGTGGTCAGGCTTGCATCGCTCAGGGAGAACAAGGCATGAACGCCATCAACGTGGAACGCCTGCTGGCGCAGGCGAGCGAGCAGGCCGGCGGCCTGGCCGACTTCGGCCCGGGCAACTATCGCGAGGCGCTGCGGGTGCTGTCGGATTCGCTGTCACGCGAGGCCAACCTGTCGGCGCAAGGCGCGCAGATGCTGCAAGGCAAGCTGCTGGCCCAGCTGGTGAACCGGCTGGTGATCCAGGACTACTGCCGGCGCCATCCTGAGATCCTGCAGGAGCCGGTGGACGATCCGCTGGTCATCGTCGGCCTGCCGCGCACCGGCACCACGCTGCTGCAGCGCATGCTGGCCACCGACGCGCGCTTCAGTTCGGCGGCCTGGTGGGAGACCCGCTATCCGGCCCCGCTGCCGGGCGAGGACGTGCGCGACCCCGGCCGGCGCATCGCCGCGGCGCGCGAAGAGGTTGCGCAGATGATCCGGTTCATCCCGGACATCCTTGCCATCCACCCGCTCGACGCGATGGCCGCCGACGAGGAATTCATGCTGATGGAGCATTCGTTCCTGTGCGCGATGGATTCCTACGCCAATGTGCCGGCCTATACCGGCTGGCTGGCGCAGCAGGACCATACCGAGGTCTATGCCTGCCTCAAGACCATGCTGCAGTTCCTGCAGTGGCAGAAGCGCCAGCGCGGCCAGGCCTCGACGGTGCCGGCGCAGCGCTGGGTGCTGAAGACCCCGCAGCACCTGCATACCCTGGAGGTGCTGTTCCGGGTGTTCCCGGGCGCGCAGGTGGTGCTGACCCACCGCGATCCGCTGCAGACCATCCCGTCGATGGCCAGCATGGCGCATACGCTGTGGAAGCTGTACGCCGACGATCCGGATCCGGTCACGGCCGGCCGCCAGTGGAGCGAACAGATGCGGCGCGGCACCGATCACGCCATGGCCGTGCGCGACGCCATGCCGGCCGAGCGCTTCCTCGACGTGCGCTTCGAGGACACGGTGCGCGATCCGTTCGGCGTGGCGCAGGCGGTCTACCGCTTCGCCGGCATGCCGCTGACCGAGGCCGCGCGCGCCGGCATGTGGGCCTGGATGGAAAGCAACCCGCGCAACCAGCGCGCGGCGCATGCGTATACGCCGGAACGGTTCGGGCTGAGCCAGGCGCAGCTGGAACGTGATTTCGCCGGTTATCGGGCGCGGCACATCCTGAACCGCCAGGCGCCCGGATGATCGGTGCAGCGCAATTCATCACCTCAGACCTTCCAACTCCCGCTTGCGTACTCCCTCTCCCGCCTGCGGGAGAGGGTTGGGGTGAGGGCGGGAATATCAACGAAGTAGAAGCCGTCGTTATTGCCAGCGCCTGCCCTCACCCCCGCCCCTCTCCCGCAAGCGGGAGAGGGGAGCAACCCGGCCTTTCTGACAGGCTCTAAAGACCACCAAACCAGGAGACACCAACATGCTGCTGAAAGACAAGATCGTCATCGTATCCGGTATCGGCCCCGGCCTGGGCATCAAGCTGGCGGTGGAAGCGGCGCGCGAAGGCGCCCGCGCCGTGGCCATCGCCGCGCGCACCGAGGCAAAACTGGACGAAGCCCAGGCCCGCATCGATGCCCTCGGCGCCGATTGCGAGGTGCTGAAGGTAGTGACCGACATCACCGACCGCGCCCAGTCGCGCCACCTTGCCCACGAGACCCTGCGCCGCTTCGGCCGCATCGACGCGCTGGTCAACAGCGCCTTCCAGCACGGCAATTTCCCCGAGCCGGTGGAAGCCGCCGACCTGGACGTGTGGCGCCAGGTGTTCGACACCAATGTCTTCGGCACCATGACGCTGACGCAGGAGGTGGCGGCGCTGATGAAGCCGCAGGGCGGCGGCGCCATCGTGATGATCAACACCCAGGCCACGCGCAAGCCGATGCCGGGCGAATCCGGCTACGCCGCATCCAAGGGCGCGCTGGCGGTGGCGGTCAAGTACCTGGCGCGCGAGCTGGGGCCGCATGGCATCCGTGCCAACAGCATCTTCATGGGCTGGATGTGGGGCGCGCCGGTGCAGGGCTATGTGCGCCACGCCGCCGCCGAGCAGGGCGTTAGCGAAGACGCGGTGATCGCGCCGGTGACCGCACAGATCGCGCTGGGCCGCATGCCGGCCGACGACGACTGCGCGCGCGCTGCGCTGTTTCTCGTGTCAGACTACGCCAGGGCCATCACCGGCGCCTCGCTGGACGCCAATGGTGGCGATTTCATGCCCTGAGCCCACAGCACCGCATGCCATGACAAGCTACTTTGCCTTCAACGGCGACGCCGACGGCCTGTGCGCGCTGCAGCAACTGCGCCTGGCCGGTGGTTCGCACGCCAGCGACGCCACGCTGGTTACCGGCGTCAAGCGCGATATCCGGCTGCTCGAGCGCATCGACGCGCGCGCCGGCGATACTGTGACCGCGCTCGACATCTCGCTCGACCAGAACCGCGATGGCCTGCTGCGGCTGCTCGACGCCGGGGTGGAGGTGGACTACTTCGACCACCACCACGCCGGCAACGTGCCCTCGCATGCCGGCCTGCGCGCGCATATCGACGAGGCGGCGCAGGTCTGCACCAGCATCCTGGTCGACCGCCACCTGGGCGGGCGCCACCGGCGCTGGGCGGTCACCGCGGCCTTTGGCGACAACCTCGGCGAGGTGGCGCGCGCGATGGCGGCGCAACTCGGCCTGGACCCGGGCCAGACCGCGGTGCTGGAACGGCTCGGCACCTGCCTGAACTACAACGCGTACGGCGAGTGCGTGGCCGACCTGCATTGCGATCCCGCCGAACTCGCGCAGCACATGCTGCCCTTTTCCGACCCTCTGGACTTCGCCGCGCAGTGCGCCACCTACACCCTGCTGTGCGAGGGCTACGAGGACGACATGGCCCGGGCGCGCCGCCTTTCGCCCATGCATGAGGTGCCCGGCGCCGCGCTGCTGGTGCTGCCCGATGCACCGTGGGCACGGCGCGCGATCGGCGTGCTCGCCAACGAGCTGGTGCGCGGGCGTCCCGGCGATGCCATCGGCCTGCTATCGCCCAGGTCCGGCGGCGGCTTTGCGGTCAGCGTGCGGGTGCCGGCGCACAGTGCCACCGGCGCGGCGGATTTCTGCCGCGGCTTCGACACCGGCGGCGGCCGGCGCCTGGCAGGCGGCATCAACCACCTGCCCGACGCCGACGTGGAGCGCTTCACGCGCCGCTTTGCCGACTGCTTCGGCGTGCCGTTCAGCCCGGCGGGACAAACTCCGTAACCTCCAGGTCGAAGCCGGTGACGGCGCGGTACGGCACCGGATGGCTCAGCAGGCGCAGCTTGTGCGCGCCCACGTCGCGCAGGATCTGCGCGCCGACGCCGAGCGCGCGCTGCGCGAAGGCCGGCGCCGGCGCTGCGGCGGCCGGCGCGCTCAGCCGGTCCAGCCGCTGCTGCGGCGACTCGCGCTCATCCAGCAGCACCAGCACGCCGCAACCCTCGGCGCCGATCCGCTCCAGCGAGCGCTCCAGGTTCCATGCCGACTGCGCGGGCGTGCCGAAGGCCAGCACGTCGCGCTGCATCTCCACTGCCTGCACCCGCGTCAGCACCGGCGTGTGCGGGTCGGGCTGGCCCAGCACCAGCGCCAGGTGCAGCGCATCCACCGGCGCGTCATGGTAGGCGTGCACGGTGAAGCGCCCGAACGGCGTGGCCAGTTCGGTCGAGCGGGTGCGGCGCAGTGCGCCCTCGGTCAGCAGGCGGTGGTGGATCAGCGCGCTGACCGAGACCGCCGGCAGCCGGTGGCGATGGGCGAAATCCAGCAGGGCCGGTCCGCGCATCAGCTCGCCGTCGTCGTCGAGCACCAGCGCATAGGCCCCGGCCGCCACGCGCCCGGCCAGCCGGGGCAGGTCGGAACAGGCTTCGGCAAAGCCCGCGCGGCGCAGCACCCCGTCCGGCTGTGCCACCACCGGGAAGACATGGCCAGGCTGGACCAGGTCCTGCGGCCGGGCGCGCGGCGCCGCCGCGACGCGCAGCGTCAGCGCGCGGTCGGCGGCGGAGATGCCGGTGCTGACGCCGCTGGCGGCCTCGATCGACACCGTGTAGCGCTCGCGCTGGCGCTGGCCGGCAGCCATCGGCGGCAGCTGCAGCAGCGCCCGACGCGCCTCGGTGATGGCCATGCAAACCAGGCCGCGCGCCTCGGCGGCCATGAAGTTGACGTCGGCCTCGGTGGCGCGCTCGGCGGCCACCAGCACGCAGCCGGTGGCTTCCGCGCTCTCGTCTTCGAGCACCAACACGCGCTCGCCCGCGGCAAGCGCTGCCAGCCCTTCGGCCATCGGCGCCAGGAGGTTGGCCGTGCTCATGCTGCCTCCTGCCGGCTGCTTGCGCCGAAGGCCTGGCGCAGCGATGCGGCGGCCGCGTCCAGCACATGGCTGGCGGCATCCATCACCCCTTGCATGCTGGCGAAGCCATGGATCTGGCCGGGCCAGCGGCGCACGGCCGCATTGCCGCCGGCGCGCTGCAGCGCCTCGCCGTAGGCCTCGCCCTGGTCGCGCAGCGGATCGAATTCGGCGGTGATGATGGTGGCCGGCGGCAGGCCGCGCAGGTCGCGCTGTTGCAGCGGGCTGGCGCGGACATCGCCGGCGTCGGCGGGCGTGGCCAGGTACTGGGCGCGATACCACGCCAGTTCCGCGGCGCTGAGGAAATAGCCCTGCGCGCATGCGCGATAGCTGGCACTGCTCGTTGCGGCATCGCTGCAGTCCAGCCAGGGATAGAGCAGCAGCTGGTGCCGCAGCGAAATGCCGCTGCCGCGCAGCTGCTGGCACGCCACGGCGGCCAGGTTGCCGCCGGCGCTGTCGCCGGCGACAGCCAGCCGGGATGGGTCGGCACCCAGTTGCGCCGCATGCGCCGAGGCCCAGCGTACCGCGGCGACGGCGTCGTCGGCGGCGGCCGGGAAGCGCGCCTCCGGCGCGAGGCGGTAGTCGACCGACAACACCAGCGCGCCGCTGCGGCGCGCCAGGCTGCGGCAGATGTTGTCGTGCGAATCGAGGCCGCACAGCACGAAGCCGCCGCCGTGGAAATAGATGACTAGCGGCAACGCAGCGTTGCCGTCGGCCTCAGTGGGCGCATGGGGCCGGTACAGGCGCGCCTGCAGCGGACCGGCCTGCCCGTCGAGAGTGAGGTCTTGCTGCGCGGCGATGAAATCGCCTGGCGCGAAGCCGGGCATGGCCGCCAGCGCGGCGCGGTAGTCGGCGGCGCGCAGCGTGGAGAAGTCGGGGCTGGGCATGGCGGCCATGGCATCGAGCATGGCCCGGGCCTGGGGATCGAGCGGCATGGTGTCTCCTGGACGGCTGTGGAAATCAGGCCTGCATCGCAAACGACGGCGCGCTGCCGGCGGCAATGCCCTGCGCGCGCGCCAGCGCCGCGTGCGCGGCCTGTTCGTGCGGCAGGATCCAGAACTGGCCGGCCGATACGCCGTCGAGGATCACGCGCGCGGCCTGGTCCGGCGTCAGGCCGGCGGCGATGCCGGTGCGCAGCGCGCCGTTCATCTGGTGCACCTCCTGCGGCGCGGCGCCGTCCAGGTCCGCTGCGATGCCGGTGGCAACCGGGCCCGGGCAGACCACCGACACCTTGATCGGCAGGCCCGCCGCCTGCAGCTCCAGCGCCAGCCCTTCGCTCAGCGCCACCACGCCCTGCTTGGACAGCGTGTAGGGCGCCAGCCATGGCCCGACGGCAAGTCCCGCCATCGACGCCACGTTGACGATATGGCCCGAACCCTGCGCCGCCATGCGCGGCACGAAGCAGCGCAGCGCATGCAGCACGCTCCACAGGTTGACGCGCATCACCTTGTCGAACACTTCGGGGGGCAGTTCCCAGCAGCGGCCGGTGGCGAGTATGCCGGCGTTGTTGAACAGCAGGTCGACACGGCCCAGTTGCCGGAAGCTCTCGTCGCACAGGTGCGCGATCTGCCGCGCGTCGGCTACGTCGGTGGGCACGGCGACGACGGTGGCGCCGTTGCGTGCCAGCGCCGCGCGTGCCGCTTCGAGCGCCTGGGCATCGATATCGGCCAGCGCCAGCGCATAGCCTTGCGCGGCCAGCGCCTTTGCCAGCCCCAGCCCGATGCCGCCGGCCGCGCCGGTGATGACTGCGGCCTGCTGCCGCGGATTTGCCGCCATGGTGGAAGTCTCCTGAAAACCGCGGCGTCGATCGCCGCGCATGGCTCCTTGTAGCCGCGGCGCCGCGCGCGGGCATCGTCTGTTTGGGTGGGATGCCGCTGCGCTACCGGTTGCATAGGGGTTTGCCCTTGGCGGGCGGGCATGGGTCTGTCCTTAGTCTGTTTGGAGTATGTGTTTGCGCCGCCGCCGCGTGACGATGGGCCTGTCCCGCGGGACTAGTCCGGCCAGCGTGTGCGGCCAGCAATGTGCGGCCAGCACGTGCGGCCGGGCTGCCTAGGGCAAACCATGAAGGCGGGGGGCAAGCCGCGGCCCCTTTGCCGTCCCTATAATCGGGGCACAAAAAAAGGGCCACAGAGCCCGCACAAGCCAGCGGCCCGGCTCGTCCGGAGCGCTGCGCACGCCACAATGGAGACAGAGGAAATGCTGATGGAGGTTAGCCAGAGCCAGGCGGCCGCACACCTGTTCGCGCAGGCGACGGTGTCGCTGTCGGAGTTCAGCGCATTGCTGGGCAATATCTACCAGGGCCCGATGGAGCAGGTGCCATGGGGCAAGGCACTGGAGCAGATCCGGCGCCAGCTCAATGCCAATTACGCCACGCTGATCCTGCGCTCGCCGGCCACGGACCGTCCCGGGCTGATGATCAACGCCTCCGAGCATGGCTCGACGCTGCCGGGCGAGACCTCCTACAACAACTACTACTACGCGCTGGATCCCTTCATCGGGCTGCCGTCGGACCGCGTGGTGACGATCGACGAGCACCTGGGGCACGGCGTGTGGTGCAAGAGCGAGCTGTACCTGCAGTTCCTCAAGGACGTCGGCATCCGCTATATCCTCGGCGCCGACCTGCGCACCGACGACGGCGTGGAATGCCGCTTCCGCGTGTGCCGCGACCATGACGGTCCCGATTTTTCCGCCGCGGACAAGGCGCTGTGCACCTCGCTGCTGCCGCACCTGAAGCGCGCGGTGGACCTGCATTCGCGCCTGGACGTGGTCGAGTCCGAACGTACCGTCTACGCCAGCGCCATCGACCGCATGCTGGTGGGCATGGTGATCCTGGACGAGTCGGGCACCATCATCAAGACCAATGCCGCCGCCGACGAGATCCTCGGCGCCAAGGACGGCATCCGCGTCGCCAAGGGCGGGCTGGATGTCGAGTACGGCCAGGAGAACCGCAAGTTCCAGCGCCTGCTGCGCCAGGCCATGATGGGCCACCTTGGCACCGCGCCGGCGCTGATGGAAGCGATGTCGATCACGCGCCCTTCCGGCAGCGCCAGGCTGGGCGTGCTGATCCGCACCATTCCGCTGAGCGAGTGGTCCGAGGACAACCGCAAGCGCCCCGCCTGCGTGGTCTTTATCCGCGACCCCGAGCGCCGCTCGCAGGCCTCGCACGACGTGGTGCGCCAGCTGTTCGACTTCACCCCCGCCGAGACGCAGCTGGCGCTGCAGCTGGCCAACGGCCTGACGCTCGATGAAGCCGCGGACGAACTCGGCATCAGCAAGAACACGGCGCGCGCGCACCTGCGCGCCATCTTCTCCAAGACCGGCGTGACCCGCCAGGCCACGCTGGTGCGCATGCTGCTGAGCAGCGTGATTTCGCTGGGCTAAAGCAAGACGTCAGGGCTTTGCGCTGAGCACCAGCGCAAAGCCCTCGGGGGCGCGCAATACCGCGCGCGTCTCATGCGGCCCCTGCGTCGCAGGCTGCGCCACCGTGGCGCCAGCTGCCACCAGCCGCGTGATCGCGGCGGCAATATCGTCCCCCTCATCCACCTTGAAGGCCAGCGCCGGCTGGTCCACCAGCCGTTCCTCGCCGGCCACCAGCGCCAGCGTCAGCGCGCCCGCATCGAGCGCGCAATAGCGGTCGCCATCGCGGAACTTCACCGGCAGTCCCAGTGCTTCGGTGAAGAACGGCAACGCGGCGTCGATGTCCGCAACGGGGTAAAGCAGCAGCCTGGCTTGCATGGTGTCGGTTCCTTTCGATAGGCGCGGGCGGTATGCCCGGTGCCCATGATAGGGACGCGCCCGGCGCGGCTCATAATCCAATCAGACGATGTTGCGACGTCTTGCGCCGACCACACTGCGATCACGCAGGCCGCTTCCGGCCCAAGGCGCAGCGCCTCGCAGTGCCCCGGATGCGGTCTTGTACCGACAAAGCGAGAGGGGACTGCAATGCGTTTTTCGTTGATCTATGAAGCCCAGACCGTCGATGCCTCGCGCGCCGGCGACCACAAGGTGTTCGATGAAATCATGGAACAGGTGGTGCTGGCCGAGGACATGGGCTTCGACGTGGTCTGGGCGGTCGAACACACCGCGCTGACCAACTACGCGCACATGAGCGCGCCGGAGACGTTCCTGGCCTTCGTCGCCGGACGCACGCAGCGCATCGGCATCGGCCACGGCGTGGTGTGCCTGCCGCCGGCGATGAATCATCCGGTGAAGGTCGCCGAGCGCATCGCCACGCTCGACATTCTGTCGGGCGGCCGTGTGCACTTCGGCGTGGGCAAGGGCGGCACCCAGCAGGAGGCCGGCACCTTCGGCTACGACCTGAACAGCCTGCATCCGATGATCGACGAATCGATGTACCTGATCCCGAAGATCATGACGCAGGACGAGATCGAGCACGACGGCGAGTTCATCAAGATCCCGCGCCGCCCGATCCACCCGAAGCCGCGCCAGGACCCGCACCCGCTGATGTACCTGGCCTGCACCAACGCCGACACGCTGCAGCGCGCCGGCGCGCGCGGCATGGGCGCGCTGGTGCTGGGCTTCGGTGGCCCCGAGGATGTCGCCAAGAAAAACGAGATCTACCGCGCCGCGTGGGAAACGCGCAAGCCGGAGGACCAGGTGGGCTTCCGCCCGCACCAGCACCTGGCGGCGCTGTGCCCGACCATCGTGCTGGAAGACGGCCTGGCCGCGCGCAAGATCGGCATCAAGGGGCAGCGCTATTTCATGGAGTCGCTGTCGTACTGGTATGCCGGCGGCGAGCGTCCCGATCCGTCGGCGTGGGACGACGAGCATGTCACGGCCACCGATGCGCAGGGCAAGGCGGTGATCAACACGAAGTTCGCGTCGGAGAAGGTATCGGTGGACTTCAGCGATCCGTCGATGATGATGCTGAACCCCAACCACGCCTACGGCACGGTGGAAGACTGCATCGGCTACGTGCAGCGGCTGATCGATGCGGGCGCCGATGAAATCCTGTTTATCTGCCAGATGGGCACGGTGCCGCAGTGGGCGCAGCTGGAGACCATCCGCAATATCGGCGAACACGTGATTCCGCATTTCCGCAAGCAGGGGCGGAAGCTGCGGGCGCTGGCTTGATTCGTGGAAGCGTTTGGCTTGCTGGCGGTTTGCTCCCCTCTCCCGCTTGCGGGAGAGGGGCGGGGGTGAGGGCCGGCGCATCCACGAAATCGCACGCGCGCGTTCGCGATAACAGCTAGTCCCAACAGACGATGGCACGCCGCCGCGCCGGTGCAAACATCGATGCCAGCCACAAAACCAGGCCAACAAGGAGACCGCGGTGCATCACGACAACCATCCCAAGGAACTGGCCGCGCGCCTGATCGCGCGTGCCGAGCAGATGATCCCGGCGCTGGCCCAGCGCGCCGCGCAGGCCGAGGCCGACGGGCGCATCCCCGCCGAGACCATTGCCGAGATGCAGGCCGCGGGCTTCTTCAAGGTGCTGCAGCCGCGCCGCCACGGCGGCTATGAGCTGGACCCGCAAACCTTCTTCCGCATCCAGATGGCGCTGGCCCGCGGCTGCATGTCCACCGCCTGGGTCTACGGCGTGGTCGGCGTGCACAACTGGCAGCTGGCGCTGTTCGACGAACGCGCGCAACAGGAAGTGTGGGGCAACGATCCCGCCACGCTGATCGCCTCGACCTACATGCCGGTCGGCAAGGTCACGCCGGTGGAGGGCGGCTACCGCTTCTCCGGCCACTGGAAGTTCTCCAGCGGCAGCGAACTGTGCGACTGGATCTTCCTGGGTGGCCTGGTGCCCCCCGCCGAGCCGGGCGGCGCCTATGACTACCGCACCTTCCTGCTGCCGCGCTCGGACTACAAGATCGTGCGCAACTGGGACGTGCTGGGCCTGCGCGCCACCGGCAGCCACGACATCGTGGTCGACGACGTGTTCGTGCCCGACTACCGCACTCACCGCGCCGTAGACGGCGCCATGGGAACGAGCCCGGGGCTGGCCGTCAATGACGTGCCGCTGTACCGGCTGCCGTTCGCGCAGATCTTCGTGCGCGCGGTTTGCACCGCCTGCATCGGCGCGCTGGAAGGCACGCTGGACGACTTCGTCGCCTATGCCGACGGCCGCGTCAGCAGCAACGGCGGCGGCAAGACCGCGGAAGACGGCGGCGCGCAGATGGCGTGCGCCAGCGCGCAGGTCGCCATCGACGAGATGCGGACCATCCTGGAGCGCAACTTCGACGAGCTGCTGGCCGTGGCGCGCGACGGCGGCCAGGTCGACACGCCGCGACGCCTGCATTTCCGCTTCCAGTCCGCGCAGGTGGCGCAGCGCTGTGCGGAGCTGGCCAACGGCCTGCTGCGCTACGCCGGCGGCAACGGCATCTACCACAGCAACCCGATGGTGCGCCGCTTCCTCGACCTGCATGCGGCGCGCGCCCACTACGCCAACAACCTGGACCGCTTCGGCCAGAACCTGGGCGGCGTGATGATGGGCCGCGCCAACACGGACTTTTTCATCTGAGCCGCACCGGCACGAGGACCCAACATGAGCCAGAGCAGAGCGCGCATGCAGCCCGGCGAGTTTGACGTGGTGGTGGTCGGCTCCGGCGCCGGCGGCTTGCTGGCCGCCTGCCGCGCCGCCGACCGCGGCCTGTCGGTGGTGGTGCTGGAGAAGAGCAGCCAGTACGGCGGCACCTCGGCGGTGTCCGGCGGCGGCATCTGGATTCCGCTGAACCACCATATCGCGCCGGCGGGCGGGCAGGACGACTACGCCAGCGCGCTGGAATACGTGCTCGCCTGCACCGGCGAGCACGGCGACCCGCAGCGCATCCGCGCCTATCTCGAACAGGCGCCGCGCATGCTGCAATACCTGGAGCAGCAGGCCGGCGTGCACTACTACACGCTGCCGCGCTACGCCGACTACTTCCAGAAACTGCCGGGGGCGATGCCGGGCTACCGTGCGCTCGACCCGATGCCGTTCGACGGCGCGCAGCTGCGCGAGGAGTTCGACCGGCTGCGCCCGCCCTCGCCGGGCACGCTGGTAGGCGGCCGCGTCGCCGTAACCTCCGGCGAGGCGCACGCGCTGCTGTGCCGCTCGCCCGGCTGGTTCGGGCTGGCGCTGCGCCAGTTCGCGCGCTACTGGCTCGACCTGGGCTGGCGCCGCAGGACCCGGCGCGACCGCCGCCTCACGCTGGGCAACAGCCTGGTCGGCGGCCTGCGGCGCGCGCTGATGGATCGCGCGGTTCCGCTGTGGCTCGATACCGCGCTGCAGGACCTGATCGTCGAGGACGGCACCGTGCGCGGCGTGCGCGCCGTGCAGGACGGACGCGTGGTGGAGATCCGCGCGCTGCGCGGCGTGATCCTCGCCGCCGGCGGCTTCGAGCGCAACCAGGCCATGCGCGAACAATACCTGCCGCAACCGACCCGCGCCGCCTGGAGCGCGACGCCGCCCAACAATACCGGCGACGCCATCCGCGCGGCGCAGGCGGCCGGCGCCGACGTGGCGCTGATGTCCCACGTCTGGGGCGCGCCCACGGTGCAGGTGCAGGGCGAAGAGAAACAGCGCGCGCTGTTCATCGAGCGCGCCATGCCGGGCTGCCTGGTGGTGAACGGACAGGGCCGGCGCTTCGTCAACGAGGCCGCGCCGTACTCCGAGTTCGTGCCCGCGATGTACCGCGACCACGAGCGGACCGGATGCAGCGTGCCGGCCTGGATGGTGTTCGATGCCACCTTCCGCCACAAGTACCCGTGCGGGCCGATCCTGCCCGGCTCGGTAATGCCGGACCGCAGCATCCCGGCCAGCCTGTCGGGCATCCTGGTGCGCGCCGACACGCTGGCGCAGCTGGCGCAGAAGATCGGCGTGGATGCCGATGGCCTGGCCGCCAGCGTCGTGCGCATGAACGACTACGCCGCCACCGGCGTGGACGCGGAGTTCGGCAAGGGCGACAACCTGTTCGACACCTACTACAGCGACCCCGCGGTACGGCCCAACCCCTGCCTGGCGCCGATCGGCAAGGCGCCGTTCTACGCGGTGCGGCTCGATGCCGGCGATATCGGCACCAAGGGCGGGCTGGTCACCGACGCCAGCGCGCGCGTGCTGCGCGCTGACGGCAGCGCCATCGCCGGCCTGTTTGCCATCGGCAATACCAGCGCGTCGATGATGGGCACCAGCTATCCCGGCGCCGGCTCCACGCTGGGCCCGGCAATGACCTTCGGCATGATCGCCGCGGACGTGATCTCGCAGCATGCGCGGCAACCCGCCGCCACGCACCCCGCTCAACCAGTACAGGAGGCTCTATGAGCGCCAGACCCCAATCCAGTGCGGATGCCAGCGCCGAAGCCGGTGGCGCGCTGCGCGATGACATGCTCAAGGCGATGCGCCGCATGGCGCGCTCCGTCGCCGTGATCAGCTGCCGCCACGGCGAGCGCCGCTATTCGATGTCGGTGACTGCGGTCGATTCGCTGTCCGCCGATCCGCCCTCGCTGCTGATCTGCATCAACCGCAATTCGTCGATCTACCCGCCGCTCGATGCCGGTGCGGACTTCTGCATCAACCTGCTCGCCGCTGACCATCGCGATATCGCGGTCGATTGCAGCGGCCGGCTCAAGGGCGAAGCGCGCTTCACCAGCGGCGAGTGGGAAGACGACCTGCTGGGCGTGCCGTCCCTGCGCGATGCCCAGGCCAATTTGTTCTGCCAGCAGGATGGCCGCTTCGACTACGGCACCCATGCGGTCTTTATCGGCCGGCTGCGCGAAGTCCGGCTGGCCGGAGAGGTCTCGCCGCTGGTCTACGTCGACGGCGCCTATACCACCTCGGCGCCGCTGGGCGCGCTGTGTTCGGCATAACGCGGAGCAAGCGCCAGCATGGCTTACGACGCCGTCACCCCCGTCCACGCCCCGTTGCGGCTCGATGACCCCGACGCGCATCCCTGGCAGGCCGCCTGCGATGCCGTGGTGGTCGGCTTCGGCGCCGCCGGCGCCTGCGCCGCGCTGGAAGCCGCGCAGGGCGGCGCGCGCGTGATCGTGGCGGAGCGCTTCGAAGGCGGCGGCGCCAGCGCCAGGAGCGGCGGTGTGGTCTATGCCGGCGGCGGCACGCCTTACCAGCGCGCCGCGGGCTATGACGATACCCCGCAGGCCATGGCCGGCTACCTGCGCCAGGAAACCGAAGGGGTGGTCAGCGACGCCATGCTGCAGGACTTCTGCGAGCACAGCCGCGCGATGCTCGGGTGGCTGGAGGCGCTGGGGGTGCGCTTTGCCGCCACCGTGCCGCCGCGCAAGACCTCGTATCCGGCGCAGCCCTATTACCTGTACTACTCCGGCAATGAAGCGGTGCCCGCCTACGCGCGGCATGCCGCGCCCGCCCCGCGCGGCCACCGCGTCAAGGGTCCCGGCATGTCCGGCCGCACGCTGTATGGCGTGCTGCGCCGTGCGGTGGAAGACCACCGGCAGATCACGGTCATGCGCCATAGCGCGGCGCGGCGGCTGATCCTGGACCGCGACGGCGCGGTGGTCGGCGTCGAACTTTGGCAGCTGCCGCCGGGCCGTCTCCAGAAGCGCCATGCGCGCCTGGCACGGCTGGCCGAGCGCCTGCACAACGCCATGCCGGCACTGGCCGACCGCCTGCGCGCGCTGGTGCTGCAGCTGGAGCTGCGCCATGCACAGCCGGTCGCAATACGGACCAGCGCGGTGGTGCTGGCCACCGGCGGCTTTATCTTCAACCGCGCCATGGTGGCGCGCCACGCCGGCAAGTACCAGCAGGCCTGGCGGCTGGGGGCGACCGGCTGCGATGGCAGCGGCATCCGCCTCGGCGAGTCGGCGGGCGGCGCCACGCGGCACCTGGAGCGCGTGTCGGCGTGGCGCTTCATCAACCCGCCGTTCGCGTGGGCGCGCGGCTGCGTGGTCGACGCGCAGGGCACACGCATCGGCAACGAGGAAACCTATGGCGCCACGCTTGGCCATGCCATCTGCGAGCGGCACGGCGGGCGTGCCTGGCTGGTGCTGAACCGCGCGCTGGCGCGCGAGGCCCTGCGCGAATGCCTGGGCGGCCGGCTGTGGGCGTTCCAGGCCTTGCCCGCGGCGCTGCTGATGCTGGCCGGTGCGCGCCGCGCCGCCAGCATCGAGGCGCTCGCCGGCAAGCTGGGCATGCCAGGCGCCGCGCTGCGGGCGACCCTCGACGCGTATAACGCCGCGGCGCGTGGCGAAACGCCCGATCCGGCCGGCAAGTCGGCGGCCATGTGCGCGTCGCTCGAGACCGGGCCGTGGCTGGCCATCGACATCTCGGCCGATAGCCGGGTCTTTCCGTGTCCGGCGATCACGCTGGGCGGGCTGGCGGTGGAGGAATCCAGCGGCCGGGTGCTGGCCGCCGCGGGCGGCGCGCCCATACCCGGCCTCTATGCGGTGGGCCGCACCGCCGTCGGCATCGCCTCCAATCATTACGTGAGCGGCCTGTCGCTTGCCGACTGCATCTGGTCGGGACGCAACGCGGGCCGCCATCTCGCACAACAGCCTGCCGGCCACCCCATCGGCGGCCAGCAGGCCCATACCAACCAGGAGACTACCCATGAGCCAACGTACTGAAGGAAAGATCGCCATCGTCACCGGGGCCGCCAGCGGCGTCGGCAAGGAAGACGCCTTGCTGCTGGCGCGCGAAGGCGCGCGCGTGGTGCTGACCGACGTCAACGAGGAAGCGGGCCACGCGCTGGCGCGCGAGATCGGCGAGACCGCGCTGTTCGTGCCGCACGACATCGCCAGCGAAGCCGGCTGGCAACAGGTGATGGCGCGCACCGAGCAGCGCTTCGGCGCGCCCAGCGTGCTGGTCAACAACGCCGCCATCCTGATGCTGGGGACGGTCGAGGAGGCCACGCTGGAGCAGTGGCAGCGCGTAATGCGCATCAACGCCGACGGCTACTTCCTGGGCTGCAAGTACGGCGTGGCCGCGATGAAGGCGGGCGGCGGCAGCATTGTCAATATGTCGTCGGTGGCGGCGCTGGGCGGCATGGGCGCGTTCTGCGCCTACAGCGCCAGCAAGGGCGCGGTCGCGGCGCTGACGCGCGCCGTGGCGGGCCACTGCAAGCAGAGCGGCTACCGCATCCGCTGCAACTCGATCCATCCGGACGGCATCCTGACGCCGATGACCGCGGCCTTCCTGCCCGGCGGCGCCACCGCGTTGCCCGAGGAGGTCGGCGGCGCCGAGCCGATGCAGCGCATGTGCCATCCGCGCGACGTAGCCAACCTGGTGCTGTTTCTGGCCTCGGACGAATCGCGCTTCATCAATGGCGCGGAACTGCGCATCGACAACGCCCAGACCATCATGGGCGTGGCCTGAGCGCGCGCCGGGAAGCAACGACGAAACAAGGACATCATGGCGCCAGTGCAATTCCATCGGCTGCAGATCGCCGAAGTGGTCGCGGAGACGGACCAGGCGCATTCACTGGTATTCGCGTTGCCGGACGGGCTGCGCGAGACCTTTGCCTACCGCCCGGGCCAGTTCCTGACGCTGCGCGTGCCGGTCGACGGCGTGCCGCTGCAGCGCTGCTATTCGCTGTCCAGCTCGCCGGGCGTGGACGGTGCGCTGCGCGTGACCGTCAAGCGCGTGCAGAGCGGGCGCGTGTCCAACTGGATCTGCGACCATCTCGGCGCAGGCGACACGGTCGAGGCGATGCCGCCGGCCGGCGTGTTCACGCCGCCCGCGCTGCAGGGCGACTTCCTGCTGCTGGCCGGCGGCAGCGGCATCACGCCGGTGCTGTCGATCGCCAAGGCGGCGCTGCGGCACGGGCGCGGCGCGGTCACGCTGGTGTATGCCAACCGCGACGAGCGCTCCATCATCTTCCGCGAGGCGCTGGCGGAACTGGCGCGCAGCCATCCCGGCCGCCTGCGCGTGATCCACTGGCTCGACAGCGTGCAGGGCCCGCCCACTCAGCGCCAGATCGAGGAGCTGGTGCGGCCGTGGAGCGTGGCGCAGTGCTTTGTCTGCGGGCCCGGGCCCTTCATGGACGGCGCCCAGGCCGCGCTGCAGGCGCTGGGCGTGCCGCGTGGTCAGCTGCACGTGGAGCGCTTCGTATCGCTGCCCGATGCGCCGGCGGCAGCGCCCCCGGCCACCGTGGCTGCGCCCGATGCCGGCCGCGCCGCGCCCGCGATGCGCGGCGCCGCCCTCACCGTGCAGCTGGATGGCGCCACCCATCAGGTCAGCGTGAGCCCCGACGAAACCGTGCTCGACGCGCTGCAGCGCGCCGGCGTGGCCACGCCCAGCTCCTGCCGCGCCGGCCTGTGCGGCGCCTGCATGTGCCAGGTGACGCAGGGCGACGTGACGCTCGGCGAAAACCACGTGCTCGACCGCGCCGACCTGGACGCGGGCTGGACCCTGGCCTGCCAGGCGCGCCCGGCCAGCAGCGAGATCCACCTGAAGTTCCCGGATTGACATGACCCCATCTGACACCCTCGACGCCATTGTGGCACCGGCCGGCATCGAAGCCGCGGCCAACGACAGCCTTGCCGAGACCATTCCCGCGCTGCTGCGGCGCGCGGCCAGCCGCCACGGCGAGCGCATCGCCATCCAGGAAGACGGGCTGCGCCTGACCTACGCCGCGCTCGATGCCGGCCGGATCCAGGCGGGCCGTGCGCTGATGGCGCTGGGCGTGCAGCCCGGCGACCGCGTGGCCGTGTGGGCGCCCAACTTCTCCGAGTGGATCGTCGCGGCGCTGGCCACGCACAGCGTGGGGGCGGCGCTGGTGCCACTCAATACGCGCATGAAAGGGGCCGAAGCCGGCGCGGTGCTGGCCGACAGCGGCGCGCGCCTGCTGTTCTGCGTCGACGGCTTCCTCGGCGAAAGCTATCCGCAGATGCTGGCGCCGCATCGGCCCGCCACGCTGGAGCGGCTGGTGATCCTGCGGCCGGGGCAGGGCCGGGCTGCCGGCGCCGACGAACTGGCATGGGACGACTTCCTCGCGCAGGCGCCGCGCACCGACATGGCGGCGTTTGCCGCGCGCGAGGCCGGCGTGGGCGGCGACACGCCGATGGACATCATGTTCACCTCCGGCACCACCGGCCGGCCCAAGGGCGTGATGACGGCGCATGCGCAGAACCTGCGCGCCATCGACAGCTGGGCCGCCATCACCGGCGTGCGGGCGGGGGACCGCTACCTGATCGTCAATCCGTTCTTCCATACGTTCGGCTACAAGGCCGGATGGCTGGCGGCGCTGTCGCGCGGCGCCACGGTGCTGCCCCACCTGGTGTTCGACGCCGAGGCCGTGATGACGCGCGTCGAGAACGAGCGCATCACGGTGCTGCCCGGCCCGCCGACGCTGTACCAGACGCTGCTCAACGCGCCACGCCTGCGCGAGTTCGACCTGTCTTCGCTGCGCGTGGCGGTGACCGGCGCCTCGGCGATCGCGCCGGCGCTGATCCAGCGCATGCGCGACGAACTCGGCTTCGATACCATCATCACCGGCTATGGCCTGACCGAATCGTGCGGCTTTGCCACGCTGACGCGCGCCGGCGACGACGCCGACACCGTTGCCGGCACTTCCGGCCGCGCGATGCCGGGCATCGAGATCCGCTGCATCGACGCCCAGGGGCAGGCGGTGCCCACCGGCGAGCCGGGCGAAGTGCTGGTGCGCGGCTACAACGTGATGCAGGGCTATTTCGGCCTGCCCGAAGCCACCGCCGAGGCCATCGACAGCGACGACTGGCTGCATACCGGCGACGTCGGCACGCTCGATGCGCGCGGCTACCTGCGCATCACCGACCGCATCAAGGACATGTTTATCGTCGGCGGCTTCAACTGCTATCCGGCCGAGGTGGAGAAGCTGCTGGTGGCACATCCGGCGGTGGCGCAGGTGGCGGTGGTGGGCATGCCGCACGACCGCCTCGGC
Source organism: Cupriavidus sp. SS-3 (assembly GCF_035818815.1). Classification (NCBI taxonomy): domain Bacteria; kingdom Pseudomonadati; phylum Pseudomonadota; class Betaproteobacteria; order Burkholderiales; family Burkholderiaceae; genus Cupriavidus; species Cupriavidus sp. SS-3. The sequence goes on from NZ_JAYLVT010000017.1 coordinate 57,486, forward strand.
GAGGTCGGCCGCGCCTACGTGGTGCTGCGCCACGGCGCGCGGGTCGATGCCGACACGCTGATTGCCTGGGCACGCCGGCACATGGCCAACTACAAGGTGCCGCGCGAGGTGCTGTTCGTGACCGCGCTGCCGGTCAGCGCGGCGGGCAAGGTGCTGAAGTACCAGTTGCGGGCATCGTGACGGGAGACACGCCATGACGGACATGAAGTCGATTGCCGAACGGCTGGACCGGCTCGAGGCCGCCGATGCGATCCGGGCGCTCAAGCTGCGCTACCTGCGCGCCTGCGACGACAAGGACCCCGAGGCCATGCGGGCGTGCTTTGTTGCCGACGGGGCGCATATCCACTATGACCGGATCGGGACGTTCGCGGGCCGCGATGCGCTGGTGCAGTGCTTTGCCGAACTGGCCTGCCGGCCTACGCTGCGGGAGATGCATTTCGCGGGGCAGGGGGATATTCGCGTGGGGGAGGATGGCACGGCGCAGGGTAGCTGGGACCTGGCTTACCTGGCGCTGGATGATGCCAGCGGGACGCGGACTTTCCTGACTGGGCGATATGTGGATGTGTATGTGAGGGTGGAGGGGGCTTGGGTGATCCGGTCGACGGTGTTTTCGACGGGGTTGTTGTCGGTGGGGGAGTAGGCTGACGGTGCTCGAGCTGGATGGCGCCAGCTGATTGTTTGCTCCCCTCTCCCGCAAGCGGGAGAGGGGCCGGGGGAGAGGGCCGGCGTGTGCGAGGCCGCCGGCGCCTCGGACCCCTATTCCACGATCGCCGGATGCACCGCCGGCGGGCCGCCCAGCGCCTCCCGGTACGACGGCGGCTGCACGCCTTCCGCGTCGACGATGCCATAGGCCAGCGCCGCTTCCGCGCCGATCAGCACCTGCCCGGACTTCTCCATCAGCACCGGATCCCGGTATAGCGCGTCGATGATGCGCCCCGTGAACTCCGGCGTCTCCGCCACCGGCGCGAATGCCGCGTACTTGTCCGGATGCTCCTCCCATACCCGCAGCGTGCGGGCGGTGCGCAGCGGGCCCATCCACAGCGACACCGCGGCCACGCCGTACGGCCGCAGGTCCACCGCCATGTCGTGGGCGAACTTGTCGATGCCGGCCTTTTGCGCGCCGTACGCCGGCCCATGCATATAGCAGTTGGCGCCGAAGGACGAGGTGAACACGATCAGCCCGCGTCGCTGCGCCGCCATCACCGGCGCGGCGTGCCAGCTGGCGACATAGCCGGAACGCAGCCCCACGTCGAGGATGCCGGCCATTTCCAGCGGCTTGTGCCAGAACGGCCCCGGCTGGATCAGCTCGTCATGCAGGAAGGTGGCGTTGTTGACCAGGATGTCCAGCCGTCCCGTCTCTTCGTGCACGCGGCGGAATAGCGCCGCGACCTGGGCGTCGTCGCCATGGTCGCAGGCGACCGCGACGCCGCGCCCGCCGAGCGCATCGATCTCGCGCGCGGTGGCGTGGATGGTGCCAGGCAGCGGCGCGCTGCCCTCCTGCTCGGTGCGGCCGGTGACATACACCGTGGCGCCCGCCGCGCCCAGCGCCAGCGCAATGCCGCGGCCGGCGCCGCGTGATGCGCCGGTGACCACGGCGACGCAGGCTTGTCCTGATTCCGTCATCTCTGCTCCTCTGTGTAGGGGGTCTGTCCCGCGCAGAGGGTGCGGCCAGCGCACCGCCCGCACATCACTCGTTCGGACTATCCCGGGCTGCGCCCGCGCGCCGACCGGAAGGCCCGGCGTGGCGATACCGGCTAGTCCGCCAGGACGATGCACCAAGTGCCCGCACACGAAAGAATCGGTCCCATCGACAGGCTGCAGCCGCGCCGCAGCCGCCCCGTTCGACACTCACATCGAACACCCACATCGAACCTGAGGAGACCGGCATGTTGGATATTCGTGCGCTTGGCTACATCGTGGTCGAGTCCACCGACATCGGGCAGTGGCGAGGCTATGCCGAACAGGTGCTCGGCATGACCTGCGCCGGCGCCCCTGGCGGTGCGCTGTACGTGAAGATGGATGAACGCGACTACCGCTACCTGGTGGTGCCCGGCGCGCGCGACCGCTACCTGGCATCCGGTTGGGAGCTGGCCGACGAGGCCGCCTATCGCCATGCGCTCGAGACGCTGCGCCAGGCCAAGGTCGAAGTCGTGCAGGCCAGCCCCGCGGAACTCGCGCAGCGCCGCGTGCAGGCGATGGCCTGGTTTGCCGATCCGTCCGGCAACCGCCACGAGGTCTCGTGGGGCATGCGCTCCGACTTCCTGCGCTTCGTCTCGCCGGTCGGCGTGCCGCGCTTCATCACCGACCCGATGGGCGCCGGCCACACCGTGCTGCCGGCGCCGGTCTTCGACCAGACCTATGCCTTCCTGCGCGACGTGATGGGCTTCGGCCTGTCGGACATCTACCGCGTGCGCTTCACCAGCGATCCCAACGAGCCGGAAAAGCGCATCCACTTCCTGCATTGCGCCAATGCGCGCCACCACAGCCTGGCGATCTTCGAGATGCCGTCCGAAGCCGGCTGCATCCACGTGATGGCCGAGGTGCCCGACATGGCGGAGGTGGGCCGCGCGCTGGATCGCGTGCAGCAGCACGGCGTGAAGCTGTCGGCCACGCTGGGGCAGCACTGCAATGACCGCATGACTTCCTTCTACATGAAGACCCCCGGCGGCTTCGACCTCGAGTTCGGGCACGGCGGGCTGGAGGTGGACTGGAGCCGCCACGCCGCCTACGAGGCCACGCGGGTCAGCCTGTGGGGCCATGACTTCAGCATCGGATACCGCTAAGCGCGGCACAGACCTATGAACAAGACCATCGACAAGACCATGAGCGCGGCCGACGTGGTCGGCCAGCTCGCCGACGGCATGACCATCGGCATCGGCGGCTGGGGCCCGCGCCGCAAGCCCATGGCGCTGGTGCGCGAGATCCTGCGCTCGCCGCTGAAAGACCTGACCGTGGTGGCCTATGGCGGCCCCGAGGTGGGCATGCTGTGCGCCGCCGGCAAGGTGCGCCGGCTGGTGTTCGGCTTTGTCTCGCTCGACGTGATCCCGCTCGAGCCGTACTTCCGCCAGGCGCGCGAGCGCGGCCTGCTGGAGGTGACCGAGCTGGACGAGGGCATGCTGCAGCTGGGGCTGCGCGCGGCCGCCGCGCGCCTGCCGTTCCTGCCGACGCGCGCCGCGCTGGGCACCGACGTGCTGGACCGCAACCCGCACCTGAAGACCGTCCGTTCGCCGTACGACGATGGCGAGGTGCTGCTGGCGATGCCGGCGATCCCGCTGGATGCGGCGCTGCTGCACGTGAACCAAAGCGATGTGCTGGGCAACACCCGCATCGACGGCCCTGATCCGTTCTTCGATGAGTGGTTCGCGCGCGCCGCGCAGCGCTGCTATGTCAGCTGCGAAACGCTGCACCCGCGCCTCGAAGACACCGAACTGGCGCGCGCCCGCAACAACCCGTTCGAGCGCGCGCTGGTGACCGGCGTGGTGCACGCGCCGGCGGGCGCGCATCCCACTTCGTGCGCGCCGGCCTATGGCTGGGACCTGCCGGCGCTGAAGTCCTATTGCGCCAGCGCCGACGCGGAAGACGGCTTCCGTGCCTACCGCGACGAGGTGGTGGGCGACAGCGAGGCGCATTACCTGGCGTGCATCGGCGGCCCTGGCCACGTGCACGACCTGCCGCTGCCCGTACTTTGATCCCAAGGAGCGACCGTGAGCGCCACTTATGAATTTACCCGCGCCGAGCTGATGATCGCCGTCGCCGCCCGCGCCTGGCGCGACGACGGCGAGGTGCTGGCCACTGGCATCGGCACCGGCCCGCGCATCGCAGCGGGCCTCGCGCGGCTCGCGCACAATCCCGGCCTGCTGCTGACCGACGGCGAGGCCTACCTGGTGGAAACGCCGGTGCCGCTGGGCCCGCGCGAACCGGATTACCAGGTGCGCGCGAGCGGCTGGATGGGCTATGCGCGCGTGTTCGACTGCCTGTGGGGGGGGCGCCGCCATGCGCTGGTGATGCCGACGCAGATCGACCGCTTCGGCCAGGCCAATATCTCCTGCCTGGGCGGCACGCATGCGCAGCCGAAAACCCAGCTGCTCGGCGCGCGCGGCTTCCCGGGCAACAGCATCCACCATGCCAATTCCTTCTTCGTGCCGGGGCATAGCCCGCGCGCCTTTGTGGCCGGCGAAGTCGACATGGTCTGCAGCGTCGGCTACAACCCGGCGCGCCAGATCGAAGGCATGCGCAGCTTCGTGGACCTGCGCGTGATCGTCACCGACCTGTGCGTGATGGATTTCGGCGGAGCGGATCATGCCATCCGCGTGCGCTCGTTGCACCCGGGCGTCAGCCTGGAGCAGGTGCAGGCCGCCACCGGCTTTGCGCTGGCCAACCCGCCCGGCGAGGCGCTGCCGGAGACTGCGGCACCGACGCCGGAAGAACTGCGGCTGATCGCGCAGCTCGACCCGCACAACCTGCGCGCCGCGATCGTGCGCGGCAATCCTTCCGGACGCGCCTGAGACTGCCATGACATCGACCGCCATCGAACCCATCAGCCTCGGCCCGAACGCCGAGGTGCTCTACCAGGTCGCCGACGGCATCGCCACGGTGACGATGAACCGGCCGCAGTTCCACAACGCGCAGAACTCGAAGATGACGTATGCGCTGGACGAGGCGTACCGGCGCGCCGCCGCCGACGACGCGGTCAAGGTGATCGTGCTGCGCGGCGCGGGCAAGCATTTCTCGGCCGGGCACGACATCGGCACGCCGGGGCGCGACATCAACGAGACCTTCGAGCGCGCCTCGCTCTGGTATGACCACGTCAACAAGCCCGGCGGCGAGTTCCTCTATGCGCGCGAGCAGGAGGTCTACCTGGGCATGTGCCGGCGCTGGCGCGAGCTGCCCAAGCCCACCATCGCCATGGTGCACGGCGCCTGCATCGCCGGCGGGCTGATGCTGGCCTGGGTGTGCGACCTGATCGTGGCCTCCGACGATGCCTTCTTTGCCGATCCGGTGGTGCGCATGGGCATCCCGGGCGTGGAGTACTTCGCGCATGCGTACGAGCTGCACCCGCGCATCGCCAAGGAATTCCTGTTCCTGGGCGAGCGCATGGGCGCGGAGCGTGCCGAGCGCATGGGCATGGTCAACCGCGTGGTGCCGCGCGACGCGCTCGAGGACACGGTCTACGGCATGGCCGCCAAGGTCGCTCAGATGCCGCGCCTGGGCCTGACGCTGACCAAGCAGGCCGTCAACCACGTGGAAGACCTGCAGGGCAAGCGCACCGCGATGGATGCGGTCTTTGCCTGGCACCACTTTGCCCACGCGCATAACGAACTGGTCAGCGGCGACAAGCTCGGCGGCTATGACGCGCGCGCCATGGCGGCGTCGCAACGCACCGGCGGCGAGGGCAAGGCATGAGCGCCGCCAGCCTGCACACCGTGCTGTGCGACCTGCTCGGCTGCCGCTATCCGATCGTGCAGACGGCAATGGGATGGGTCGCCGACGCGAAGCTCGTCGCCGCTAGCGGCAACGCCGGTGCCTTCGGCTTCCTGGCCGGCGCCACGATCCCGCCGGGCGAGGTCGAACGCGAAATCCTGCGCGTGAAGGCGCTCAGCGACCGGCCCTTCGGCATCAATTTCCACATGTTCCAGCCCAACGCGCACGAGGTCATCGAGATGGCGATCCGCCACCGGCTGCGCGCGGTCAGCTATGGGCGCGGCCCGGACGCGAAGATGGTTGGCCGGCTCAAGGCGGCAGGCATCGTCTGCATGCCGACGGTGGGCGCCGCCAAGCACGCGGCCAAGGCCGTGGAGATGGGCGCGGACGTGGTCACCGTGCAGGGCGGCGAGGGCGGCGGCCATACCGGCGGCACGCCCACCACGCTGCTGCTGCCGCAGGTGCTGGACAGTGTCAGCGTGCCGGTAGTGGCGGCGGGCGGCTTCTTCGACGGCCGCGGGCTGGCCGCGGCGCTGGCCTACGGCGCCGCCGGCGTGGCCATGGGCACGCGCTTCCTGATGTCGGCCGAGTCGCCGGTGCCGGCGCAGACGCTGGAGCGCTACGTCAAGGTACGTGACGCGGGCCAGATCCGCGTCTCGCTGGCGATCGACGGATTGCCGCAGCGGATGATCGACAACGACCTGCTGATCGGGCTGGAACAGGCCGGCCCGTTGCGCCGCACGTGGCTGGCGCTGTCGGCCGCGCGCAAGTGGCAGGCACGCACCGGCATGCGCAGCACGCAGATGCTGGCGACCGCGTGGCGCGCGATGCGCGAGCAGGACTACAGCGCCGCGCAAACGCTGATGGCTGCCAATGCGCCGGTGCTGATCCAGCGCGCGATGGTTGAGGGGTGCCCGGATGAGGGCGTGCTGCCCAGCGGGCAGGCGGCCGCGGCGATCGGCGCGATCGAATCGTGCGAGCAGATCGTGGCGGGGATGGTCGATCAGGCGCGGGCGCGGATGGAGGCGCTGGCATTGCGGGAGGCGGAGCTTCATTGATCCGCCCGGCCCTCACCCCGACCCTCTCCCGCGAGCGGGAGAGGGGCCCGGGGGTGAGGGCGGGCGCTTCCAATGCAAGGAATCAACAAACCTGCCCCAACGCACCAACAACCATGACAGGCAAATCCACCATGAAACCGACGCACCACCCCTTCCGCATCGACACCGCCGACGGCATCGCCGAACTGGTGATCGACCACCCACCCGTCAACGCGCTCGACAACGCCGGCTGGCACGCGCTGGCCGCGGCCATCGACCGCCTCGGCTCCGATCCCGCCGTGCGCGTGATCGTCCTGCGCGGCGAAGGCCGCGGCTTCTGCGCGGGCGTCGACATCAAGGAACTGGCCGCGCACCCGGAGCGCATCGTCGGCGTCAATGCCGGCAACTACGCCACCTTCCGCGCCGTCCATCGCAATCCCAAGCCGGTCATCGTCGCGGTGCACGGCTTCGTGCTGGGCGGCGGCATCGGCATCTGCGGCGCGGCCGACATCATCGTCGCCTCGGAATGCGCGCGCTTTGGCGTGCCCGAGATCGACCGCGGCGCCATGGGCGGCGGCGCGCACCTGCAGCGCATGTTCGGCGTGCAGAAGGTCCGGGCCATGTATTTCACCGGCGAGATGATCGACGCCGCCGAAGCCTATCGCCTGGGCGCGGTCGAGCGCGTGGTGCCGCGCGCTGAACTGCGCGACGCCGCCATGGCGCTGGCGCGCCAGATCGCGGCCAAGAGCCCGGCCATGCTGCAGCTGGCCAAGGAAGCGCTCAACGGCGTGGAAGACGGCAACCTCGAAGACAAGTACCGCTGGGAGCAGGGCTTCACGCTGCAGGCGTACATGAGCGCCGATTCCGGCGAGGCGCGCGCCGCCTTTGTCGAAGGCCGAGAAGCTTCTTTCGCAGCGGGAGCCCGCGATGCAGCTTGAATACACCGACGCCCAGCACGCCTTCCGCGCCGAGGTGCGCGACTGGATGGCCGCGCACGTGCCGCGCACGCCGCTGGAAAGCTTCGACACCGAGGCCGGCTTTGCCCAGCACCGCGCCTGGGAAGCCACGCTCAACCAGGGCCGCTGGAGCATGGTCACGTGGCCGGCCGAACTGGGCGGTCGCGGCTGCGACCTGATCGAGTGGCTGATCTTCGAGGAAGAGTACTGGCGTGCCGGCGCGCCGATGCGCGTCAACCAGAACGGCATCTTCCTGCTGGGCCCCACGCTGATGGAATTCGGCACCGAGGCGCAGAAGGCACGCTTCCTGCCGCGCATGGCCGCCGGCGAGCATATCTGGGCGCAGGGCTGGTCCGAGCCCAACGCCGGCTCCGACATGGCCGCGATCCGCTGCAGCGCGCTCCGCGACGGCAATGACTATGTGATCAACGGCCAGAAGATCTGGTCGACGCGCGCGGTGTGGGCGGACTGGCTGTTCGGCCTGTTCCGCACCGATCCGGCGTCGACGCGCCATCACGGGCTGACCTTCGTGCTGGTGCCGCTCGATACGCCGGGCATCACCGTGCGGCCGATCCGCCAGCTCAACGGCCAGACCGGCTTTGCCGAGATCTTCTTCGACGACGTGCGCGTGCCGGTGGAGAACCGGCTGGCGGCCGAGGGCGCCGGCTGGCAGGTGGCGATGGCCACCGCCGGCTTCGAGCGCGGCCTGATGCTGCGTTCGCCCGCCCGCTTCCAGGAAACCGCGCGCGCGCTGGTGCGGCTGTACCAGGCCAACCGCGAGGTCGCGGACCGCGATCCGTCGCTGCGCGAAGCGGTGCTGCGCGCGTGGATGGACGCAGAGGCCTACACGCTGTCTACCTATGCCACCGCGAGCCGGCTGGTAAAGGGCGGCCACATCGGCGCGGAATCGAGCACCAACAAGGTGTTCTGGTCAGAGCTGGACATCCATATGCACGATACCGCGCTGGCGATCCTGGGGCAGGCCGCCGAAGTCGCGCCCGCGGGGCAGCCGCCGGGTTCGCTCGGCCACTGGCTGGATGGCTTCCTGTTCGCGCAGGCCGGGCCGATCTATGCCGGCACCAACGAGATCCAGCGCAACATCGTCGCCGAGCGCCTGCTCGGCATGCCGCGCGCATGACGGCACCCGGGGAAAACACATGGATTTCGCATTGACCGAAGAGCAGGAACAGTTTGCCGAGGCGATCCGGCGCTTCCTGATGACCGAGATGACGCCGGAACTGACGCGCGAGCTGTGGGCGACCGAGACCGGCCGCTCCGACGCGCTGTGGCGGCAACTGGCCGACCAGGGCATGACCGCCGTGATGGTGCCGGCGGAGCAGGGCGGACTGGGGCTGGGCGAACTCGAATGGGCGCCGCTGGCGCAGGCATGTGGATATTTCGCGCTGCCCGAGCCGCTGCTCGACACCGCGCTGGTGGCCGCCGGCCTGCTGCGCGATGCCCTTGCCGCCGCGCCCGACGCGGCAACGCGCGAGCGCTGTGCCACGCTGCTCGAACGCATCGCCGCCGGCGATGCCCGCGTGGCGGTGGCGCACCCGCAGCAGCGGCTGGTTGCCGACGCCCACGTCGCCGACGCCATCCTGTGCGCGCATCAAGGCGCCGTGCACCTGCTGCGGCCGGAGCAGGCCACGCTGACCGCGCGCACCGGCCTGGATCCGTCGCGCCGGTTGTTCGAACTGGCGTGGACGCCTGCGGCGCACACCGAGTTGATCCCTGCCGGCACCGGCTTGTGGGACATGGCGCTGAACCGCGGCGCGCTCGGCGTGGCCGCGCAGCAGCTGGGCCTGACCCAGCGCATGCTCGACCTGGCCATCGACTACAGCGCGCAGCGCAAGCAGTTCGGCAAGGCCATTGGTGCCTACCAGGCGGTCAAGCACCTGCTGGCCGACGTGGCGATCCAGCTGGAGTTTGCCAAGCCGGTGCTGCTGCGCGCAGCTGCCGCATTGGCGCATAACCTGCCACATGCGGGGCTGCACGTCTCGCATGCCCGCGTCGCCGCCGCGCGCTGCGCGTGGAGCGCGGCACGCCAGGCGATCCAGGTGCATGGCGCGATGGGCTACACCTGGGAGCTGGACCTGCAAATCTTCACCAAGCGCGCCTGGGCCCTGGCGGGAAGCTGGGGCGACCGCGCCTTCCACAAGGCGCGCCTGGGCGCGCACATCCTGGACGGCGAGCAGGCGATCGGCGCCGGCGCCACCTTTGCCTGAAGGGCCCGATCCCAAGGAGACCAATGACCATGAAACACGCCTATATCGTTGATGCCCTGCGCACGCCCACCGGGCGCCGCAAGGGCGGACTGTCGCACGTCCACGGGGCCGACCTGGGCGGCTTCGTGCTGGCCGAGCTGGTGCGCCGCAACGGCATCCCGGCCGAGGACTATGACGACGTGGTGTTCGGCTGCGTCGACACCATCGGCCCGCTGGCCGGCAATATCGCGCGCAGCGCCTGGCTGGCGGCCGGGCTGCCGCTGACGGTGCCGGGCGTGACGGTGGACCGCCAGTGCGGCTCGTCGCAGCAGGCCGTGCACTTCGCCGCGCAGGCGGTGATGAGCGGCACGCAGGACGTAGTGATCGCCGGCGGCGTGCAGACCATGACGCAGATCCCGATCTCGTCGGCGATGCTGGCCGGGCAGGCGCTGGGCTTTGCCGACCCGTTCTCGGGCAGCAAGGGCTGGCAGGCGCGCTTCGGCGATGCGCCGGTGTCGCAGTTCCACGCCGCGCAGCGCATTGCCGAGCACTGGAAGCTGTCGCGCGAGGCCATGGAGGCCTATGCGCTGGAGAGCCACCAGCGTGCGGCGGCCGCAAGCGAGGACGGGCGCTTCGCGCGCGAGATCGTCGCTTGCGAAGGCGTGCAGCATGACGAGACCCCGCGCCCGGATACCACCTTGGCCAAGATGGCTTCGCTGGAGCCACTGATGCCGGGCAGCTCGCTGACCGCGGCCGTCTCCAGCCAGACCGCCGATGCCGCCGCCGCGCTGCTGATCGTTTCGGAGGACGCGCTCAAGCGCTACGGCCTGACGCCGCGCGCGCGCATCGCCCATATGAGCGTGCTGGGCGACGACCCGCTGTGGATGCTGACTGCCCCGATTCCGGCGACGAAGCGCGCGCTGGAGCGCAGCGGCCTGCGCCTGGCCGATATCGACGTGGTCGAGATCAACGAAGCGTTCGCTTCGGTGGCGATGGCGTGGCTGGCCGAGACCGGCTACGCGCCGGAGCGCACCAACCCCAACGGCGGCGCCATCGCACTGGGCCACCCGCTGGGTGCCACCGGCGCGCGCCTGATGACCACGCTGCTGCACGAACTGGAACGCACCGGCGGCCGCTATGGCCTGCAGACCATGTGCGAGGGCGGCGGGCTGGCCAACGTCACGATTATTGAACGGTTGTAAGTTTGTCGTCCCCGCGCAGGCGGGGACCCAAATCGCAAGGAGTAGGGATATGGGTATCTGCGACGGACGCACCGTCATCATCACCGGCGCCGGCGGCGGGCTGGGCCGCGCCTATGCGCTGGCATTCGGCGCCGAGGGCGCCAACGTGGTCGTCAACGACATCCGGCGCGACGCGGCCGAGGCGGTCTGCGCCGAGATCCGCGCCGCTGGCGGCAGCGCGCTCGCCAGCGATGACGACATCACGCAGCTGGCCACCGCCCAGCGCATCGTCGATGCCGCGGTCGCGGCCTATGGCGAAGTCCACGTGCTGGTCAACAACGCCGGCATCTGCCGCGACCGCATGTTCGTCAGCCTGACCGAGTCGGACTGGGACGACGTGATGCGCGTGCACCTGCGCGGCCACTTCTGCCTGGCCAACCTGCTGGCGCGGCGCTGGCGCGATGCCGCCAAGGCCGGCCGCGCGGTCGACGCACGCATCATCAACACCAGCTCCGGCGCGGGCCTGCAGGGCTCGGTCGGGCAGTCGAACTACGCCGCCGCCAAGGCTGGCATCGCCGCGCTGACGCTGGTGCAGGCCGCGGAGCTGGGGCGCTACGGCATCACCGCCAATGCGCTGGCGCCGGCTGCTCGCACCGGCATGACCGAAGACGTGTTCGCCGACATGATGAAGGCGCCGGAAGGCGGCTTCGACTACTACGATCCGGCCAACGTCGCGCCGCTGGTGGTGTGGCTGGGCAGCGCGGCGTCCGCGCAGGTCAATGGCCGCATGTTCGAGGCGGCCGGCGGCATGGTGTCGGTGGCAGACGGCTGGCGCACCGGCCCGAAGGCCGACAAGGGCGGGCGCTGGCAACCGGCGGAAGTGGGTGCGGCCGTGGCGGGGCTGCTGGCACAGGCGCAGCCGCCCCAGGCGGTGTACGGCAGCTGAGCGCGACGGCCATGGATTTCTCCAGTTCCGTCGAGTTCGGAGTCGAACACCAGATGGTCCGCGACAGCGCGCGCGACTACCTCGCCGCGCACAGCGATTCGGCGGCGGTGCGGCGCGTGACCGAGGCGGGGCCGGCTCACGACGACGCCCTGTGGCGTGCGATCGCGGGCGAGCTTGGCTGGTGCGGCATCGCGCTGCCTGAAGCCGTGGGCGGCGCCGGCCTGGGCGCGCCCGGGCTGGCGCTGCTGCAGGAGCAGCTGGGCCAGCGCCTGGCGTGCGTGCCGTTCTGGTCGACCGCTTGCGTGGCGGCGCCGTGGCTGCAGGGCAGCGTCGGCCACAGTGGGCCGTGGCTGGAGCGGCTGGCCACGGGCGAGTGCCGCGCCGCGGCGGTGCTGCCGGACGATGGCGGCTGGCACTACGACGGTGTCCCGATCACTGCGCAGGCCGGCGCGGACGGCTTCGTGCTGCGCGGCAGCGCCGACCAGGTCGCCGATGCCGCCGGGGCCGACTGGCTGCTGGTGCCGGCGCGGCTCGACGATGGCGAACCGGCGCTGTTCCTGCTGGAGCCCGCTGCGCTGGCGCGGGATGCGCGCTTCGCGCTGGCGCCGCTGGACACGCTCGACCGCACGCGGCCGCTGGCGTCGCTGCGGTTCGACGGCCTGGCCGTTGCCGCAAGCGCCTGCCTGGCCCGCGGGGACGCCGCCGTGCAGGGACTGGCCCAGGCGTGGTGGCACGGCAAGCTGATGCTGGCCGCCGAGCAGCTGGGCGCGGCCCAGCAATGCCTGGACCTGACCGTCGCCTATGCAGCTGAGCGCATCCAGTTCGGCCGCGCCATCGGCTCGTTCCAGGCGGTCAAGCACCGCTGCGCGCAGATGATGGTGCTGGTCGAGGCCGCGCGCTCGGCGGTGTATGGCGCGGCGCAGGCGTGGCAGACGGCGGATGTCGCCGACGCGCGGCTCGAGATCTGCGCCGCCGCTGTCGCCGCCGACGACGCGCTGCGCTTCTGTGCGCAGGAAGCCATCCAGCTGCATGGCGGGGTTGGCTTTACCTGGGAGTACGACCCCCAGCTCTATTTCAAGCGCGCGCAGGCCGCCAGCCAGTGGCTGGGCGGTGCCGGCGCCGCGCTTGCCTACATTGCCGCCAACGGCCCGCAGGCATGGAGGACAGCATGAAAACGCATGAAGAGTCGGCATTCCGCGCCGAGGTGGCGCGGTGGCTGGCCGAAAACCTGGCCGGCGAGTTCGAATGCCTGAAACACCGCGGCGGCCCCGGCGACGAAGAAGCCTATCCCGAGCTGCGCAAGACATGGGAACGGCGCCTGGCCGAGGGCGGCTGGACCGGCCTGGGCTGGCCCCGCGCGCATGGCGGGCGCGAGCTGCCGGTGATGCAGCAGGTGATCTTCCACGAGGAATACGCACGCGCCGGCGGCCCGGGCCGCATGGGGCATATCGGCGAGGGGCTGATCGGCCCGACGCTGATCGCCTTCGGCACCGAGGACCAGAAGGCGCGGCTGCTGCCCGGCATCCGCAACGGCACCACGTTCTGGTGCCAGGGCTATTCGGAGCCCGGCGCGGGCTCGGACCTGGCCAATGTGCGCACGCGCGCGATGCGCGATGCCGACAGCGGCGACTGGCTGGTCAGCGGGCAGAAGGTCTGGACCTCGCTCGCGCATGAATCCGACTGGATCTTCGTGCTGGCGCGCTGCGAGCCCGGCTCGCGCGGCAGCAAGGGCCTGATCTTCCTGATGCTGCCGCTGGACCAGCCCGGCATCGAGATCCGCCCGATCCGTCAGATGGGCGGCGGTGCGGAGTTCAACGAGGTCTTTTTCGACGGCGCGCGCGCCGCGGCCGCCGACGTGCTGGGCGAGCCCGGCGACGGCTGGCGCATCGCCATGGCGCTGCTCGGCTTCGAGCGCGGCATTTCCACGCTGGGCCAGCAGATGCAGTTCACGCATGAACTGGAATGGGTAGCGCAGGCCGCGCGCGACAACGGCAGCAGCCGCGATGCGCTGGTGCGCCAGCGCATCGCGCGCGCCTGGGCCGGCCTGCGCGTGATGCGCGCCAACGCGCTGCGCATGCTGGCCGGCGCCGCGCAGGCGGGCCAGGACGGCGAGGATGTCGACGTGGCCTTGCAGCGCGAGGCGCTGATCTACAAGTACTACTGGTCCAACTGGCACCGCGACCTGGGCCAGCTTGCGCTCGACGTGCTGGGACCGCTGGCCAACGTGCTCGACACGAACGACGCACGCCGCACCCGCCTGCAGCAGATGGCGCTGTTCTCGCGCGCCGACACCATCTACGCCGGCACCAACGAGATCCAGCTCAACATCATCGCCGAACGCGGGCTGGGCATGCCGCGCGAGGCCAGAGGACAGCCATGACCCTTCACGCAGAAACCCCCACCGCCCCGGCCTATGTGCCGGGTCACCAACTGCTCGCCGGCAGGAGCGTGCTGATCACCGCCGCCGCGGGCGCCGGCATCGGCTTCGCCGCCGCGCGCCGCTGCGCGGAAGAGGGCTGCCGCGCGCTGATGATCTCCGACATCCATCCCAAGCGCCTGGACGAGGCGGTCCAACGCCTGCGCGCCGAAACCGGGCTGCAGGCCATCCATGGCCAGCTGTGCGATGTGTCCGACGAAACGCAGGTGCGCGCACTGGTGGCCGCGGCGGAAGAGGCGCTCGGCGGCACCGACGTGCTGATCAACAACGCCGGCCTGGGCGGCTCGCGCCGCCTAGTTGATATGGACGATGCCGAGTGGTCGCGCGTCATCGATATTTCCCTCACCGGCACCTTCCGCATGACGCGCGCGATGCTGCCGCACATGCAGACGCGGCGGCGCGGCGCCATCGTCAACAACGCCTCGGTGCTGGGCTGGCGGGCGCAGAAGGAGCAGTCGCACTACGCCGCGGCCAAGGCCGGGGTGATGGCGCTGACGCGCTGCAGCGCGATGGAGGCCGCCGAGTTCGGCGTGCGCATCAACGCGGTGGCGCCGAGCATCGCGCTGCACGACTTCCTGAAGAAGTCGGCGCCGGCGGACCTGCTGCGGCAACTGAGCGAGCGCGAGGCCTTCGGGCGCGCGGCGGAGGTGTGGGAGGTGGCCAATGTGATGGTGTTTTTGGCTAGCGATTATGCGTCGTATATGACCGGGGAGGTGTTGCCGGTGAGCAGTCAGCGGGCTTGAGGGGCAGCTGGAATGCGGTCGCCCCGCTGAGGGTTTGCTCCCCTCTCCCGCTTGCGGGAGAGGGGTGCCTTCGCGAAGGGCGTTGGCTGCGTTGGTTGCGGCAACCGTCAATCCATTCTGACCGGGAAGCACAGTTGGTACTCGAATTAATGCTGGAACCACACATGCCAAGAATCTTCCGCTGCGCCGAAGACATCCACGCCGCCGTCGGCCACCACCTCGGCGCCAGCGCCTGGACCCGCATCACCCAGCAACAGGTCGACCAGTTCGCCCATGCCACCGGCGACCACCAGTGGCTGCACGTCGACCCGCAGCGCGCCGCGCAAGGTCCCTACGGCGCCTGCATCGCGCACGGCTACCTGACGCTGGCGCTGGTCAACCAGTTCCTGCCCGAGCTGGTCACCGTCGAGGGCATGAAGTGGGGCGTCAACTACGGCTGCGACAAGGTGCGTTTTCCGGCGCCGGTGCGCGTGGGCGCACGCGTGCGCGGCGTGGGCGAGCTGGTGCGCGCCGAGACCCTGGATGGCGGCGTGCAGTCGGTGGTGCGCATGACCGTGGAAATCGAAGGCGAGCCCAAGCCCGCCTGCGTGGCTGAAACCATCAGCCGCTATTACTTCTGAACAGGAACCGAGCATGAAAGACGCAGTCATCGTCGCCGTCGCGCGCACCCCGATCGGCAAGGCCTTCCGTGGCGCCTTCAACGATACCGAAGCCCCGGTGCTGGGCGGCCACGTGGTGCGCGCGGTGGTGGAGCGCGCCGGCGTGGACCCGGCCGAGGTCGACGATGTGCTGATCGGCGCGGCCGCGCAGCAGGGCACCCAGGGCTACAACCTGGGCCGCCTGAGCGCGGTGGCGGCGGGCCTGCCCGACAGCGTGCCGGGCATGACCATGGACCGCATGTGCGGCTCGGGCCTGATGACGATCGCGGCCGGTGCGCGCGCGATTCAGTGCGGCGAGGCCGACATCATCGTCGCCGGCGGCGCGGAGTCGATCTCGCTGACGCAGAACAAGCACAAGAACAGCTATCGGGCCCAGTCCGAAGCGGTGCTGGCGCGCCAGCCGGCGGCCTACATGGCGATGATCGAGACCGCCGAGGTGGTGGCGCGCCGCTACGGCATCAGCCGCGCCGAGCAGGACGCCTACGCCTGGCGCAGCCAGCAGCGCACCGCCGAGGCGCAACGGCGCGGCGCCTTCGATGACGAGATCGTGCCGCTGGAATCGCGCCGCGCGCTGTTCGACAAGGCCGGCGCGCTGACCGGTCACGAGACCGTGCGCCTGGCGCAGGACGAATGCAACCGGCCCGACACCACGGCCGCCAGCCTGGAGGCGCTCAAGCCGGTCTGGAGCGGCGGCCAGGCCGTGCCCGTGGGCGAGCACATCACCGCCGGCAATGCCTCGCAGCTCTCGGACGGCGCCGCCGCGGTGCTGCTGATGAGCGCCGACGAGGCGCGCCGCCGCGGCCTGCGTCCGCTGGGGCGCTATCGGGGCATGGCGGTGACCGGCTGCGCGCCGGACGAGATGGGCATCGGCCCCGTGTTCGCGGTGCCGAGGTTGCTGGCGCGCCATGGCATGACGGTGGCCGACGTGGGCCTGTGGGAGCTGAACGAAGCCTTTGCCTGCCAGGTGCTGTACTGCCAGCAGAAGCTTGGCATTCCCGATGCGCGGCTGAACGTCAACGGCGGCGCCATTTCGATCGGCCATCCGTTCGGCATGTCGGGCGCGCGCATGACCGCGCACGCGCTGATCGAAGGCCGGCGCCGCGGCGTGCAGCAGGCGGTGGTGACGATGTGCATTGGCGGCGGCATGGGGGCGGCGGCGCTGTTCGACGTATTGCCATAAACGAAGCTGCCGGCTTTCTCCCCTCTCCCACGCCAGTGGGAGAGGGGTTGGGGGTGAGGGCCAGAGCTTCCACGAAGTTGGGCGTGTCGGCATTGCGAGCGCCGGCCCTCACCCCCGCCCCTCTCCCGCCAGCGGGAGAGGGGAGCAAACAATCACGAGGCCAAGTGCCATCACTCCAACCCGGAGGAGACATCATGAAACGACTGCTCGGCATCGCCATGTCGCTGGCCGTGCTGGCCACCGCGGTATGGGCCTTCGCGCCGCGTCCGCTGCCGCCGTTCCCGGCCACCGCGCTGCGCCCGGACGGCCTGCAGGTCAACGGCATCGCCCGCGCCGGCGAGCGCCTGGTCGCCGTCGGCGAGCGCGGCAAGATCCTGTTCAGCGACGACCTGGGGCGCAGCTGGCGCCCGGCAACGGTGGACAAGCCGCAAGGCGCCACGCTGACGCACGTGGCCTTTGCCGACAGCCGCCGCGGCATCGCGGTCGGGCACAGCGGCCAGATCCTGCGCACCGAAGACGGCGGCGCGCACTGGCAGCAGGTTGCCTTCGATCCGGAATCGTCGGATCCGCTGCTTGGCGCGCTGGCGCAGGCCAGCGGGCCGTGGTTCGTGGTGGGCAGCTTCGGCCGCTTCCTGGTGTCGCACGACCAGGGCCGGCAATGGCAAGAGGCCGGCGGCAAGGCCATGCAGGACCGCCATCTCAACGGCATCGCCAGCGACGGGCAAGGGCGCCTGATGCTGGTCGGCGAGGCCGGGCTGGTGCTGCGCTCGACCGACGGCGGCAACCGGTGGGAGCCGGTCAAGACCCCTTACGAAGGCTCGCTTTACGGCGTGCTGCCGCTGCGCGACGGCGCCTGGCTGGCCTACGGCATGCGCGGCAACGCCCTGCGCAGCGAAGACTTCGGCACCACCTGGCGCGCGGCGGAGACCGGGCTCAGGACCTCGTTCTTCGGCGGCACCGAGCTTGCCGATGGCCGCATCGTGCTGGCGGGGCAGGGCGGCGTGCTGGTGATGTCCGCCGACGGCGGGCGCCGCTTCACGGTGCTGCCGGCGGGCAGCCCGCAGACCCTGGCGGCGCTGGCCGCCACCGGCAAGGACACGCTGGCGCTCGGCGGCAATGGCGGCCTGGCCGGCGCCACGCTCGCCGCCAATCCCTGAACCCGACTGACCGGACGCGAGAACCATCATGACCCGCCCCCAATCCCCCGGCCGCCTGGGCCGTTTCGTCGATGCCTGCGCCGGCGTGCTGATGCGCCGGCGCCGCCTGCTGCTGTTGCTGTGCCTGGCCGTGACCATGGCGCTGGGCTTCTCCGCCACGCGCCTGCGGCTCGATCCCGGCTTCAACAAGATGATCCCGCTGCAGCACCCGTACATGCAGGTGTTCACCAAGTACGCCAGCACCTTCTCCGGTGCCAATACCGTGCTGGTAAGCCTGCGCTGGAAGGGCGACGGCGATATCTACAACGCCGCCTTCATGGACAAGCTGCGCCACGCCACCGATGAAGTCTTCTTCATCCCCGGCGTGGACCGCTCGCGCGTGTTCTCGCTGTTCACGCCCAACGTGCGCTACACCGAGGTCACCGAAGCCGGCTTCCGCGGCGACGTGGTGGTGCCGGGCCGCTTTTCCGGAGCGCCGGACGAGCTCGACAAGGTGCGCCGCAACGTGGCCCGCTCCGGCCAGATCGGGCGGCTGGTCAGCAATGACCTGAAGTCCGCGCTGATCCGCGCCGAACTGCGCGAGACCGACCCGGCTACCGGCAAGACCATCGACTACGGCTCGGTGGCGCGCCAGCTCGAGAAAATCCGCGCGCAGTTCGGCGGCACCGATGTCGAAGTCAATATCGTCGGCTTCGCCAAGCTGGTGGGCGATGTCGAAGACGGCATCGCCGGCGTGATGGGCTTCTTCGCGCTGGCCTTCGCCGTCACGGCGCTGATGCTGTGGCTGTACACGCGTTCGCTGCGCATCACCGCGCTGGCGCTGGTGGTGGCCCTGCTGCCGGTGGGCTGGCTGCTGGGGCTGCTGCCGCTGCTGGGCTACGGCATCGACCCGATGTCGATCCTGGTGCCGTTCCTGATCTTCTCGATCGGGGTCTCGCACGCGGTGCAGATGACCAATGCGTGGAAGCAGGAGGTGGCCCAGGGACATGGTCCGCTCGACAGCGCCAGCGCGGCCTTCCGCAAGCTCTTCATCCCGGGCACCGTGGCGCTGCTGACCAATGCGCTGGGCTTCATGGTGATCATGCGCATCGAGATCGATATCGTGCGCGAGCTTGGCATCACCGCCTGCCTGGGCGTGCTGCTGATGATCGTGACCAACAAGGTGTTCCTGCCGATCCTGCTGTCGTACACGCGGCTGGAGCCGTCGGCGCTGGCGCGGGCCACGCGCGCAGCGCACCCAAAGGGACAGGGCAGCCTGTGGCACAAGTTCGGCGCGCTGGCGCGGCCGGCGCCGGCACTGGGCGTGTTCGTCGCGGCGCTGGCGCTGCTGGCCTACGGCGCGATCGAGTCGCGCGGCCTGAAGGTCGGCGATGTCGGCACCGGCGCGCCGGAGCTGCGCGCGGATTCGCGCTACAACCGCGACAGCGCCAGCATCGTCGGCCAGTACAACATCGGCTCGGATGCGCTGACCGTGGTGGTCGAGCCCACCGGCTTCGACGACGGCTGCCTGCACTACCCGGTGATGAGCGCGGTGGAGCGCTTCGAGATGCATATGCGCGGCGTGTCCGGGGTGCAGTCGGTGGTCAGCGTATCGTCGCTGGCCAAGGTGGTGATCGGCGCCTACAACGAGGGCAATCCGCGCTGGGAGGCGCTGCCGCGCAACAGCGCCGGCCTGAGCCAGGGCGCCAAGGCCTTCGACCCGGACAACGGCATGAACACGCCCAACTGCCAGGCGATCCAGGTGCTGATCTACACCGCCAACCACGAAGGCGCGACCATTGCCCATATCATCCGCGAGATCCGCCGCTTCAATGCCAGCGACAAGACCCCGAACGTGGCCTTCCGCCTGGCGGGCGGCAATATCGGCGTGATGGCGGCGACCAACGAGGCGGTGGAAGAGGCCGAGGTGGCGATGCTGCTGGCGATCTTCGGCGCGATCACGCTGCTGTGCCTGCTGACCTTCCGCTCGTGGCGCGCGGTGCTGTGCATCATCGTGCCGCTGACGCTGGTGTCGGTGCTGTGCAATGCGCTGATGGCGCGCCTTGGCATCGGGCTGAAGGTGTCGACGCTGCCGGTGATCACGCTGGGCGTGGGTGTCGGCGTGGACTACGGCATCTACCTGTACGAGCGCATCCAGCACCAGATCCGCGAGGAAGGGCAGGCGCTGCCCCAGGCCTTTGCCGAGGCCATGCGCCAGCGCGGCTCGGCGGCGCTGTTCACGGCGCTGACGATGTGCATCGGCGTGGGCACGTGGGCCTTCGCCGCGCTCAAGTTCCAGGCCGACATGGGCATCCTGCTGGCGTTCATGTTCCTGGTGAACCTGTTCGGCGCGGTGTCGCTGCTGCCGGCGCTGGCGGCCTGGCTGGGCGTGGAGCAGGAAGAGCGCGCCCGCGCCCGCGGCGCGGCCGCCAGGCCGGCCGTGGCTGCCGGTGGCGCCGAGTCGGGGCCGGTGACGCATGGTCTGAAGTCCGACGCGGCCTGAGCATCGCAACGGAGAGACTGCATGCCCGAGATCCATACATCCGCCGAGCCGGCCTTCACGCCGCTTCGCATCGGCCCGCTGACGCTGCGCAACCGCTTTATCAAGGCCGGCGCGAATGAAGGCATGACGCCGCATGGCTTGCCGACCCGGGCGCTGGTCGAGCACCATCGCGCCCTGGCCGCGGGCGGCGTGGGCATGACCACGGTGGCCTACGCGGCGGTCGCCGACGACGGGCTGACCTTCGCGCACCAGCTCAGCATGCGCGCGGAGCAGGTGCCGCACCTGCGCGTGCTGACCGACGCGGTCCATCGCGAAGGCGCGGCGGCCTGCCTGCAGATCACGCACGCGGGCTCGTTCACCACCATGCGCCACGGCGGCAGCCGCGCGCCGGGCAGTGCGTCGTCGGGCCTCAATGCCTTCGGCATGATGCATGGCGTGTATTTCCAGCGCGCCATGCGCGCGCCGGACATGGAGCGCGTGGCCGGCCAGTTTGCCGCCGCGGCGCGGCTGGCGCGCGACGCCGGCTTCGACGCGGTGGAAATCCACATGGGGCACGGCTACCTGCTCAACCAGTTCCTGTCGCCACTGAGCAACCGGCGGCGCGATGCCTTCGGGGGCAGCGTGGAAAACCGGACCCGCTTACCGGTCGCCGTGCTGCGCCAGGTGAAGGACGCGGTCGGCGCCGACCTCGCGGTGTGCTGCAAGCTCAGCGTCAGCGACGGCGTGCCGGGCGGCAACCGGCCCGACGACTCGGCCCTGACCGCGCGCCTGCTGGAAGCCGAGGGCGCGGACCTGCTGACGCTCAGCGGCGGGCGCAACGTGGAAAGCCCGTGGGCGCTGTTCGGCAGCCCGATGCCGACCGCGCAGATGAAGGCCGCAGCGCCGACCGCGCTGGCGCGCCTGGGCATCACCATGCTGGAAAGGCGCACGCCGCGCGACCTGGCCTTCCGCGAACTGTACTTCCTCGAGGCCTCGCGCGTGGTGCGGCAGGCGGTGCGGATGCCGCTGGCCTATATCGGCGGGGTCAAGTCGCTCGACAACGTGGCGCAGCTGATGGGCGAGGGCTTCGACGCCATCGCCCTGGCGCGCGCCCTGATCCACGACCCCGCGCTGGTCGCCGGCTGGCGCGCCGGCACGCTGCGGCATTCGGCCTGCGATAGCTGCAACGGCTGCGTGGCCAGGATCTACGATCCCGCCGGCGTCAGCTGCGTGCATGGCCCCGGCAACGACCCGGCGCTGACCCGCATGGTTGCGCTGCAGTAGTCCGATGGGACGATGAGGCCAGGGCCTTACGCCCCTATCTTGAAGGTCCCACGGGATTTCAAGGAGACAGACGCCATGAGCGTTCAAGGCTACAAGATCGAATCGCGCCCGCCCGAGGCCCGCTACGCGCGCGGCTGGCATTGCCTGGGCCTGGCCGACAGCTACCGCGACGGCAAGCCGCACACGCTGGACATCTTCGGCAGGCGCCTGGCGGCATTTGCCGACTCGACCGGCGCCATCCGCGTGATCGACGGCCACTGTCCGCACATGGGCGCCGACCTCAGCACCGGCACCGTGCAGGGCGACAACCTGGTATGTCCGTTCCACGGCTGGCAATGGGGCGGCGACGGCGCGTGCAAGTCCATCCCCTATTGCAAGCGGGTGCCGCCCAAGGCGCGCATCGGCGCCTGGGAGACCTGCGAGCAGAACCGCCTGCTGTTTATCTGGCACGATCCCGAGGGCCGGCCGGCACCGCCGGAAGTCGCCATCCCGCGTATCGACGCCTGCTTCTCGGACGAGTGGTCAGACTGGGCCATGGACGAGATGGTGATCCGCACCAACTGCCGCGAGCTGGTCGACAATATCTCCGACATGGCGCATTTCGGCACCGTCCATGGCGCGCCGGTGGACTACTTCGCCAACCTGTTCGAGGACCACAAGGCCACCCAGCTGATGATCGGGCGCAGCGCGCGGCTCTCCGGCGACTCGCAGCTGACGGCGCTGTCCACGTACTTCGGTCCGGCCTACCACATCACCGACATGAGCGGGCGAATGGGCGACCAGGAGATCCATTCGGTGCTGCTGAACTGCCATGTGCCGATCGACCTGAACAGCTTCGTGCTGCGCTATGGCGTGCTGGTGAAGAAGGTCCCCGGTCTGTCCGACGAGCAGAACCGCGCCATGGCGCAGGCCTATGTCGACCAGGCCCGCGCCGCGTTCTACGAGGACGTGGCGATCTGGGACAGCAAGATCCGCATCGACAACCCGCTGCTGTGCGAAGGCGACGGGCCGATGTACCAGATGCGCGACTGGTACCAGCAGTTCTATACCGACGTCGAGCAGGTGCGGCCGTCCAGCGTGGCACGGCGCGTGGTCGAGATGAACCCGGGCAATATCGAGCCGCCGGCGCTGCGCCACGTGTTCGAGGACTGACCATGAAAACCGTGATCGTTACCGGCGCCGCGTCCGGCATGGGCGCGGCGGTGCGCCGGCGCATGCTGGCCGACGGCTGCCGCGTGATCGGGGTCGACCTGCGCGACGCCGACATCCTGGCCGATCTTTCCACCGAAGCAGGCCGCGCCGCGGCGATCGATGCCGTGCTGTCGCAGTCGGGCGGCCGCCTCGACCAGCTGGTCTGCTGCGCCGGCCTGGGCCCGCATGTCGACCCGGCCACGCTGGTGGCATCGGTCAACTACTTCGGCGTGGTGGCGTTGCTGGATGGCTTGTTCGATGCGCTGCGCGAGGGCACGCAGCCGTGCGCCGTGGTAGTGTCTTCCAACTCGGCGACGCTGCAGTCATGGGACGGCAGCCCGCTGCGCGACGCCTACCTCGCCAATGCCGAGGCTGGCGTGCTGGCCATGCTGGCCGCTGCCGCGCAGGCCGAAGCCACGCGCGACCAGGCCGGATACATTGCCTACGCCAGCTCCAAGCATGCGGTGACGGCCGCCGCGCGGCAACGCGCGCTGGCGTGGGGGCGGGCGGGTGTGCGCCTCAATGTGGTGGCGCCGGGCGCGGTGGAAACGCCGCTGCTGCAGGCCGGGCTGGCGGATCCGCGCTACGGCGATGCCATCCGTGATTTCGTTGCGCCGCTGGGCCGCCGCGCCCGGCCGGAGGAAGTGGCTGAGCTGATCGCCTTCCTGTGCGGCCCGCAGGCGGCTTACCTGCACGGCAGCGTGCTGTTCATCGATGGCGGGCTGGATGCCGCGCAGCGGCCGCTGAGGTTCTGAGGCCGTTCGCGCGCGTGGACGATGCGCGCGGGCCGCGCCGCATGGCTCCAGGTGGACGCCAGTAGCACTTCGCCGGCCGGCGTGGAACAATGCGGCCGGCGTTTTTTTGGTTCATACAACGCGTGCGAGCGCAGCGACGTCCTCCGTGCCAGAGCCGAAGACCTGAGACAGGGCGGCGCGCAGCGCAGCCGAAGGCGTCCCACCAATAACCTCGCCAGCAGCTGCCACCGGACCAACCTCGGGTTCGTCCATCCGACCTCGAACGCCAGCACATCCAGGTAGCGTCAGCAGGGTCGAATCACCAACCGCCACGCCGTCAGTCGCCACCGCCCGAACCACCAACACCGCCTTGGCCCGTCGCCCGCACGAGCACTCCATCTAGCCGCCTTCGATACGCCGCAAAGCAATAAAGGGCCCGCAGGCCCTTTGAAGCGTTGCCAGGCGCAATCGGCGCGCCCGGCCTGCACTAATGCCGCAATCAGGTACCCGATCCGCGCGCCGCGTCCGGCGAGAAGAAGGCCTCGCTGAACTCCGGGCTGTTGTTCAGCTTCGGCATCGGCCCTTCGTTGGTCAAGCGGTCGGCCAGGTACGCGCCCGAGATCAGGTCATGATAGAACGTGGTGGTCGGGTAGTAGCGGCGCGCATCATAGGCATAGACCGAAGCCTGCAGGTTGGTGCGCCACAGGTGGCCGCGGCCGTCGTAGTTGTCGGCGGCCAGGGCCTGCCAGCTGTCTTCGTCGAGGAACAGCACGCGCTTGGCATACTGGTGACGGAAGCCGGACTTGAGCGTGGCCTCCAGTATCCATACACGGTGCAGCTCGTAGCGCATCACGTCCGGGTTGGCGTGGCCGTTGGTGAGCAGGTCCTTGTACTTGACCGAAGCGCTCAGCAGCTTGTAGTTGTGGTACGGGACGTAGATTTCCTTCTTGCCGACGATCTTCCAGTTGTAGCGCTCGCCGGAGCCGTTGAAGAGGCGGTCGTCATCCACGGTGCGGAAGCCGCCGGGACCCTGCGGCTGGTCGAAGCCGAACTCCGGCGCCTGGCGCACGCGCCGCGTGCCCGGGTTGTAGATCCAGGTCCGGTTGGTGTCCGAGCCTTCCTGGTCCCACACCGCATAGCCGACGATCACCTGGCCGCGGTCGCGCAGCGGCAGGTCGGTGGCGGTGCGGAAGAAGGAGCGGTCGTTGAGCTTGTTTTCAGGGTCGAACTTGCCGTGATTGCGCGGCGAGAAGATGTTGTACGAGACCCGGCCCCAGGCGATCGAGCCGTTGGGATAGACCACGGCCTGGTCATACTGCGCCTTCTCGGCGCCGATGGCCGACGAGAAGCGCTGGTTCCACAGCAGCTCCATCGCCGTCTTCGGGATCGGGTAGGGCACCTGCGGTCCAGCATCCTTCAGGCCGTTGGCGTCGGGGGTCATGCTGACGGTGGTGGCGTAGGTGCGGATGTCCTTGTAGGCCGCGTCTTCGTAGCGGAAATCGCGATGGCTGGGATACACCGGCATCTTGAAGGTGTCGGGGTACTTCTTGAACATCGCCTTCTGGCCTTCGGTCAGCCGCTCGGCATACTGCGCCATGTTCTGCGCGGTGATGACGAACAGCGGCTTCTCGTCGCCGTACGGGTCCGGGTAGCGCTCGCCACGTTGGTATTTGACCTGCGGCGGCGTGCCCAGCCATTTGCCGCTCCAGGCCGGCACATCGCCGTCCTTGCTGGCGGCGCGCTCGGCGCCCATCGGCGTGAGGTTGCCGTCAAGCTGCTTGAGGTCTTCGGGGGTGACCTTCGCCCACGATGCGGCGGCCAGTGCCATGCTGGTCACCAGCAGGCCGCCGCGCAGCAGTCGATGTGTAGTGGATGTCATTGCAGTCTCGCTCCTTGGGAATGGCCGGCGACGTCCGTGCCTGTGGTCACAGGGTAGTGACGGCGCCGCGGCCGGGAATCGTTGGAACGGACTAGTGGATTTCCCCTAGGTTGAGGCCAGGCAACAAAAAGGCCGGGCAAGTGCCCGGCCTCCGTAGTCCTGACAGGTCGCAAGGGCCTGAATCAAGCCTCCATCACTTCCCCAAAACGCTGCAGGTGGTAATCGCTGTCGCCCAGAAGCTGGTCCAGCATGGTCAGGCGCTTGAAGTAGTCGCCCACCGACAGCTCGTCGGTCATGCCCATGCCGCCGTGCAGCTGCACCGCCTGCTGGCCGACAAAGCGGCCGGCGCGGGCCACCGTCACCTTGGCCGCCGACAGCATGCGGCGGCGCGCGGCAGGATCGGTCTCGTCCAGCGCCTGCGCGGCGACGTAGGCCATCGACAGCGCCAGCTCCTTCTGCACCAGCATGTCGGCCATGCGGTGCTGCAGCGCCTGGAAGCTGGCCAGCGGCTTGCCGAACTGCTGGCGCGTGCCCAGGTATTCGCCGGTGATCTGGATCAGCTTTTCCATCGCGCCCGCGCCCTCGGCGCACAGCGCGGCGATGCCGTGCTCCAGGCCGACACCCAGTGCCGCCAGGCCGTCGGCGGGCTGGCCCACCAGCGCGCTGGCCGGCACGGCAACGTTCTGCAGCGACAGGTCGGCGGCGCGCTGGCCGTCGATGGTCGGGTAGGCGGTCACCGTGAGGCCCTTGCTGTCGCGCGGCACCAGGAACAGCGCGATCTCGTTGCTGCCCGAGACGCGCGCGGTCAGCAGGTAGGCGTCGGCGGCGGCGCCGTGCCAGACCACGCTCTTGCTGCCGCTGATCACATAGCCGTCGCCGCTGCGCTCGGCGCTGGCGCGGGCCGATTCCGGGCGGTAGCGCGTGGTCGGCTCCAGGTAGGCCAGCGTGACGATGCGCTCGCCGGACGCGATCGCGGGCAGCCACTCCTGCTTCTGGGCATCGCTGCCGTGGGCGGACAGGATGGCGGCGGCCATCACGCCGCTGGGCGTGACCGGCTCCAGCACCAGGCCGCGGCCCAGCTCGCGCTGCACCACCAGCTGGCTGGCCGGGCCTTCGCCGAAGCCGCCGAAGTCCGCCGGCACGGTCAGGCCCAGCACGCCCATCTCGGCCAGCTTGTTCCACACGCCGCGATCCAGGCTTTCGCCCTGGCGCGCGCTCTTGCGGCGGGCCTCGAAGGTGTATTCGGTATCGATGAAGCGGCGCAGGCTGTCCGCCAGCATCTGCTGCTCTTCGCTGTAGGTAAAGTCCATGTCAGCTATCCCTTCAGAAACCCAGGATCATCTTGGAGATGATGTTCTTCTGCACTTCGGTCGCGCCGCCGTAGATCGAGGTCTTGCGCATGTCGTAGTAGGTGGAGGCCGCCGGCGCGGCCCACTCCGGACCGGACACCGGCTGCGTGGCGCCGGGCTCGAGCCAGTCGGGCGAGTACGGCCAGGCATTGGGGCCGGCCACTTCCATCATCAGCATGGCCAGGTCCTGCTGCACCTCGGAGCCGCGGATCTTGACGATCGATGCTTCGGGTCCCGGCGTGCCGGCGGCCTGCGTGGCCACGCGCAGCAGCAGCATCTCAAGCGCCATGATGTCCATCTCGACGCGCGCGATCTTGTCGCGCATGCGCACGTCCTCGATCAGCGGACGGCCGGCGCCGTCGGTGGCTTGCGCGGCGTAGTGCTTGAGCTGGCGCAGCTCGCGGTGGCAATGGCCGATGCCGGCGATGCCGGTGCGCTCATGGCCGAGCAGGTACTTGGCGTACGTCCAGGCGCGGTTCTCTTCGCCGACCAGGTTCTCGACCGGCACTTCCACGTCCTCGAACCAGGTCTCGTTGACATCGTGGCCGCCGTCGAGCGTGGTGATCGGGCGCACCGTCACGCCGGGCGACTTCATGTCGATCAGCAGCATCGAGATGCCTTCCTGCGCCTTGGCTTCGGGATCGGTGCGCACCAGGCAGAAGATCCAGTCGGCGAAGTGCGCCATCGTGGTCCAGGTCTTCTGGCCGTTGACGATGTACTTGTCGCCCTTGCGCACCGCGCGGGTCTTCAGCGAGGCCAGGTCGGAACCCGAGCCCGGCTCGGAGTAGCCCTGGCACCAGAAGTCTTCCACGCCCGGGATGCGCGGCAGGAAGCGCTGCTGCATCTCCGGGCTGGCGTACTTCATCAGCACCGGGCCGATCATGGTCAGGCCGAACGGCAGCAGGCGCGGCGCGCCGGCGCGTAAGGTCTCGATCTCGAAGATCAGGCGCTGCAGCGCGGTCCAGCCGGTGCCGCCCCATTGCTTCGGCCAGGTGGGCGCGCCCCAGCCCTGCGCCTGCAGGATGCGGTGCCAGCGGACGTAGTCGTCCTTCTCCACGCGCTGGTGGTTGAGCACCTTGTTGCGGATGTCTTCCGGCAATTTTGCCTGCACGAAAGCGCGGACTTCCTCGCGGAAGGCCTGTTCCTCGGCGGTGAAACGCAAATCCATCTGAATGTCCCCTGTGGTACGCGGGCCGCGCCGGACCGGCGCGCGAACCGGCAGTGTTGCCGGGTTGTGCGGCGCGCCATGGCGCAAGCCCTTGCTGTGCCGGCCGATTGTATTGGCGGGCCGGGATTCGTTGCTTTATCAATCCGGAAGGCGTCCTTCGCGCAGGCGGAACCAGGCGCACCCGGCAACGCTTGCCATGGGCGCCAGCGTGCGGACCCTCGCATGGACGAACACGACCTTAGTGAATTCCAAATGGCTGCGGCGCGAGGGTTGCCGCAAACTGATGCGGCCGGTTTTGATGTGGCCGGGTGCATTCCGCCGCATATCCGACTCAGCTCGCATTCGAGAGATCCCCAGCACCATGTCTTCCTTCCGCCCCCAATTCATCCACGAGATCCCCGCCCACTGGGCCGCGCAGACCCCGCAGGCCCCATGCCTGTACGAGAACGGTACCGTCGTCAGCTATGGCGAGCTGTGGCGGCGCATCGAAGCCGCGCGTGACTGGCTGGCGGCGCAGGGCGCAGGCGAGGGCGACCGGGTCATGGTCGTGGGCGAGAACTGCAACGAGATGGTGGTCACGCTGTTCGCCTGCAGCCTGCTGCACGCGTGGCCGATCAACGTCAACGCGCGCCTGTCCGCGCGCGAGATCGACAATATCCGCGGCCACGCGCAGCCGGCGCTGGTGCTGTTCACCGGCCATGTTTCCGACGTGGCCGCGGCGCACGGCGAGCGGCTGGGTGCGCAGGCCACTGGCTGCGCAGTCTATGACGATGGCATGCGCGTGGCGCGTGCAGATCGTGCCCCGCAGCGCGAACCTGCCGAGCTGGCCCGCCGCGTCGCCACGCTGATCTATACCTCCGGCACCACCGGCGCGCCCAAGGGCGTGATGGTGCCGCACGCGGGGCTGACGCAGTTTGCGCGCATCTCCGCCACCTCGCGCGACATGGGCCCCGCCGACGTGGCCTACGGCGCGCTGCCGATGTCGCATATCTTCGGCATCGCCACCGTGCTGATGGCCACGCTGTACGCCGGCGCCAGCCTGTTCCTGCGGCCGCGCTTCGACGCCAATGAAGTGTTCGAGGCCCTGGCTGCACCCGGCGTCACCATCCTGCAGGGCGTGCCGACCATGTTCACGCGCATCATGGCGGTGGCGCCCGCGCTGGGCGCGAAGCCGGGCGCCTATCCGCGCCTGCGCTACCTCTATACCGGCGGCGCGCCGCTCGATCCCACCCTCAAGCGCGACGTCGAAACGCTGTTCGGCCAGCCGCTGCACCACGGCTACGGCATCACCGAATACGCCGGCTCGCTCTTCATCACGCGCATGGACGCGCCGCGCGCCGATTGCTCGGCCGGCTATATCGTCGAAGGCGTGGAGATCGCCATCACCGACGCCGAAGGCAAGCCGCTGCCAGCCGGCGAACGCGGCCAGATCCGCGTGCGCGGCCCGGGCGTGATGGTCGGCTACTACCGCAATCCCGAACAGACCGCCGAGGCGCTGCTGCCGGGCGGCTGGCTCAATACCGGCGACCTTGGCTATCTCGACGCCGACGGCGCGCTGTTCATTTCCGGCCGCTCCAAGGACCTGATCATCCGTTCCGGCTTCAACGTGTACCCGATCGAAGTGGAGTCGGTGATCAACGCCTTTGCCGGCGTGCGCCAGTCCGCGGTGGTGGGGCGTACCACGGCCGACGGCAACGAAGAGGTGGTGGCCTTCATCGAACTGCAGGAAGGCGCCGAGCTCGACCGCAAGGCGCTGGACACCTACCTGCGCGACAGCCTCGCGCCGTACAAGCGACCGGCCGAAGTCCGCACCGTCGACGTGATTCCGACCACGGCGAGCGGCAAGCTGCTCAAGCAGCCGCTGCGCGCCATGCTCGACTAAGCCCCCGGGGCACGCGGCCCCGGGCAATAAGCCATCCTGGAGGAGATTACAAATGAAAACATGGAAGACGCTGGCGGCACTGACCGCCACGCTGCTGCTGCAGGGCGCGGCATGGGCCGCGGACGCCTACCCGTCGCGCCCGGTCAAGCTGCTGGTGGGCTACGCGCCCGGCGGCCCGGTCGATACCGCCGCACGCATCTACGCCGAGCAGCTCGGCCGCGTGCTCAAGCAACCGGTGGTGGTCGACAACCGCGCCGGCGCCAGCGGCGCAATCGCCGCCGACATGACCGCCAAGGCGGCGCCGGACGGCTACACGCTGTATTTCGTCGCCAGTCCCACCATGACCATGACGCCGCTGATCCAGCACTCGGTCAACTTCAATCCGGTCAAGGACTTCACCTACATCGGCCTGATCACCGACTACACCAACGTGCTGCTGGTGAACAAGGACTTCCCCGCCAAAAACGTCGGCGAGCTGGTCGCCTACGCCCGCAAGAACCCTGAGGGCGTCTCCTTCGGCTCCGCCGGCGTGGGTGCGTCCAATCACCTGTCGGCGGAACTGCTGGCACAGATGAACAACGTGAAGATGCTGCACGTGCCGTACAAGGGCAACGCGCCGGCGATGGCCGACGTGATGAGCGGCAAGGTCACGTTCATGTTCGACATCACCGGCACCGCCATCGGCCATATCAACGGCGGCAAGGTGCGCGCGCTGGCGGTCACGTCCAAGACCCGCAACCCGGCGCTGCCCAACGTGCCGACCATGATCGAGTCGGGCCAGAAGGACTATGACCTGACGGGCTGGTACGCGCTGGTGGGACCGCAGAAGCTGCCGGCCGATGTGGTGGACAAGCTGGTCAAGGCGCAGAAGGCGGTGGGGGAGGATGCGGCCTTCCGGCAGCGGATGACTGCTGGTGGGTATGACGTCAATATCAGTACACCCAAGGCGCTGGGGGACCGGATTCAGCGGGAACTGGCGTTGTGGGGTGGGGTGGTGAAGAAGGCGAATATCCAGGCGGATTGAAAGGATTTTCTTGGTTGGCGCGATGGGGCCGGCGGGAAGCCGGCCTTGTTGTTGTTGGGGGGGGCGCGGGTGTATTTTTGGATGAGCGCTCTTGACTGGCGTGGCTGTTTCGCCGGCGTAGCCGGCGACCTACTTCTTGGCCGAGCGCCAAGAAGTAGGCAAGAAACGCGTCGCCTGTGCGGCTGGCAATCAATTTGACGGCGTTGGTGGGTCGGGCGGTGGTGATTTCCGTTTGGCGTGGGTGCCCGTTCGATCCTGCTAACGCTATGTGAGTCAGGGGCGGTGCCTGAGATCACCCACTTTTGAACGATCCCAACAGGGTGTAGGCAGCCTGCTGCTGGCGCTATCGGTGGGACGCCTTCGGCTGCGCTGCGCGCGCTCCCTATCTTAGGTCTACTGCTCTGGCACGGAGTGCGTCGCTGCGCTCGCACCGCGCTGTCGCGTGCGATCCCAACAGCGTGTTTCCTCCCGCTTGTTTGCTCCCCTCTCCCGCTTGCGGGAGAGGGGCGGGGG
Source organism: Cupriavidus sp. SS-3 (assembly GCF_035818815.1). Classification (NCBI taxonomy): domain Bacteria; kingdom Pseudomonadati; phylum Pseudomonadota; class Betaproteobacteria; order Burkholderiales; family Burkholderiaceae; genus Cupriavidus; species Cupriavidus sp. SS-3. The sequence goes on from NZ_JAYLVT010000017.1 coordinate 88,892, forward strand.
TGAGGGCCGGCGCTTCAACGAAGTAGACCATCCGGTTTACTCTTAGCGCTACGTTGAGCTTGGTAACTTCTACGATTGACGCGACGTATCCATCCTTCACAATCTGCGCCTTGATTGTGAACGGCAAGCGGCTCTAGACTGGCTGGGCTTCTGACACAGCAGAAGCCGGGAGTGAGAACCTGGTTGACGCTACCTCTTCTTCTACCTTACGGAGGTCAACAATGCACCAGTCCACCATCGAACCCAACGCCTTCATCCCGCCTCGACTAGATGATTCTCTTTCGCGGTTCAGTCCCGAAACCCGGCGTGCAGCGCGTAAGGACGCGCTGCCTGTTCCTCGGCAACTCTTGTTATTGAATCTGTTGGACCAGGCCGATGCGGTTGCACGAGGCATCGCATGCGTGCTGACGTTGGTGACTCACAGCGAATGCGATGCACAGGAAGAGGGGAGCGTAGCCTTGCAGGCGGCTACGTTGGATGCCTTGCGAGGGCTGTGTCAAGCGTCCCTTGGATTGCTGGCCGACAAGGTAGAAGACGTCGCGGAGGGAATTGAGGAGGCGATGGTCGGTTAATCAATCTCGGCCCACGAGGCTTCGTGCCGACCTGCACGAAGCGCGCCGCGGATTCGTCAACGCGAGGAATGGCAAACCATGAAGATCGACACCCAGATTCGCCACGTCACCAAGCCGGGCGCCAACCTGTTCCTGGAACTGGGTTTTCCGCCGGCGGAAGCCAAGCGGCTGCAGGCCGCGTCGAAAAAGCAGATCAACGACACTTTGCAGTTGAAGGAACAACTCATGGACGAGCTGGCTGCATGGATCGAGCAGCATCACCTGAAGCAGGCGGACGCTGCAGAAATCCTGATGGTGTCTCGTCCGCGCGTGTCCGACGTCGTGAACCGAAAGACGTCCAAGTTCACCATCGACACACTGGTCGAGATGTTGAGCCGCATTGGCAAGCCCGTTCGCCTGGCGATCGGGCGATAACAGAAGCCGGGGCGCGCATCGGCGAGGCGGCGCAACGCTGGCAAGCGGATGGATGCGTCCGCCTGCAGCATGCCCGCCGCGCTTATCTTTATTTCCCCTCAACCTCCGCCCACCCCTGCATCGCCTGCCCGCCAGCATCATCCCCCGTCCACAGCTCCAGCCGCCCCGGCTGCGCCGGATCGGCCGCGCCACCGACCGTGATGGTGTCCTGGTCGAACAGCGGCGCCAGCCCTCGGAACCCGAAGCGGCGCACGCGCGCCTTGGGCTGCTCGCGCGCCACCAGGTCCAGCATCAGCATGGCCTGCATCGGGCCGTGCACCACGAGGCCGGGATAGCCTTCGACCTCGCGCGTGTACTGGCGGTCGTAGTGGATGCGGTGGCCGTTGAAGGTCAGCGCCGAATAGCGGAACAGCATGACCGGATCGGCCTGCAGCGTGCGCTGCCATTGCGCGGTCTGCTCCAGGCGCGGGCGTGGCGGTTGCGGCTTGGTGGGGTCCGGCATGGCGCGGTAGACGATGTCGTGGCGCTCGTTGACGGCGGTGTTGCCGTTGACGGTCAGTTCGTGGTCGACGGCGACGAACCAGAGCTCGCCGGTGCGGCCGGTCTTGTACTGGACGTCGCGGATGGTGGAGGTGCGCGTGACGGTGTCGCCGATATGCAGCGGATGGTTGAAGCTGACTTCGCTGCCGGCCCACATGCGGCGCGGCAGCGGCACCGGGGGCATGAAGCCGCCCAGGGTGGGGTGGCCGTCGCGGCCGAGTTCGCGCTGTGGCGCGCGCGGCAGGAAGTAGAGCCAGTGCCACAGCGGCGGCAGCGGGCCGGCGGCGATGGCTTCGGGGTCGAGGTCGAAGGTGGCGGCCAGGCCGGCGACCGGTTCCGGCGACAGCGTTTCGGTGCGCGTTTCGCTGCGGCCGATCCAGCCGCGCAGGCGTTCGAGTTCAGAAGTGGCGTCAGTCATGGCAGGTGGCCTTCAGATGCATGAGGGGAGTCGGAGGGTGCGCTATGGCGCCAGCGCGAGCAGCCGGCGGGCCTGCTCGATCACGGGCCGGTCGACCATCTTGCCATCGACCTGCACCGCGTGGCTGCCGCTGGCGGTGGCGTCGAGCACGCGCCGGGCCCAGTCGAGCTGCTCGGGGCTGGGCAGGAAGCCGGCGCGGACCGCACCCAGTTGCGCCGGGTGGATGCACAGCTTGCCGGCAAAGCCGAGTTCGCGTGCGTAGGCGACATCGCCGGCGAGCACGGCTTCGTCCTTGAGCGCGGTGGTGACGCCGTCGACCGGCGGCGGCAGCCCGGCCACGCGCGAGGCCAGCACGATGCGCGCGCGCGCGAAGGCGAGGGCGTCGCGGGTGTGGCTGCAGCCCAGGTCGACCGCATAGTCGAGCGAGCCGAAGGCCAGGCGCGCCACGCCGCTGGCCGCTGCCACGGCATCGACCTGGTGCAGGCCCAGCGCGGTCTCGATGATGGCGACCAGTTCGCCCTGCGGGCTGATCGCTTGCAGGGCCTGGGCGATGGTGTCGAGCGCGGCGGCATCCTCGGCCTTGGGTACCAGCAGCCCGGCCAGCGCGGTGCCCGGGGGCAGCGCGCGCAGCCAGGCCAGGTCGGCGGCAAAGGCAGGCGAGGCGCTGTCGTTGATGCGCACGAAGGCGTTGGCGCCGGGCCGGCGGGCCAGCCATGCGGCGATGGCTTCGCGCGCGGCGGGCTTGGCGTCCGGGTGGACCGCGTCCTCGAGGTCGAGGATCATCACATCGGGGCCGGCGGCGGCGGCCTTGTCGAAGCGCTCGGGCCGGTCGCCCGGCACGAACAGGTAGGTAACGGCGGTGGACATGGCGATCCTCAGCGCGCGGCGGGCAGCCAGTCGTTGACGTTCGGGGCCTGCTCGAGTGCCCACACACGCTGGATGATGGCGCGCATTTCGGCCTCGCTGGCGCCCTGGCGGAACGCGCCCAGCTGCAGCGCCTTGGCTTCCAGTTCCGGGCGCGACAGCGTGTTGTCGGGATCGCCCTTGGGCACGTCGACGCGCGCGGCCAGCGTGCGGCCGTCGGTGGTCTTTGCCGTCACGCGGCCGATCCACTGGCGCGGGTAGGCGGCGTTGATCTCGGCATCCAGCTCCATGTCGACCTTGCCGCGGAACGCGGCCACCGCGGGGTCCTGCAGCGCATGCTGCTCGAACTCGCCCAGGCCGGCGTGGCCATGCACGGCCACCAGCCCCAGCACCGTGCCCATCGAGAACTTGGCCTGGTGGATGGTGGCGGGATTGACCACCGGGCCGAGCACGTCGATGGCACCCTGGTGCACATGCGTGGTGACGCTGGCAATCTGGTCGGCGGCAACGCCTTCGCGCTGCATCAGCGCCTTCAGCGCATCGGCAGCCGGGTGGGTGTGGCGGCACGACGCGAAGAACTTGAACGAGGTCTCCGCGGTGGCCCAGCGCGTGCCCAGGCCATCGGTCAGGCAGGCGGGGTTGGCATCGCTCGACATGCCGGCGGCCATGCCCTGGGCGCCTTCGAGGATCTGCTTCGCGCCGGTAAAGCCGGCGCGCGCCAGCCACGCCGACTGCAGGCCGTCGGCGGCGGCCTTGGCGGTGTGCAGCTGCTTGGAATCGGCGGCGTCGCGCAGGAATTCCCACAGGCCGGCGGCCTGCGTGCCGGCCGAGCCCAGCGCCTGGTTGATGCCTTCGGCGTCGAGGCCGAACAGCTTGGCCACCGCCGCGGCGGCGGCCAGCGTGCCGACGGTGCCGGTGGTGTGGAACACGCGGTAGTGCGAGCGGCCCATGAATTCGCCGATGCGGATGCCGGCTTCATAGCCGGCGATCGACGCCAGCAGCACCTCGGCACCGGTCTTGCCCTCGGCCTGCGCGGCGGCGACCACGGCCGGGAACACCACCGCGGCCGGATGCAGCACCGAGCCGTTGTGCACGTCGTCCTGCTCGACCACGTGCGAGGACGCGCCGTTGATCAGCGCGGCGAAGTAGGGCGAGGTACGGCGGCGGTCGACCAGCACTTCGGCGGCGCCGTCGGACGGGCCCATGGCCGCGGCGAACTCCTGCAGCTTGCGCACGGCCGGGGCGTCCTTGCCGGCGATGGCCGAGGCAATCCAGTCCAGGAACAGGTCCTTGGTGCGCTCGATCACGGGCGCGGGCACGTCGGCCAGCTTGAGGTTGGCCAGGAATTCGCAAAGCTGGCGGGTCGGGTAAGTGGTGTCTGCGGCTTGGCTCATGCCGGCTCCGGAGATTGAACAGTGCTTGCGGAAAAAGAAGGGCGCCCGGCTGGCCGGGCGCCGGTATTGGCTCAGATGGTGCGCTTGTCAGCCAGGGCGTCGATGTCGGTCTCGCCGTAGCCCAGCTCGGCCAGGATGCTGCGGCTGTGCGCGCCCAGCGCCGGCACGTCGCCCATGACCGGTTCGACGCCCGACAGGTTGGCGGGCGGCAGCAGCGCGCCGATCGGGCCGTTCGGGGTGGAGACTTCGCGCCAGCGCTGGCGCGCCTGCAGCTGCGGATGGTTCCACACCGCCTCGATGTCGTTCATCGGCGCATTGGCGATCTGCGCCTGGTCCAGCAGCGCCTCGGCCTGCGCCACCGTCAGCGAGGCAAAGCGCGCCTCGATCAGCGCGGTCAGTTCGGGGCGGTTGCGCACGCGCGCGGTATTGCTGGAATAGCGCTCGTCCTGCGCCAGCGCGCGATCGCCGAGCACGATCTCGCAGAAGTTGGCGAACTCGCGTTCGTTCTGCACGCTGAAGATCACGCTGCCATTGCTGGTGCGATGCACGCCATACGGGGCGATGGTCGGATGCGAGGCGCCGAAGCGCGCCGGCGGCGTGCCGCCGTAGTGACCGAAATACAGCACCTGGTTCATCCACTCGGCCATCGCCTCGAACATGGTCACCTGCACGCGCAGGCCCTGGCCGGTGCGGCCGCGCTGCAGCAGCGCCGAGAGGATGCCGCTGTACGCGTACATGCCGGCCGCGATGTCGGCGATCGACACCCCGGCGCGCGACGGCTCGTTCGGGCCGCCGGTCAGGCCCACCAGGCCGGCGGCGGCCTGGATCAGCAGGTCATAGGCCTTCTTGTCGCGATAGGGGCCCGAGTCGCCGTAGCCGGAGATGTCGCAGACGATCAGCTTTTCGTACTTGCCGTGCAGGGTGTCGAAATCCAGGCCCATGCGGGCGGCGGCGCCAGGGGCGAGGTTCTGCACCAGCACGTCGGCATCGGCCAGCAGGCGGTGCAGGATGGCCTGCGCTTCATTGTCCTTCAGGTCCAGGGCCAGGCTTTCCTTGCCCCGGTTGAGCCAGACGAAGTAAGAGGCCTGGCCGTGCACCGACTGGTCATAGCCACGCGCGAAGTCGCCCACGCCGGGACGCTCGACCTTGATCACGCGCGCGCCCAGGTCGGCCAGCTGGCGCGTGGCGAAAGGCGCGGCCACGGCGTGCTCGAGCGAGACCACGCGGATGCCGTCGAGCGGGCGGATGCCTTGGGAGGAGTGGGACATGTAGGGTTCTCAGAACGAACGCGGCAACTCGAGCACGTGCTCGGCCACGTAGGACAGGATCAGGTTGGTGGAGATCGGCGCCACCTGGTACAGGCGGGTTTCGCGGAACTTGCGCTCGATGTCGTATTCGGCGGCGAAGCCGAAGCCGCCATGCGTCTGCAGGCAGACGTTGGCGGCTTCCCACGAGGCATCGGCGGCGAGCAGCTTGGCGATATTGGCTTCCTTGCCGCAGGGCCTGCCGGCGTCGAACCGCCGCGCCGCCTGGTAGCGCATCAGGCTGGCCGCCTCGACGTTGACATAGGCGCGCGCGATCGGAAACTGCACGGCCTGGTTCTGGCCGATCGGGCGGTCGAACACGATGCGGTCGCGCGCGTAGTTGCTGGCGCGCTCGACGAACCAGTAGCCGTCGCCGATGCACTCGGCGGCGATCAGGATGCGCTCGGCGTTGAGGCCGTCGAGGATGTACTTCAGACCCTTGCCTTCCTCGCCGATCAGGTTGTCGGCGGGGACTTCCAGGTTGTCGAAGAACAGCTCGTTGGTCTCGTGGTTGACCATGTTGCGGATCGGCTTGACGGTCAGGCCCTTGCCGATGGCGTCGCGCAGGTCGACCACGAAGACCGACAGGCCGTCCGACTTGCGTTTGACCTGGTCCAGCGGCGTGGTGCGCGCCAGCAGCAGCATCAGGTCCGAGTGCTGCACGCGCGAGATCCAGACCTTCTGCCCATTGACGATGTACTTGTCGCCCTGGCGCACCGCGGTGGTCTTCAGCTTGGTGGTGTCGGTGCCGGTGCTGGGCTCGGTCACGGCCATCGACTGCATGCGCAGCTCGCCCGAGGCGATGGCCGGCAGCCAGCGCTGCTTCTGCGCGTCGGAACCATGGCGCAGCAGGCAGCCCATTACGTACATCTGCCCGTGGCAGGCGCCGGAATTGCCGCCGCTGCGGTTGATTTCCTCCATGATGACCGACGCCGCGGTCAGCGACAGCCCCGAGCCGCCATAGGCTTCCGGAATCAGCGCCGACAGCCAGCCGGCCTGCGTCAGCGCCTGCACAAAGCTTTCGGGAAAGGCTTCCTGCTCTTCCACCCGTTGCCAGTACGCCGAATCGAAGCCCGCGCACAGGCTGCGCACCGCCTCGCGGATTTCGGGGTACAGCTGGTCGGGATCCTGGTCTGCGTGCATGGTGGCCGGGTCGATTGGAACTGGAGGCCATTATTCCCGAGCCCCCTGCACGCTGAAATTCGGATTTGCGAAAGAGCGGCTTAGGGCCGGCTTAGGTGGGCAGCAAGCGTCGCAGCGAAGGCCGCGCCACCATGCAAGACGCCCGGCGAACCGGGCGTGCAGGTGTGGCGCGCGGAGCGCCGGTGGAGGGTGGGCCGGTGCCGTGGCACCGCCTGCCGATCAGTGGACGAAGAGCCAGATCAGGACCAGGACAAAGGCCGGAACACCAAGTAGCCAGGCGAGGATATAGGGCATGGTGCAACTCCATGGGAGGACTGTGGTTGGTGATTCCAATATAGGAATGCCGCGCGGGCGGGACTGTCGGGGAGCTTCCGCTTGCCGTGTAGGACGCCGCCGCACACGCCGCAGGGACTACGGATGTGCCGCACAAGTCTTGCCGCGTGCCAGGTGTGCCGTGCTACGCTCAGGCCTGCACCCTAGTCCCCGGAGGTTGGCGATGGAGTCTGTCTGGACCGAGATCTTCCGTACCCTTCGCGCGGAATTTGCCGATGTGCCGGACGCGGCCGAGGCCACCCGCATCCTGGTGCGGCTGTTCATGGCGGTGCTGCTCGGCGGCGTGATCGGCTATGAGCGCGAGTCCTCGGGCAAGGCGGCGGGGCTGCGCACCCACATGCTGGTGGCGCTGGGCTCGGCGCTGTTCGTGCTGGTGCCGCTGCAGGCGGGCGTGCCGCTGGCCGACATGAGCCGCGTGCTGCAGGGGCTGATCGCCGGCATCGGCTTCCTCGGCGCGGGCGCCATCCTCAAGCAGAACGACGAAGCCCATATCAAGGGCCTGACCACCGCTGCCAGCATCTGGATGGTGGCAGCGATCGGCGTGGCGGCCGGGCTCGGGCGCGACACCACGGCGGTGATTGCCACGGTGTTCACTCTGGTCATCCTGCAGATCCTGCAGCGCTGGAAGTAACGTCGCCGCACCACGGACCGGTGCGCCGGTCTGTGCCCTTGCGCGCCAATCCACGCTTTTTCTCGGTGTTCGCGCGGCCAACGCGCGCCGAATGCGCGCCGGCGCACACAGCCGGGGCCCCGCGCGCCCTATGCTGTGGCACAGGTTGCGCCGCGAAGCCAGGGCGCCGCCGACGCAGCAGAGGGGAGGTTGGCATGCATGCATCGATCCGTGACGACGCGGCGCTGGCCGCATTCGTGGGGCCGCGCTTTCCGTACTACGGCGAGCGCTGGTCGGTAGCAGAAACCCACGGCGGCATCTCGTGGAACTGGGCGGCGTGCCTGCTGGGCCCGTTCTGGATGGCTTACCGGCGCATGTACTGGCAGGTGGGCGTCTATGCGCTGATCGTCGGCGCCGAGCCGCTGCTGCATGCTTTGTTCGGCCTGCAGCTGCCGATGGCGGGCCGGCCGCTGCTGTACGCGATGGCGCTGCTGCTGGGGCTGTACGGCAATGAGCTGTACCGCTGGCACGCCGAGGCCACCATCCGCCATGTGCGCGAGTACCACTACTCGCCCGAACTGGTGAACGACTCGCTGCAACGCCGCGGCCGCACCAGCTGGCCGGGCGTGTTCGCCATGGGCCTGCTGTTGCTGGTGATGGTGGTGTCGCTGCGTCCGCTGGCGGCGCTGATGGTCCTGGGCGGCGCGCCCGGCGCAGGCTGAAACCGCGCGGCGCTCTAGACGGGCTCGCGCGCGGCGTCGACCAGGTACTGGATCAGGGTTTCGGCGAACTGCGGCAGTTCGCGCCCCGGCCGGCGCACCAGGCGCAGCTCGCGCCTGGCCCATTCGTCCTCCAGCGGGATAAAGCGCAGCACCTTGCGGCTGGCATAGCGGCGCGCGCAGCTGTTGGGCACGATGGCGATGCCGGCGCCGGCCTCGACCATGCGGCATACCGCATCGAAGCTGCCCACCTGGATGCGCAGGCTGATGCGCTTGCCCATGCCGGCGGCAATGCGGTCGAGGAATGACTGGATCGCGCTGAACTGGTTCAGCCCGACAAAGCGGCAGGTATCGAGCAGGTCGGCGAAATGCAGCCGCTTGAAGGTCGGCAGCGGATGGTTGACCGGCGCGATCACGATCAGCGCGTCGCTGCACAGATGCATCGCATCCAGGTCCTGGGTGGCAACCTCGCCGGCGACGATGCCGAGGTCGGCGGCGCCCGCGCTGATTGCCGACACGATCTCCTGCGACAGGTGCTCTTCCAGCTCGATATCCACGTCCGGGTTCTCGCTGAGGAAACGCGACACGCCGGTGGCGAGGAACGAGTTGGTCGCGGTGGTGTTGGCCAGCAGCCGCACGCGCCCCTTCACGCCCTTGGCATACGGGCGCAGGTCCGCGTGCAGGCATTCGAGTTCGCGGAAGACCTCGCGCGCGTGGCGCAGCAGCGCGTCGCCGGCCGGCGTAAGCCGCACGCCCTTGACCTGGCGGATCAGCAATTGTGTCTGGAACGCCTCTTCCAGCTGCTTGATCCGCGTGCTGGCGGCGGGCAGCGACAGAAAGCTGCGCTCGGCGGCACGGGTCAGGTTCTCCGTCTCGCCGACATTCAGGAAGAGGCGGAGGTCGGTCAGGTCGTAATGCATGGGCTTCTGTCAGGCCAAAGGCCAGTTTTGTGATTCGTGAATTCCAAAGGCTCGGGCGTCAATTTATCGTATCCGCTGCGGCGTGGACATCCGGATTGACCGCAGCGGCGGGCGTGGCCCGCTGCGCGGAGGCTGTTTCACCCGGTTTGCGGTCGGTGACCGCACAAAAAGTATTCAGAGGTCGAGTTCAGAGGAGACATGCAATGAGCGGTTTGATGGCAGGCAAGGTTGCGCTGGTGACGGGCGCCGGGGGTGGGATCGGGCGCGGCATCGCGCTGGCCATGGCGGCCGCCGGTGCCAGGGTGGTGGTCAATGACCTGGGCGTGTCGATGACCGGCGAGGGCGGCGACGCCGGGCCCGCGCAGCGCGTGGTCGAGGAAATCCGCGCCGCCGGCGGCGAAGCCGTGGCCAGCACCGACAGCGTGTCGACCTGGGCCGGCGCCAACGCCATCGTGCAATGCGCGCTCGACAACTTCGGCCGCATCGACGCCGTGGTCAACAACGCAGGCAACCTGCGCGACCGCATGTTCTTCAAGATGAACGAGGAAGAATGGCGCTCGGTGATCGACGTGCACCTGAACGGCACCTTCTTCGTCAGCCGCGCCGCGGCCAACTACTTCAAGGACCAGGAGAGCGGCGCCTACGTGCACATGACCTCCACCTCGGGCCTGATCGGCAACCTGGGCCAGGCCAACTATTCGGCGGCCAAGCTGGGCATCGCCGCGCTGTCGAAGTCGATCGCGCTGGACATGCAGCGTTTCAACGTGCGCTCGAACTGCATCGCGCCGTTCGCGTGGAGCCGCATGACCAGCTCGATCCCCGCCGAAACGCCGGAAGAAAAGGCGCGCGTGGCCAAGCTGCAGAAGATGGAAGCCGGCAAGATCGGCCCGGTCGCGGTCTACCTGGCCAGCCCGGCGGCGAGCGAGGTCAACGGCCAGATCTTCGCGGTGCGCGCCAACGAGATCATCCTGATGAGCCAGCCGCGTCCGGTGCGCTCGGTCCATATGAGCGAGGGCTGGACGCCGGAGTCGGTGGGCGAGGTCGCCATGCCGGCGATGCGCAGCAGCTTCTTCAAGCTGGAGCGCTCGCCCGACGTGATCAGCTGGGACCCGATCTGATGACGGCCGGCCAAGCCCCGGTGCGCGGCGCGCTTGCCGGCGTGCGCGTGCTGGACCTGTCGCGCATCCTGGCCGGCCCGTGGTGCGCGCAGAACCTGGCGGACCTGGGCGCCGAGGTGATCAAGGTCGAGCGCCCCGGCGCCGGCGACGATACCCGTTCGTGGGGGCCGCCGTGGCTGCCCGGCGCGGACGGGCAGCCGTCGCGCGACGCCACCTACTTTGCCGGCGCCAACCGCGGCAAGCAGTCGGTCACGCTCGATATCGCCAGCCCGCAGGGGCAGCAGATCGTGCGCGAGCTGGCCGCGAAGTCGCAGATCGTGCTGGAGAACTACAAGGTCGGCGACCTGAAGCGCTACGGGCTGGACTATGACAGCCTGAAGGCTGTGAACCCGGCACTGGTCTACTGTTCGATTACAGGCTATGGCCAGACCGGGCCGAGCGCGCACAAGCCCGGCTACGACTTTATTTTCCAGGGCCTGGGCGGCCTGATGAGCGTCACCGGCGAGCGCGACGACCTGCCCGGTGGCGGGCCGCAGAAGGTGGGCGTGGCGGTGGTCGACATGCTGACCGGCATGTACGCCACCGTGGCCGTGCTGGCCGCGCTGCGCCATGCCGAACGCACCGGCGAGGGCCAGCATATCGACATGGCGCTGCTCGACGCGGTGGTGGCGGTCGGCGCCACCCCCATCATCGCGCAGCGCGTGACCGGCCAGGCCATGCCGCGCTACGGCAACGCGCACGCCAACATGGTGCCCTACCATGTGTTCGCCACCGCCGACGGCTACATGATCGTCGCGGCCGGCAACGACGGGCAGTGGCAGGCGTATTGCCGCGGTGTCGAGCGTCCCGACCTGGCCGCCGACGAGCGCTTTGCCACCGGCCCCGGCCGCATCATCCACCGCGACACGCTGGTGCCCCTGCTCGAGGCGCATATGCGCACGCGGCCGACCGCGCACTGGGTGCAGGCGCTGGAAGCGCAGGGCATCCCGTGCGGGCCGATCAACGACTATGGCCAGGTGCTGGAAGATCCGCAGGTGCGGCATCGCGAGCTGCAGGTCGACCTGGTGCGCGACGACGGCAGCCTGTGCCCGACCGTCAAGAGCCCGCTGCGGCTGTCGGCCACCCCGGTGCAATACGATGCGCCGCCGCCGCGCCTGGGCCAGCATACCGAGCAGGTGCTGCAGACGGTGCTGGGCCTGTCGGCCGAGCGCATCGCGCGGCTGCGCGAGCAAGGCGTGGTCTGAGCGCGTGCCGGCCGCCGCGTCAAGCGCGCGGGGGCCGGCGTGCCGCTGCAGGGATTGCGTCACTGGCGTAGGCTGTCCGGGTAGCGGCCGCATGCCGCGTCCTTCCCGGAGACAGCCATGGACGAAGAAACCTTCAACCTCAGCATCCGCAAGTTCCTGAAGGTGGTCGGGGTGAATTCCCAGCGCGAGATCGAGCAGGCCGTCGCCCGCGCCGTGGCCGACGGCTCGCTGGCCGGCAACGAGCACCTGCCGGTGTCGGTGACGCTGGAGCTGGCGGCGATAAAGCTGCAGGCGCGCTTCGACGGCGAGATCCGGCTTGAGTAAGCCGCCGGCTGCGCCATCGCCGGCTAGGCCGCCGGCACGCCTTCCTTGCGCATGCCGCGCATCCGGTATTCCCCCGGCGCCACGCCGGTCCATTTCTTGAAGGCGCGGTGGAACGTGCTCGGCTCGGAAAAACCGAGCCGCAGCGCCACGTCCTGCAGCGTCATGCCGGGACGCTCCATCATGCCGATGGCCACGTCGCGCCGCAGGCTGTCCTTGATGCTCTGGTAGCCGCGCCCTTCGTCGCGCAGGCGGCGGCGCAGGGTCTGCGGCGTGAGCCGCAGCAGCTGCGCCATCTGCTCCAGCGACGGCAGTTCGTCGTCCAGGTGCGAGCGCAGGTGCTGCCGGATGCGTTCCGCCAGGCAGCTGTTGTCGCGGTAGCGGATCAGCAGGTTGCGCGGGGTCTCGCGCAGGAAGTCGCGCAGGCTGGCGGCGTCCTGCATCACCGGCAGGCGCAGCGAGGCGGCGTCGAAGTGCAGGGCGGTAACGGGCTGCCCGTAGCTGACCGCGGCCTTGAATACGCGCTCGGTATCGGTGCGCCCCTGCGACGCGGCGGCGCTCAGGTCGACCCGCGTCAGCGGGATCTGCCCGGCCACCAGCCAGCTGACCAGCGCATAGGCATGGAACACAAAGGTCGATTCGGCAAAGCTGCGGCACGCCGACGCGGGCGCACGCGGATGCAGCACCACCGCCGCGGTCTTGCCGTCGACGCCCACATGCAGGCGCGGCGCGAAGGCGTCGATATGCTGGCGGTACAGGCGCAGCCCGGTGCGGATGGCGTCCTCGAGCGTGGCGCAATGGACCAGGCTGCGGCACACCTGCGCGAACACCCCAGGCGTCACGGGCCGGTCCAGCAGGCCCCACAGCTCATCGCGCATGACCCGGCGCAGCGTGCGGATCAGGGCCGCATACTGGCCCTGCGTCACGCGCGCGCTGGGCGAGGCCGGCAGGGCCGGCGAGATGTCGGCGCGGCGCAGCAGCGCATCGATGTCGTAGCCGAGCCGCCGCGCGCCCTGCAGGATATGCGTCACATGCTGGATGGCGATGGTGTGGCGAGCCGGCGCGGGTGGTTCCACCGTAGCACCCGAAGCCGCCGGGCTGCCGGCTTCGCGCAGGCGCGCCTCCGGCAGCGCGTGGCCGGCAATGTGCGGCTTGCCCGGCATCGGCGGGCGCAGCGATGGCAGAACGGCTGTTTGCATGGGTCTCCTCGTCACGGCGACGCGCCGGTGCCGGCCTCTCCAGGCCTTTCAGCCCTCTGGCCACATCATGGCGCCACCTTAGCAAGCCCGCGCGGCGCCGCACAATCGGGATTTGCCAAAGCCTGCCTTCCGCCTGAGCGATTCGGCCAATCATTTTGGCGCGTCTGGTCATTGTCCACGCACCGCAGCATCGCGCACTCTCCGGCAAGTACCTCTACAAGGCCGGCCCACCGGCCCGGGCGGATCCTGCAACGCGGCAAAAAGCCCGTGCCCGCCCACGGAAAACCAAAGGAGACAGCACATGCAGGCAGATCGTCGTAGTGGAGAGCGTAGTCCGCGTCGCCGTACCCTGGGCCGCCTCGGCGCCGGATTGCTGGCGTGGAGCGGACTCGCAGCCGGCATGCTGGGCGCGGGCGTGGCCCACGCCCAGGCTGACTTCCCGGCACGCACCGTGCGTATGGTGGTGCCGTTCCCGGCCGGCGGCGCCACCGACGTGCTGGCGCGCGCGCTGGCCGAGGGCCTGGGCAAGCAGTGGAAGCGGCCGGTGGTGGTGGAGAACCGCCCGGGCGCCAGCGGCATGCTGGGCGCCGAAGTGGTCGCCCGTGCCGAGGCCGACGGCCATACCGCGCTGCTGACGATCACGCCGCTGGTGCAGGCGCCGAGCCTGTATGCGCGCGCGCCGTATGACCCGGTGAAGGATTTTGCCGCGGTGTCCGAACTCGGCACCACCAACCTGGTGTTCGCGGTCAATACCAGCGCCGTGCCGGCCACCAACCTGAAGGACTTTATCGCGCTGGTGCGCACCAAGCCCAGGCAGTTCTCCTATGGCTCGTTCGGCGCGGGCTCCAGCGGCCACTTGTATGGCGAAGTCTTCAACGACGCCGCCAAGATCGACATGCTCCATGTCTCGTACAAGGGCGAGGCGCCGGAGCTGAACGACCTGCTTGGCGGCCAGGTGCCGGCCGCGGTGATCTCGGTGATGGGCGCCAAGCCCCATGTCGCCACCGGCCGCCTGCGCGCGCTGGCGGTGACCGGACCCGCGCGCGCGCCGCAACTGCCGGACGTCCCCACCTTCCGCGAGGCCGGCATCGAGGGCATGGACGCCATGGGCTGGTTCGGCCTGCTGCTGCCGGCCGCCACGCCGCGCCCGATCGTCGAGAAGTTTTCCGCCGACGTCAATCGCGTGCTGGCCCAGCCCGACGTGCGCAAGCGCATGAGCGAGCTTGGCGTGATCCTGACCGGCAGCACGCCCGACGCGTTCGCCCAGACCGTCCAGGCCGACTACGTGCGCTGGGGCAAGGTGATCCGCACGCGCAATATCCGCCTGGACTGAGCTGTTCCGCTTGACCCGTATCCGATCCGCATCTGACTCGCTATTGCTGCAATGAAGCCTGCTACAAGCCCTGCCCCACGCACTGCCCAGCCGTTCCGTTCCCCCGCCTGGCCGCCCGGCCTGCCGGCGACGCTGCATACGCCGCGCACCAGCCTGTTCTACAACGTCGAGGTCGCGGCGCAGCGCTATCCGGACAAGACCGCGATCCAGTACTTCGGCACCGCGATCTCGTATGGCGAGCTGCGCGAAGAGATCGAGCGGATGGCCGGCTACCTGCAGCAGGCCTGCGGCATCCAGCCCGGCGACCGGGTGGTGTTGTTCAGCCAGAACTGCCCGCAGTTCATCATTGCCTATTACGCCATCCTGCGCGCCGAAGGCGTGGTCGTGCCCGCCAACCCGATGTGGCTGGAAGCCGAGCTCGCCCACGTGGTGCAGGACAGCGGCGCGGTCGCCGCCTTCGCCGGCTGCGAGCTGTACCCGCGCATGGCGCCGCTGCACGGCCCGGCGCTGCGCCACGTGATCCTGCACGACTACGCGGGCATGCTGCGCGACGACGGCGGCCTGCCGGTGCCGGCCTGGCTGCGCGAGCCGCCGCCCGCGCCGCAGGCCGCGCCGTCGGGCGCGATGCCGGTGGCCTGGGACACCGCCAGCGGCGCGGGGCACCGGCCGCTGCCGCACCAGGCCGGGCACGACACACTGTGCATGCTGGCCTATACCTCCGGCACCACCGGCAACCCCAAGGGCTGCATGCATACCCACGGCACGCTGATGACCGCGGCCGCCGGTTCGGTGATCTGGCGTGGCGGCTCGGCCGAATCGGTGGTGCTGGCGGTGGCGCCGATGTTCCACCTGCTGGGCATGCAGAACTGCATGAACTCGCCGCTCTACCTGGGCGCGACGGTGGTGCTGATGCCGCGCTGGGACCGCGCGCTGGCCGCGGACCTGATCGAGCGCTACCGCGTCTCGGTGTGGGGCGCGCCGCCGGCGATGATGGTGGACTTCTTCTCCCAGCCCGGCATCGACGCGCGCGACCTGTCCAGCCTGGCGTACGTCGGCGGCGGCGGCGCGGCCATGCCGGAGGCCGTGGCCAACATGCTGCAGCAGCGCTTCGGGCTGCCCTATGTCGAGGCCTACGGCATGACCGAGACCGCGGCCTTCATCCTGTCGAACCCGCGCAACCAGCCCAAGCGCGAATGCCTGGGCATCGCCACCTTCGGCGTGGACGCGCGCGTGGTCGACCCCGAGACGCTGCGCGAACTGCCCCACGGCGAGACCGGCGAGATCGTGGTCCACGGCGGCCAGGTGATGCAGGGCTACTGGCACAACGAAGACGCCAACGCCGCCACCTTCATCGAGCTCGACGGCAAGCGCTTCCTGCGCACCGGCGACCTGGGTTTCATGGACGAGGAAGGCTACTTCTTCATGCGCGACCGCCTCAAGCGCATGATCAACGCGTCGGGCTACAAGGTCTGGCCGGCCGAGGTGGAGAACATGCTGTACGGCCACCCGGCCATCCACGAAGCCTGCGTGATCGCGGCGCGCGACGAGCGCCGCGGCGAAACCGTCAAGGCGGTGGTGGCGCTGCGCCCTGACGCGCGCGGCACGGCGGAAGCCGAACCCGAACGCATCATGGCCTGGTGCCGCGAGCACATGGCCGCGTACAAGGTGCCGCGCATCGTCGACGTGGTCGAGGCGCTGCCCAAGTCGGCCACCGGCAAGATCCTGTGGCGCGCGCTGCAGGAACGCGAGATGCAGGCGGACCATCCCGGCAACTGATGGTGGCGGTGATGCCCACCCAGCGCAGCAACCCGAGCAGCAAAGAGAGAGACAACATGCAGCAGAGCAGACGCAACTGGCTGGCGCAGGCCGGCACCCTGGCCGGCGCGGCCATCCTTGGCCACGCGGGCCAGGCCTTCGCCCAGCAACAGTACCCCGCCAAGCCGATCCGGCTGATCGTGCCATACCCGGCCGGCGGCGGCACCGATACCGTAGGGCGGCTGATCGGCCAGCGCCTCGCCGAAAGCCTGGGCCAGCCGGTGGTGGTGGAAAACAAGCCGGGCGCCAGCGGCATGCTGGGCAACGACACCGTCGCCAAGGCGCCGGCCGACGGCTACACCCTGCTGCTGGCGATCACCGCGCTGATCCAGTCGCCGGCGCTATACAAGCGCACCCCGTACGACGTCGCCAAAGACTTCACCCCGGTCTCGCTGATCGCCAAGTCGTCCGACCTGTTCGTGGTGCCCAACCGCGTGCCGGCCAGCACCATGCGCGAGTTCCTGGCGCTGGCCAAGTCCGGCAAGCTCAGCTATGGCTCGTACGGCAACGGCACCTCGTCGCACCTGCACGGCGAGCTGCTGCGCCAGCAGGCCGGCATCGAGATCGCGCATATCCCGTACAAGGGCGCGGCGCCGCTGATGAGCGACCTGCTCGGCGGCCAGGTGGACAGCGCCTTCGTCGACGTGACCTCGGCCAACCCTTACCTCACCAGCGGCAAGTTCAAGATCCTGGGCATCACCGGGACCCAGCGCTACAAGGCGCTGCCCAATGTGCCGACCTTCTCCGAGCTGGGCCTGGCGGGGTTCGAGCCCAATGGCTGGTTCGGGCTGTTCCTGCCCGGCAACGCGCCCAAGGACGTGACGGCAAGGCTGGCCGCCGAGACCGCACGCATCGTGCGGCTGCCCGAAGTGACGCAGAAGCTGGCCGGCATGGGTTTGCAGCCGGTCGGCTCCACGCCGCAGGAACTCGCCGCCGTGGTCGCCGGCGACACGCCAAAGTGGGCCAGGATCGTGCGCGACGCCAACATCCAGCTGGACTGACACACCGTACCGGAGGCCAAGCCATGGAAACCATCCGTTTTGCCGTCGAGGACGGTGTCGCCACGCTGACGCTGGATGCGCCGGCGCGCAAGAACGCGCTGTCGCTGCCGATGCGCGAGGAAATCGGCGAAGTGATTCGCCGGATACGGGACGACGACAGCGTGCGCGCCCTGATCCTGACTGCGGCCGGCACCGATTTCTCGTCGGGCGGCGACATCAGCTCGATGCAGGTCGAGATCAGCGCCGAGCAGGGCCGCAAGCGCCTGCGCAGGCTCCACGGCTGGCTGGAAGACCTGATCCAGCTGGACGTGCCGGTCATTGCCGCGGTCGACGGCGCCGCCTATGGCGCGGGCTTCAGCCTGGCGCTGACTGCCGACATCATCCTGGCCACGCCGCGCGCGCGCTTCGGGCTGCCGTTCCTGCGCATGGGGCTGGTGCCAGACTGTGGCGTGTTCTACACGCTGCCGCGGATGATCGGCCTGCAGCGGGCCAAGGCGCTGATGTTCTCGATGCGCGAGCTCAGCGCCCAGGCCGCGCAAGACCTTGGCATCGTCATGGAAATCGTGCCGGCCGACGGCCTGCAGGCGCGCGCCCGTGCGCTCGCGCAGGCATTCACCGAGGCCTCGCCGGTGGCGGTCAGCCTGACCAAGCAGGCGCTCAATGCATCGCTGGGCCAGGACCTGGGCACCATGCTGGCGATGGAGGCGGATGCGCAGGGCATCGCCTTCTCCACCGGCTACCGCCGCGAGGCCGCCGACCGCTTCATGGCCAAGCAGCCGCTGCGCTACCGCTGGCCGGACTGAGGGCGGACCGGCGGGGCTTGCCGTCCCGCATCGGTTGCCCCCTGGCTTGCGCCCCTATTTATATAGGCAGGTAATCCGGCGCCGACCGGGCTTGCCGCTTCATTATTCACGTTTACCCTGATACCGGTACGACTTATGGGATCCCAAGACCAGAACGCGGCGCCCGCCGCACGCCAGACCCCCTGGATGAACGAAGAGCTGGAAATGTTCCAGGACACCGTGCGCCGCTTCGTCGAGCGCGAGCTCGCCCCCAACGAGGCCCGCTGGGCCGAGCAGGGCTACATCGACCGCGACATGTGGCGCCGCGCCGGCCAGATCGGGCTGCTGTGCGCCAGCATCCCCGAGGAATACGGCGGCGGCGGCGGCACCTTCGCCCACGAGGCCATCATCACCCAGGAGATGTCGCGCGCGGTCTGCACCAGCCTGGGCAACAACGTGCACAGCGGCATCGTGGCGCACTACCTGCTGCGCTACGGCACCGAAGCGCAGAAGCAGAAATGGCTGCCGCAGATGGCCAGCGGTGAATTGGTGGCGGCCATCGCGATGTCGGAACCCGGCGCCGGTTCCGACCTCAAAGCGATACGCACCCGCGCGCTGCGGGAACCGACCCCGGACGGAGACTGCTATCGCATCAACGGCGCCAAGACCTTCATCACCAACGGCTACCATGCCGACCTGATCTGCGTGGTGGCCAAGACCGATCCGGAAGCCGGTTCGCGCGGGGTGTCGCTGGTCATGGTGGAAACCCGCGACCTGCCGGGCTTCCGTCGCGGCCGCATCCTGGAAAAGATCGGGCAGAAGGGCCAGGACACCGCCGAGCTGTTCTTCGACGACGTGCTGGTGCCGTGCGACAACCTGCTCGGCACGCAGGAAGGGCAGGGCTTTTACCAGCTGATGCAGCAGCTGCCGCAGGAGCGCATGATCATTGCGCTGGGCGCGGTGGCCACCATGCAGCGCGCGATCGAGCTGACCACCGACTACGTGCGCCAGCGCAAGGTGTTCGGCCAGCCGCTCGGCGACCTGCAGAACACGCGCTTCAAGCTGGCCGAATGCAAGACCGTGGCCACCATCGCCGCGACCTTCGTCGACGACTGCATGCAGCGCCTGATGGACGGCCAGCTCGATGCGGCGACCGCGGCGATGGCCAAATGGTGGTGCACCCAACAGAACTGCCAGGTCATCGACGAGTGCCTGCAGTTGCACGGCGGTTACGGCTACATGCTGGAATACCCGATCGCGCGCATGTACGCGAACGCACGCGTCAGCAAGATCTTCGGCGGCTCCAACGAGATCATGAAGGAGCTGGTCGCGCGCACGCTCTGAGTGCCGTTAGCGCGGGCGCTGCGCTATCAGCACTGTCTGTGTGCTAGTGCGCGCCGGCAATGCGAGACGTCGCAAAACGCCTGACGACATGCGCAAAAATGAAAGCCGGCACCTGTGCCGGCTTTCGTGCTTATGGTTACAAAACCAGCTGTGCACGGATGGCGGGAAAGGTGTAAGGTGTGTCACAAGCATGGTCAATGGCCCGTCGCGCGCGGAGGCGAAGCCGAGTGGAATCAGCCAAAAGCTGACAGCGAAATCCGGCAGGAATGCAGCGGGAAATGCAGCAGCGAAACACCCGTTGCATCGATGCAAGATTCGTCAACTCGGACTCCACCATCGCCGTTATTTGACTATGATGAAGTAAAGACTTCGCAACATGACAGGTCGCCAGGCCGGGGTGGTGTACCGCGAACGTTGCGCGAAGCCTTGGGGGTAGCACTACCTACGCCTCGGACGTGAACTCTGACGGGAGTGAGGTATGGACATTTTTGGCCATTACGCTACGCGGTTCGAAGCTCGCAAGGAAGAGGAATACAGCATCCAGGAATACCTGGAGATCTGCAAGAAGGATCCGACTGCCTACGCGACCGCTGCCGAACGCATGCTCGCCGCGATCGGTCAGCCTGAGCTGGTGGATACCCACCACGATCCCAGGCTGTCCCGCCTGTTCTTCAACAAGGTCATTCGCATCTATCCGGCCTTCCGCGACTTCTACGGCATGGAGGACACGATCGAGCAGATCGTCTCGTTCTTCAAGCACGCGGCGCAGGGCCTGGAAGAGCGCAAGCAGATCCTGTATCTGCTCGGGCCTCCCGGCGGCGGCAAGTCCTCGCTCGCGGAGAAGCTGAAGGCGTTGATGGAACAGATCCCCATCTACGCGCTGAAGGGGTCGCCCATCCACGAGTCGCCCCTGGGTCTGTTCTCGCCGGAAGAAGACGGCAAGATCCTGGAAGAGGACTACGGCATCCCGCTGCGCTATCTCAATACCATTGCCTCGCCATGGGCAGTGAAACGCCTGCACGAGTTCAACGGCGACATCACCAAGTTCAAGGTGGTGAAGCTGCGCCCGTCGGTGCTGTCGCAGATCGCGATCTCGAAGACCGAGCCGGGCGACGAGAACAACCAGGACATCTCGTCGCTGGTGGGCAAGGTCGACATCCGCAAGCTCGAGGACTTCCCGCAGGACGATCCGGACGCGTACTCGTATTCAGGCGGCCTGTGCCTGGCCAACCGCGGCCTGCTAGAGTTCGTCGAAATGTTCAAGGCGCCGATCAAGGTGCTGCACCCGCTGCTGACCGCGACCCAGGAAGGCAACTACAAGGGCACGGAAGGCTTCGGCGCGATCCCGTTCGACGGCGTCATCCTGGCGCACTCGAACGAGGCCGAGTGGCAGACCTTCAAGGCGGACAAGAACAACGAGGCTTTCCTCGACCGGATCTATATCGTCAAGGTGCCGTACTGCCTGCGCGTGTCCGACGAGGTCAAGATCTACGACAAGCTGTTGCGCAGCAGTTCGCTGTCGGCCGCCCCGTGCGCGCCCAACACGCTGAAGATGATGGCGCAGTTCGCGGTGCTCACGCGCATCAAGGAGCCCGAGAACTCCAACATCTTCTCCAAGATGCGCGTCTACGACGGCGAGAGCCTGAAGGACGTGGACCCGAAGGCAAAGTCGTACCAGGAATACCGCGACTACGCCGGCATCGACGAAGGCATGAACGGGCTGTCGACGCGCTTCGCGTTCAAGGTCCTGTCCAAGGTCTTCAACTTCGACAACACCGAAGTGGCGGCCAACCCGGTGCACCTGCTGTACGTGCTCGAGCAGCAGATCGAGCGCGAGCAGTTCCCGCCGGAGCAGGAAGCCAAGCTGCTGTCGTATATCAAGGAGTACCTGACCACGCCGTTCGTTGAGTTCATCGGCAAGGAGATCCAGACCGCTTACCTGGAGTCGTATTCTGAGTACGGGCAGAACATCTTCGACCGCTATGTGGTGTTCGCCGACCTGTGGATCCAGGACCAGGAGTACCGCGATCCCAACACCGGCGAAATCCTCGACCGCAACGCGCTGAACGACGAGCTGGAGAAAGTGGAAAAGCCCGCGGGGATCTCCAACCCGAAGGACTTCCGCAACGAGATCGTCAACTTCGTGCTGCGGGCGCGGGCCAACAACGGTGGCAAGAACCCGGTCTGGACCAGCTATGAAAAGCTGCGGATGGTGATCGAGAAGCGCATGTTCTCCACCACGGAGGACCTGCTTCCGGTGATCTCGTTCAACGCCAAGTCTTCGCGCGAAGACCAGGACAAGCACGAGAACTTCGTCAACCGCATGGTCGAGAAGGGGTACACGCCCAAGCAAGTGAGACTGTTGGTGGAGTGGTATCTGCGCGTAAGAAAGTCATCGTAACGGCGCCGCGGAACAGGTCTCTCAACGAGGGCAACATATGGCTACGGTCATCGATCGGCGCGAAAACGGCGGCAACAAGAGTGCCGTCAACCAGCAACGCTTCATCAAGCGCTACCGCGAGCAGATCCGGCAAGCGGTGGCAAAGGCGGTGTCCGGCCGGAAGATCATGGACATCGAGCAGAGCGGGCAGGTGTCCATTCCGGTCAAGGACATCAGCGAACCGATCTTCCACCACGGCCCGGGCGGGCGGCGCGAGTGGATTCACCCTGGCAACAAGAAGTTCGTCAAGGGCGATTCCTTCGACCGCCAGCAGCAGGGCGGCGGCGGGACCGGTTCGCGGGCCAGCGACAGCGGCGAGGGCGAGGACGATTTCGTCTTCACGCTGTCGCGCGAGGACTTCCTCAATTTCTTCTTCGAGGACATGGCGCTGCCGGACCTGGCCAAGCGCCACCTCGCCAAGATTGCCGAGGTGCGCAAGGTGCGCGCCGGCTATTCCATCGACGGCACCCCGTCCAACCTGTCGATCCTGCGCACCATGCGCAGTTCGCTGGGGCGGCGCATCGCCTTGTCCAGCCCTTACCAGAAGCGCCTGCGCCAGCTGGAGCTGGCCTATGCCGAGGCACTGGAGCAGGACGGACCGTATGCCGAAGGCACGCTCGAGCTGATGGAGAAGATGCGGCACCTGCGCGCCTGCATCGATCGCGTTCCCTTTATCGAGAAGCTCGACCTGCGCTACAACAACCGCGTGCTCAAGAAGCGCCCGCAGGCCCAGGCGGTGATGTTCTGCCTGATGGACGTGTCCGGCTCGATGGACGAGAGCCGCAAGGACCTGGCCAAGCGCTTCTTCATGCTGCTGTACCTGTTCCTGAAGCGCAACTACGAGCGCATCGACGTGGTGTTTATCCGCCATCACACCGTGGCGAAGGAAGTCGAAGAGGAAGATTTCTTCCACTCGCGCGAGTCCGGCGGCACCGTGGTATCGAGCGCGCTCAAGCTGATGGTGGAGGTCATCCACGACCGCTATCCGCCCAGTCAGTGGAACATCTATTGCGCGCAGGCCTCGGACGGGGATAACTGGGCCGGCGATTCCGAGCTGTGCGGGCGGCTGCTGCGCGAGTCGATCCTGCCGCTGGTGCAGTATTACGCCTATGTGGAGGTAGCGTCGGAAGAGCCGCAGAACCTCTGGGAAGAGTATCTGACGGTGAAGAGCCAGTTCGATCACTTTGCGATGCAGCGCATCATCGGCGCGGACGAGATCTACCCGGTGCTGCACGACCTGTTCCAGAAACGCGCGGCATAATCAGTGCTGGGCCGGCCATTGGCGGCAATGACCGGCAAGCCGCGGTGAAGAAGGCAATATTGGCAAGACAGGGGACCTGGCGGCGCGCCCGTGCCGCATGAACCGGCCTGCCTGTCTTGCGCGGACGAAAGGGGCGAAGATGGCTTATCTGTCCACGGGTTCGGAATGGACCTTCGAGCTGATCAACCGGTATGACCGCGAGATTTCCCGCATCGCCGGCGAATTCGGCCTGGATACCTATCCCAACCAGATCGAGATCATCACCGCGGAGCAGATGCTCGACGCCTACGCGTCGGCGGGGCTGCCGGTGGGCTACAGCCACTGGTCCTACGGCAAGCACTTCCTGGCGTCGGAGCGCAGCTACCAGCGCGGGCACATGGGGCTGGCCTACGAGATCGTCATCAATTCCAATCCCTGCATCGCCTACCTGATGGAGGAGAACACCATGCCGATGCAGGCGCTGACCATCGCGCATGCCTGCTACGGCCACAACTCCTTCTTCAAGGGCAACTACCTGTTCCGCACCTGGACCAACGCCGACGCCATCGTCGACTACCTGCTGTTCGCCAAGAACTACGTGGCCGAGTGCGAGCAGCGCTACGGCGAGCAGGAGGTGGAACTGCTGCTGGACTCCTGCCACGCGCTGCAGAACTACGGCGTGGACCGCTACAAGCGGCCCAAGAAGCTGTCGATCACCGAGGAAAAGGCGCGCCAGGCCGACCGCGAGAACTACCTGCAGATGCAGGTCAACGACCTGTGGCGCACGCTGCCCAAGCACCGGCCGCACGCGCTGGCGTCCGAGGACGACACGGCCGAGCCGGATGTCCCGTTCCCGCCCGAGCCGCAGGAGAACCTGCTGTATTTCATCGAAAAGAATGCCCCCAAGCTGGCGCCGTGGCAGCGCGAGATCGTGCGCATCGTGCGCAAGATCGCGCAGTATTTCTACCCGCAGCGCCAGACCAAGGTGATGAACGAAGGCTGGGCCACGTTCTGGCACTACACCATCATCAACCAGCTGTACGAGGAAAAGCTGGTCAACGACGCCTTCATGATGGAGCTGCTGCAGGCGCACACCAACGTCATCTACCAGCCGCCGTACCACAGCCCGTACTACAGCGGCATGAACCCCTACACGGTGGGCTTCCTGATGTTCCAGGATTTGCGCCGCATGTGCGAGAACCCGACCGACGAGGACTACCGCTGGGCGCCAGAGATCGCCGGCACCGACTGGCGCAAGACGCTGGACTTTGCCATGCGCAACTTCAAGGACGAGAGCTTCCTGCTGCAGTTCCTGTCGCCGCGCGTGATCCGCGAGCTGAAGCTGTTCTCGGTGCTGGACGATGACCGCGAGGGCAAGCTGCGCGTCACCGCGATCCACGACGACGAGGGCTACCGCGCGATCCGCCAGCTGATGGCAGCGCAGTACGACCTGTCCAGCATGGAACCCAATATCCAGGTCACCAACGTCGATGTCGGCGGCGACCGCTCGCTGACATTGCGCCACCTGCAGAACGACCGGCGTCCGCTGGCGCACAACTTCGATGAAGTGGTGCGGCACGTGACCCGGCTGTGGGGCTTTACCGTGCGGCTGGAGGTGGCCTATGAAGACGGCCGCACCGAGCTCAAGTACGAATGCAAGCCTGAGCGCCGCCACCGCCGCCCGCATGGCAGCGGGCTGAGCCTGGCCGCCTGAGCGGCAGGCGGCGCCCCTGGCCCCGCCGCTTCAGCCGGCGGGCGCCGGCTCGCACCAGTCGCGCACCAGTTCCACCGCCTTGCGGCCATCGCTGGCACAGACTACTTCGCCCAGCACGCGGCTCCACCAGCGTTCCGACCCGTCCGCCACGCGCCACGCATGCAACCGGCGCGTATAGAGCTGCAGGTCATATTCCTCGGTAATGCCGATCGCGCCGTGCACGGCATGCGCGATCGCGGCCACCGGCGTGACCGCGTCGCTGGCGCGCAGCTTGCCGATTGCCGCGCGCAGCGGGTCGGGCGTGGCGCCGTCGCTGTCGCAGGCCAGTTGCGCCGCCACGCGCGCCGCGGCGACATGCTCGGCCATCTCGCTGACCTGATGCTGGATCGCCTGGAACTTGCCGATGGCGCGGCCGAACTGCTGGCGGTCGTTGGCGTACTGCAGCGTCAGGTCGAGCACTTGCGACAGCGCGCCGGCCAGCTGCGCCGCATGCAGGCAGGCGCCCAGCGTGCGCACGGTGCCGGCCGGCAACTGGAATGCCGCGGGCGCGGCGGTGTCGGGACGCGGCACGCGCAGCGCCAGGTCGCCGTGGGCGCCGGTGGCCTCGGCGCGCGCCGCCGTGGCCGGCAGCAGCAGGCAGCGCTCGCCGTCCTGCAGCAGCAACCACTGCGCATGGCGTGCGTCCGCCACCAGCGTGGCCGCGGCGGCGCCGTCGTCGAAGCTTGCCAGCGCGATCGGGCCGTAGGGCAGCGCGACGCCGTTGGCATGCAGCAGCGCGCGCGCAAAGATGGTCTGCGCCAGCGGCAGCGGCAGCGCGTGGCGGCCGGTGACGAACAGCACCGGTGCCAGTTCGCGCAGCGCCAGCGCGGCGCCGCCGGCGGATTCGGGCAACAGGCAGTCGGCGAAGCCGCTGTCTTGCAGCGCTTGCCATAGCGGCTGCGGGTCGGCGTGCTGTTCCAGCGCGCGCACCGTGGCGGGAGCGCAGCAGTCGCGCAGCAGCGCGTCGAGGGCATCGGAGTAGGCGTTATGCATGGGCAATCTCGTTCAGGATGGCGGTCGGCGCGGCCGGATCAGCGCAGGCCCAGCCCGCGCGCAATCATGCCGCGCAGGATTTCGCGGGTGCCGCCGCGCAGCGAATACGACGGCGCGATCTGCGTCACATAGGCCAGGGTGCGGTACAGCGCTCCATCGGCAGCGAGTGCCGGTTCGTCGCCAAGCGCGGCCTCGACCAGGGCCGGCACCGACTGCTCGAAGGTGGTGCCCAGGTCCTTCACCAGCGCCGCCTCCACCACCGGGCTTTCACCCGCGGCGAGCCGCGCCGTGACTGCCAGCGACATTGCGCGCAGCACCGCCAGGTGGCCGGCAAGGCGGCCCGCGGTAACGGTGTCGCGCCGCGCGGGCGGCAGCCGGCGCAGGGCGTCGAGCCAGGTGTCGAGCAGCACCACGCTGGAGTACAGCCGCTCCGGCCCGCTGCGCTCGAACGCCAGCTCGGCGTTGACCTGCTCCCAGCCGCTGCCCTCGTTGCCGACCAGCGCATCCGGCGCCAGCGCCACGTCGTCGAAGCTCACTTCCGAGAAGTGCGCATCGCCGGTCAGGTCGCGGATCGGCCGCACCGTGACGCCCGGCGCGTGCAGGTCGACGATGAACTGCGACAGCCCGGCCTGCCGGTCCTGCGGCGTGCCCGAGGTGCGCACCAGCGCGATCATGAAGTGGCAGCGGTCGGCGTTGGTGGTCCAGATCTTGCGCCCGTTCAGGCGCCAGCCGCCATCAGGCTGGCGCACCGCGCGCGTGGCCACGCTGGCCAGGTCCGAGCCGGAATTGGGCTCGCTCATGCCGATGCAGAAAAAGGCCTCGCCGCGGCTGATCGCCGGCAGGTAGCGCGCCTTCTGCGCGTCGTCGCCGTAGCGCAGGATCAGCGGGCCGCTCTGGCGGTCGGCGATCCAGTGCGCCGACACCGGCGCGCCGCAGGCCAGCAGTTCCTCCACCAGCACGAAGCGCGAGAACGGGTCCAGCCCCGCGCCGCCGTACTGCGCCGGCAGCGTGATGCCGACCCAGCCGCGCGCGGCCAGCGCCCGGCTGAAGCCGGCATCGAAGCCCATCCACGAGCGCGCCCGCGTTTCCGGCGGCAGTGCCGGCAGGTGCTGGTCCAGGAAGGCCCGCACCTCGGCGCGGAATGCCGTGGCGTGGGGCGGCAAGGTGGTAAGGCTGAAGGTGGAGAGCAATGCGGTCACGTTTGAGTCCTGTCGCTTGATATGGCAGAGGCGTGCTTTGGATTCCGCGCAGCGTCACCGGCCCGCCAGCAGCCGGCGCGCGGTATAGGTCATCACCTGTTCGCCGCGCTGGTTGAACACCTCGATGCGCGAATCCACCACGGCGCGGCCGCTGCGCGAGGTCGGGCGGATGCCGGTCACGGTCACGGTGGCGTGGATGGTGTCGCCGACCAGCACCGGGCCGTGGATCTGCTGCGTCAGCTCCAGCATCGCCAGCCCGGTGCCCTGGATCATGGTCTGCAGGATGAAGCCTTCGATCAGCGTATAGGTCAGCGCCGCCGGCACCGGCCGGCCCTGGATCGCGCCGCCGTCGTAGCCGGCTTCGATAAAGATGGCCTCGACCATGCCGGTGACCGAGATGAAGTTGACCAGGTCGGTCTCGGTCACGGTGCGGGAGAAGGTGCGGAAGGCCTGGCCCTCGTGCAGGTCTTGCCAGTAGAAGCCCTGGCCCAGGCGGGGCAGTTCTGCATGCGTCATGGTGTCTCCGTGGCGGGGGCGCAGCGCGCCGCGCCGCTCTGTTGCAGTTGCGCGATCTGCTCGGTGCCGAGCCCGGCTTCGGCCAGCACCGCGTGGGTGTGTTCGCCCAGCCGCGGCGGCACCGCCAGCGGTGCGCGCTGGCCGTCGAAACGCACCGGCGCGCCGGGAAAGCGGAGCTTGCCCATGGCCGGATCGTCGGCGGTCTCGAAAAAGCCGGTGGCGGCCAGGTGCGGATCTTGGGGCAGGTCGTCGAGCGTATTGATGCGCGCCACCGGGATCTGCAGGCGTTCGCACAAGCCCACCCAGTGCGCGGTGCTGTGCGCCTGCACGATCTCGCCGGTCAGTTCGTACAGGGTCTCGATATGCTCGGTGCGGGCGGCGATGTCGGCAAAGCGCGCATCGGCGGCCAGCTCCGGACGGCCGGCGGCATGGAAGAAGTCGCGCCAGTGCGCATCGGTGTACGGCATCATGCAGACATGGCCGTCGGCGCTGCGGTACGGGCGGCGCAACGGCGCCAGCACGCGCGGATAACCGCTCGGGCCGCGCGGCGGGTCGAAATGCCGGCCGTAGAAGTGCTCGACCAGGTTGAACGC
The DNA here is from genome assembly GCF_035818815.1 of Cupriavidus sp. SS-3. Classification (NCBI taxonomy): domain Bacteria; kingdom Pseudomonadati; phylum Pseudomonadota; class Betaproteobacteria; order Burkholderiales; family Burkholderiaceae; genus Cupriavidus; species Cupriavidus sp. SS-3. The sequence goes on from NZ_JAYLVT010000017.1 coordinate 117,014, forward strand.
CACCATCGATTCGAACATCGGCACCTCGACCAGCGTGCCATGCCCGCTGCCGCCGCCGGCCTGGCGCCGGGCGCGGCCGGCCAGCGCCGCGCACACCGACAGCGCCGCCACCAGCCCGCTGGTCTTGTCCGCGGCAATGGTCGGGAAGTAGCGGCTGTCGCCGGTCTGCGCCGCCATCAGCGCGGCATTGCCGGACAGGCCCTGGATGATGTCGTCGTAGGCCGGCCGGCCGCCATAGGGGCCGTCCTCGGCAAAGCCGAGCAGGCTGACGAAGACCAGGTCCGGATGCCGCGCCCGCACCGTGTCGGGATCCAGCCCGAGCGCCGCCAGCTTCTGCGGGCGCATGCTGTGCATCAGCACGTCGGCGCGTTCCAGCACGCGCGCCAGCGCCGCCTGTGCCGCCGGCTGCTTCAGGTCCAGCACTACGCTGCGCTTGCCGCGATTGACCCCCAGGAAGATCGCCGCCATGCCGGGTTCGGCGGCGGGCCCGGTGCGGCGCGTCGAATCGCCCTCGGGCGGCTCGACCTTGATCACGTCGGCGCCCAGGTCGGCCAGCCACTGGCTGGCATACGGCCCCATCACCACCGTGGACAGGTCGACCACGCGGATGCCTGCAAGCGGCAGCATAGTGTCTCCGGTCTTTTGTACTGTGGGCCACAGGGTAGATCAGCGCGGACCGGCTGGTCTAATATTAGTTTTTTAGCAATCGATATCCTCTGGATATTGGAGACCATGGACCTGCGCCAACTGCAGCAGTTCGTCGCCCTGGCCGAGACCGGCAATTTCCACCGCGCCGCCGAGCGGCTGCACATGGCGCAGCCGCCCCTTTCGATTTCGATCCGCAAGCTCGAGGAACAGCTCGGCACGGCGCTGTTCGTGCGCACCTCGCGCGGGGTGCGGCTGACGCAGGCGGGCGAAGCCGCGCTGCATGACGCGCGCCGGGCGCTGTTCCACGCGCAGCAGGCGCGCGCCGCGGCGATGGCGGCGGGGCAGGGCGAGCGCGGCGCATTGCGCATCGGCTTTATCGGCTCGGCCACCTATGCGCTGCTGCCCAAGCTGATCCCGGCATTCCGCGCCGCGCATCCCGGCATCGAGCTGATCCTGCATGAATCGACCACCGCCGCGATCCTCGACCGGCTGGAAAAGCACCAGATCGATGCCGGGCTGGTGCGCTTCCCGATCCTGAGCAGCGGCGGCTATGTGCTCACGCCGCTGGAGAACGATGTCTTCGTAGCCGCCGTGCCGGCTGACAGCCCGATGGCGCGCGCCGACGCGATCGCGCTGCGCGCGCTGGCCGACCAGCCCTTCATCATGTACCCGGCGGCGCAGGTGCCGAACCTGCATGCGGTGGCGATGATGCTGTGCCAGCAGGCGGGCTTCGTGCCGCGCGTCACGCAGGAGGCGGTGCAGGTGCAGACCCAGGTGAGCCTGGTGGAAAGCGGGCTGGGGGTGGCACTGGTGCCGAGCGTGGCGGCGCGCTACGCCAACCAGCGCGTGCGCTTCCTGCCGTTGTCGAGCCCGCGCCCGGCGGGCCGCATCGGCATTGCGCTGGCGGCGCGGCCCGATGACGGCGACCGCCAGGTCCAGCGCTTCCTGGCGGCGGCGCAGGCCGCGGTGAGGTAGTGCAGCGGTGCGCCGCCTCAGGCGGCGCGTGGGCGCGGGGCGCGCGGCCGCACCGCGGAAGTCACGCCGGCGCGCTCCAGGTTCACGCCGGGCAGCAGGTGCAGCAGCCGCACCAGCTCGGACTGGCGGTGCGTGCCGGTCTTGCGCAGCGTGTCGCGGATATGCACGCGCACGGTATGGGGCGAGAGGAACTCGCGCTCGGCGATTTCATTGAGGGTTTCGCCGGCGGCCAGCCGGATGGCAATGATGCTTTCCTTGCGCGACAGCCCGAACAGCGAGGTCAGCACGCCGGCATCCAGCACCGAGCGCGATTCGGAGTTGCCCAGCAGCAGCATTGCCGCCGGCAGCTGCCACGGGCCCTCCACCGGCTGGCGCGACACCAGCGGGGTGACGATGATGGGCACCGGCTGCCCGCCCGAGGTGATATGCATCCAGGAGCCGGACGCGGCGTCGGCGCCGCGGCCGCGCATGGCGCCGTCGAGCAGCTTGCGCAGCACCGCCTGCAGCGTGTCGCTGTGGGCGCGCAGCACGCCGTCCTGCAGCGACAGATGGCTGTCGGCCTGCACCAGCGCTTCGGCCCAGCTGTTGGCATAGCGCACGCGCAGGTCGGCCTGCAGCACCATCACGCCGAAATCCAGGGTGTCGAGCCCGGCCAGGCCCAGGCTGGCCAGCCCGCTCAGTTCAAAGTTGCGCTGCTGCATGCGCGCGGCGCGCACCCAGTGCGGCATGACGTGGGACAGGCGCCGCTCGCGCTGGCCCGCGCTGATGCTGCCGGCGTTGGTGCCGCTCATCAGCACGCAGACTTCGGCGTTCTCGACCAGCCGGATGCCCTGTTCCAGCTCGCGGCAGGCCAGCGGCGGCGCCGCTGCGGCGGCACCGCCGCAGCACAGCGGGGCGGCGTCCAGCGGGGCGTGGCCGGCGCCGTGGCCAGACCAGTCGAGCGGTCCGGGCAGGCAGTCCGGCAGGGTGGCCCCTGTGGTGAAGCAGCCGTGCGGGGTCACGCCCAGCCGGGCATGGCCGGCCAGCTTGTCCCAGATCAGGTAGCGGGGGCTGACGGTGCAGGTGTATCGTGAAAAGAGATCGAGGGCGGCGGGCATGGCCGCGACATCCAGCGCGGACTCATAGATGGAGTCGACCAGACGATGGAAGTCCTCGTCTGTTGTCGGGTGTTCGCCCATGTTCAGATCCCCCCGGTGGCAAACGCCTCTTGCTCTGCGCCACGGCAAGTGGCCACATCCCTACGTACTATCGGTTCCGTTCTGGCGTTCTGTAGTGGCGCCGATACGGCTGCTGCCGGCAGCGCCAAGTAGGTCGCGCTTGCCGTGCCGCAATCATGCCAAACAATGTTGTATGTTTTATACCCCGTGCTTGGGGGGGGAAACCCCGATTGTGCGGCGCAAGATTTTTATTAAGTCCCCACCCGGCCGGGGTTCCCGGGCGCATAACCCCCGGGTACGGATGAGCCGCCGGCATGGGCCAGCGGTCACGGCGGCGCGCCTTTCGGCGCCAGTTCCCCGACGGGCAGCTCCGCCGTCCCGCCGTCCACCTGGATGGTCAGGTTCGGTGATGCCATGCGGATGCCGCTGGCGTCGAAGTTGCGCTTGAGCCTGGCATTGAAGGCACGCGTGATTTCCGCCTGCATCAGCGGCCGGGTCTTGATCTGTGCCAGCACCACCGGGCCGCTCGGGTCGAAGCGATCCAGGCCGAGGATCTCGAGCCCGGACATCAGCTTGTGGCCGAAGCGGAGGTCGCGCGCCAGCTCGGCGCCGGTGGCACGGATCAGTTCCAGCGCCCGGTCCAGGTCGCTCTGGTAGCTGATGCCGATACTGAGCACGGCATAGCCGTAGCCGCGCGAGAGATTCTTGACGGCCTTGATCTGGCTGTATGGCAGCGTATGCAGCGCGCCGCGGCCGTCGCGCAGCTTGACGGTGCGGATGGTCATGGCCTCGACCACGCCGGCGTGGTCGGGCAGCTCGATCGAGTCGCCGATGGCGATGGAATCCTCGACCACGATAAACAGGCCGGTGATCAGGTCCTGCACCAGGCTTTGCGCGCCGAAGCCGATGGCCAGGCCGACCACTCCCGCGCCGGCCAGCAGCGGCGTCACGTTGACCCCCAGGTTGGCGAGCACCACGATCACGGTGAGCACCAGCAGGCCGATGAACGAGGCATTGCGCACCAGCGGCAGGATGGTCCTGGCGCGCAGGCTGGGCTGTGCCGCGCGCGCGTGCGCGGGCGACAAGGACTGCGTGATGGCGGTATCGATCAGCAGCCAGACCAGCCAGGCCAGCAGCACCGTACCGGTGACGCGCAACGCGGCCTCGGTCAGGTGGCGTCCGGCGGCCGACGACTCGGCCAGCCGCACCAGCGAAGAGCCCCACACGCGCATGACCATTTCCACGAACCCTGCCCACACCACCACACGCGCCAGCGCCAGCGCAAAGCGCCCGAAGCGCTGCAGGTAGGCCGAGCGGCGCCGGTCGCGGATGCGCGGCGCGCGCGCGTCGGCCTTGGGCGAGCGCCCCAGCACCATCGTCATCAGCAGCGCGGCGACAAACAGTGCCACCGATGCCACCGTGCGGCGCAGGAACACGTCGGCATGCCCCGTGGCCAGCACCGTGCCGATCACTGACGCCACCACCACGGCCAGCACCGGCAGGTGCCAGGCGTGGCCGGCCAGGCGCAGCAGGTCGGTCACGGCGGGATGGGCCTGGCGGAAGGGCAACGGCCGCTGGCTGATCAGCTGGCCGATCTGGCGCCGAAAACACAGCGCGAACGCACCGATGCCGAGCGCCGCGGCGATATTGGCCAGGGTGGAGACCAGCGCCGACAGGTTGCTGCCCAGCAACGCGACCATGCGGCCGTCGGCGGCGCCGTTGCCCAGTGCCGCCAGCGCGCCGGTGCAGAACAGCAGCCACGGCGAACGCGCCAGCAGTTGCCGCACCGCCAGCTGCCGGTGTGCGCTGCGGAACAGCGCGAAGATGACCTGGCACACCGCCGCGGCGATCGCGCCGGCCACGATCGCGTAGGCCACCAGCACCGCGGCGACGCTGGCCGGCGACTGCGCGAACAGGTGCCGGGCCAGCAACAGCGTCAGCCCGAATGCCACCACCCAGGGCCCGATATGGCGCAGCATGTAGAGGCCGACGTCGACCCACGAGGGCAGTTCCGGCAGCTTGCCGCGCGGCGCGCGCGCGGTGCCCGCGGTGCGCCGCCGCCGCAGCCGGTGGCCGGCCTCGTACAGCAGCCAGCCGCACACCGCCCATGCCGCCAGCACCAGCGCGAATTCGCGCAGCGAGTCCAGGCCGGTGCGCGTGCCGCCTTGCGTCAGCGCGGCGCGCCATTCCTCGGCCGCGAAGCGCGAGCGCCAGCCCCAGTATTGCCACGGGCCGCGGTCTTCGCGCAGGTGCGAGTCGACTTCGTCCAGCACCTGCGCCATGGCACCGATCAGCCCGGGGGCCGAGGCCGCGGCCGGCGGCGCCATTGCGGCTGACGCCGCCAGGCCCTGCCGCAGGGTTTGCAGCTGGCCTACCAGCGCGCGCCGCGCGCCGTCGTCCTGCAGCGTGGCGATGACCTGGTCCAGCGACTGCGCCAGCGGCATGCTGGCGGCGGGGGCGCTGGCGGCGGCCGCGGGTTTTTCCGCCGGCGCCAGCAAGGCGGCGAGCGGGCCGGCCGGAGCCACGGGCATGGCGCACAGCAGCGCCAGCAGGCCGGCCAGCCAGGCCAGGGCGGCATGCCGGCGGCGCCGGGCAAAGGCGTGAGGTTCGGGTTTGCGCATGGCGGGTGATCGTCTGCCGGCTTGCACCGGCGCCGGAATGGCCATCGATCGCGCCACTGTAACGCATCGGTCGCGTGGTGTGCCGGGCGGCGTTCTGGCGCGCGCATCGGGCGCATTCGTCGCATTCGTCGCTTCAGACGATGCATCGGCGGCCCCGATCCCCGAATCTCGAACCCACTCCGGTACAGGCGTTTTTCGCGCCTGCCGGCTTCAACCAGAACGCGGTCGGGCAGCGCCGGCCGCACGGCAACAAGAGACAAAGGAAAGACGGCATGGAACTCAATGCATCGGTATCGGCAGTAGTGACGGGCGGCGCTTCGGGACTGGGCGCGGCAACGGCGCGGGCGCTGGCGGCACAGGGCGTGCGCGTGGCACTGTTCGACCTGAACGCCGAGAAGGGCGAGGCGCTGGCGCGTGAACTCGGCGGCGTGTTCTGCCAGGTCAACGTGACCTCCGAGGCCGAGGTCGAGGCCGGCTTTGCCAAGGCACGCGCCGCCATCGGCCAGGAGCGCATCCTGGTCAACTGCGCCGGCACCGGCAATGCGATCAAGACCGCCTCGCGCTCCAAGGAGGCGCCGGACCAGATCAAGCATTTCCCGTCCGATGCCTTCGAGCGCATCATCCAGATCAACCTGATCGGCACGTTCCGCTGCATCGCGCGTTCGGCCGCCGGCATGCTGACGCTGGACACCGCGGGCGGCGAGCGCGGCGTGATCATCAACACCGCGTCGGTGGCGGCGCAGGACGGCCAGATGGGGCAGGCGGCGTACTCGGCGTCGAAGGCCGGCGTGGTCGGCATGACGCTGCCGATCGCGCGCGACCTGGCGGGCGAGGGCATCCGCGTCAACACCATCCTGCCGGGCATCTTCAATACGCCGCTGCTGCAGGGCGCGGCCGATAACGTCAAGGCCGCGCTGGCCGCCTCGGTGCCATTCCCCAAGCGCCTGGGGCAGCCGGAAGAGTTTGCGTCGCTGGCCGTCGAGATGTGCCGCAACGGCTATTTCAACGGCGAGTCGGTGCGCCTGGATGGCGCCATCCGCATGGCGCCGCGCTAAACCCCCTCTTGCCTGTCGCCATGGGCGACCCGCGTCGCGCGAGTCCGCCCATGGCATGAAATCTTTGGGAGACGCGGATGGATTTCAGCTATCTGACGACGCTGCCTCACGCGGTGCGCCATTTCGCGCGCCTGCGGCCGGAGGCGGTGGCGTATTCGTTCGAAGGCCGGCAGACCACCTACGCCGAATTCGAGCGCAACACGGACCGCGTGGCGCAGGCCCTGCTGGCCGAAGGCGTGCGCGCGGGCGATCGCATCGCCTATGTCGGCAAGAACAGCGACCACTATTTCGAACTGCTGCTGGGCGCGGGCAAGACCGGCGCGGTGATGGCGCCGGCCAGCTGGCGCCTGGCGCCGCCCGAGGTCGAGTTCATCCTCGCGCATTGCGATGCGGTGGTGCTGTTTGTCGGTGCCGAGTCGGCGGCGATGGTGCGCAACCTGCTGCCGGCGCTGCCGCTGGTGCGCAAGGTGGTGGTGATGGAGCCGTGCGCCGGGCAGGGCGACTCGCCGTGCTACACCGGCTGGCGCGACGCGCATCCGGCCACGCCGCCCGCCCATGAGCCGGCCGCGCACGACGTGGTGCTGCAACTGTACACGTCCGGCACCACCGGGCGGCCCAAGGGGGCGATGCTGACGCACCGCAACCTGACCATCGGCACCGAGGTCAGCGAGCGCGAACACCTGGCGTGGTCGCATTGGGTGGCCGACGATATTTCGCTGGTGGCGATGCCGGTGGCGCATATCGGCGGCTCCGGCTGGGGCCTGCGCAACCTGCTGTCGGGCGCCAAGGGCGTGGTCGCGCGCGAGTTCGATCCGCGCGCGGTGCTCGACTTCATCGAGCACGAGCGTGTCAGCAAGCTGTTCCTGGTGCCGGCCGCGATGCAGATCGTGCTGCGCGACCCGCGCGCGCGCCAGGTCGACTATTCGCGCCTGAAGTACCTGCTGTACGGCGCCGCGCCGATTCCCGCGGCGCTGCTGCGCGAGGGCATCGAGGTGTTCGGCTGCGGCTTCGTGCAGCAGTACGGCATGACCGAGACCACCGGCACCATCGTCGCGCTGCCGCCCGAGGACCACACCACCGACGAGGTGCCGCGCATGCGCGCCGCGGGCAAGGCGCTGCCGGGGGTCGAGCTGAGGGTGGTGGATTACGAAGGGCGCAAGCTGGCGCCGGGTGAGGTCGGCGAGGTGGTGGTGCGCTCGCAGCACAACATGGCCGGCTACTGGAAGCAGCCCGAAGAGACCGCGCGCACCATCGATGCCGACGGCTGGCTGCGCACCGGCGACGCCGGCTACATGGATGCCGAGGGCTACCTGTACATCCACGACCGCGTCAAGGACATGATCATCAGCGGCGGCGAGAACGTCTATCCGGCCGAGGTCGAAAGCGCCATCTACGGCCATCCGCAGGTGGCCGACGTGGCCGTGATCGGCGTGCCGGACGAGAAGTGGGGCGAGGCGGTCAAGGCCATCGTCGTGCTCAAGCCGGGGCAGGCGGCCGACCGCGATGCCATCCTCGCCTGGACGCGCCAGCGTGTGGCCGGGTTCAAGGTGCCGAAGAGCATCGAGTTCGTCGATGCGCTGCCGCGCAACCCGTCGGGCAAGCTGCTGCGCCGCAAGCTGCGCGAGCCTTTCTGGGAAGGCATGAACCGGCAGGTGAACTGAAGCCCGCCCCGCACGACAAAAGCCCGCCGCGACCCGGCGGGCTTTTGCTTGTGGCGGGCCCGGAGGCCTACTCCTTCTTGATCACGCTGACCTTGCCGTCGGCTTCCAGGTAGAGGGCCTTGACGCCTTCGATGGAATCGACGCCATGCTGGCGGTACTTGGCCTCGAGTTCCTCGTCGGTGATGTTCTCGCGCCGCATGTTCTCGTGCAGTTTGACGCCGTCGCGCACCAGCAGCACCTTCTTGGCTTCGGCAAAGCGCTGGAAGCCCGGGTATTTGTAGGCGAGGAAGTCGATCAGCCGGTTCCAGGCGATCAGCGTGATTACCAGCAGCACGGCGTCGGCCACGCCTTCGCCCTTGCCCGCCATGCCGTTCTGCGCCGCGTCGGCGACGATGACAATCAGCAGCAGGTCGGCGATGCCCATCGAGCCGATATCGCGCCGCACCACGAAGCGGAACAGCAGGAACAGCGACCAGTACATGACCGTGCCGCGCACGATGGTTTCGAGCGGCGAGACGGTGAAGAAGAGCGCTTCACGCCAGTCGATAGAAAAGTCCATGCCGGCACCGGTGCAACTTTCTTGCCAGCCGGCGGACAGCGCTGGAGCGGCCGCGCCGTGGCGCCGGCGCCGCTATATCGCAGGTATCGAAGGGTAGTTCTTACAGGCACGCAGCGGCCTCGCTGGCCGTGCTTGCGAACCACGGTCAGTCGGCCTGGATGCCGAACTCCTTCACGACCTTGGTGTAGCGCGAGGTATCGCTGGCGATCAGCCTGGACAGAACGGCCGGCTCGCCGCCGGATGGCGTGACGGCGATGGTGGCCATGCGCGCCACCACGTCGGGCATTTTCAGGATCTCGTTGACGTGCGCGTTGAGCGTGCGCACCACCTCGGGCGGCATGTTCTTCGGCCCCAGCAGCGCCTGCCAGGCGCCGATCTCGACATCCTTGTAGCCGAGTTCGGCCAGCGTCGGCACGTTGGGCGCGAACGGCGAGCGTTTCTGGTCGGCCACCGCCAGCGGCACCAGGCTGCCGTTGCCGACGTACTGCGAAATCGCGCCGTAGGTGATGTAGGTGACCGGCACCTGGCCGCCGATCACGTCGACGATGGCGGGCGCCAGGCCGCGGTATGGCACCTGGCTGATCTTGATGCCGGCAGACTTGTTGAACAGCTCGCCCATGATGTGCATCGGCGAGCCGTTGCCCGGGGTGGCATAGGTCTCGACCTTGCCGGCCTTGGCGCGCGCCACCAGGTCGCTGACCTTGGTGATGCCGGTGCCCTTGTTGACCACCACGAACAGCGACTGCGTGCCGATCTGGCTGATCGGCGTGAAGTCTTGCTGCACGTCGTAGCTGGCGCCGGTGCCGGCGCGCAGCACCAGCGGCGCGATGGCGACGGTGTTGGGCGCCAGCAGCAGCGTGTGGCCGTCCGGGTTGGCGCGCGCCACGTAGGCGCTGCCGATGGTGCCTGCGGCGCCGGTGCGGTTTTCCACCACCACGGATTGCTTCAGGCGCGGGGCGAGCTTCTCGGCCAGCATGCGTGCCAGCACGTCGACGTCGCCGCCGGCGGGGTAGGCGACGACGATGGTGACGGGCTTGCTCGGGTACGAACCCTGGGCCAGCGCGCCGTTGGCGCCCAGCAAGGCGGCGGGAGCGAGCGTGGCGGCGGCCAGGGTGGCCAGGAGGTGGCGTCGTGCGGACTTCATGATCTTCAGACCTCGGTAAAACCGGGCACCGGCCCGGGGGCGGTGCCGCGTGGAGTGGAATCCGGCGCGCGGCGCCGGCGGCGACGATGGATCGACGGACTCAGAAAATGTGCTTGATGCCGAGCATCGAGCCCCACTGGTTCTCGCCCGGACGCGGGGCCGAACCGGGCGAGCCGCCGCTGACCGACATGGCAAGCTGGCCACCGTTGTTGATAAAGCCCGCGGTGGCATAGACCGAGGTGCGCTTGCTGAAACTGTAGGTCGCGCGCAGCGCGTACAGCATGGCCTGGTTGTCGCTGCCGTGATAGTTCAGGAAGTACACCTGCCCGGCCAGGTTGACCGCGGGCGTGATGTCGTGCGAGACGCCGGCGTAGTACAGGTCGCTGACCGGCGTCGGGCTGCCCTCGTTGTCGCGGCGGATCCAGCCGGCGCCGAGCTTGGTGTTCTTCAGCAGCATGTAGCCGCCCAGCGACAGGCGGTCGTCGGTCAGGTTGCTGCTGGTCAGGCCGCCGAAAGCGCCGGGGCCACCGCGCTGCGAGTCGTACGCCGCGATCACGCCCCAGGTCTTGTTGTCGTAGCCGACCATGGCCGACCATTCGCGGCACGCCTTCTTGTCGGCGGGGTTCTCGCCCGCGCAGTTGGTGCCGGCGGGGCTGGGCCCGGCGTTGACCGCGTCGCGCCCGAAGCTGTAGGTGGCGCCGACGACGAAACCGTTGAAGTTGGCCTTGTACGCGACCGCATTGTCGGCGCGCGTATTGGGCAGGTAGCTGTCCAGCGAGCCGGAGCCGTAGACGTTGGGCCCCAGGATATCGCTGTCCAGGATGGCCCAGAACAGCATGGTGTACTGGCGGCCGAACGACAGTTGGCCGTAGGGGTTGCTCAGGCCCACCAGCGCCTGGCGCCCGAACAGGCGGCCGCCCTGGTTGGCGCTGCCGGTGTCCGGCGAGAAGCCCGATTCCAGCACGAACAGGCCCTTCAGCCCGCCGCCAAGGTCCTCCGTGCCGCGGATACCCCAGCGCGACGGCACCGTGGCGGTGTTGTTGGGCATGCGCACCAGGCCGTCGCCGTTGGCGCCGACATTGCTGACGTATTCGACGCCGCTGTCGATCACGCCGTACAGCGTCACGGACGATTGCGCCGATTGCGCCGAGGCCAGCAGGGGGGAGGCCGCAAGCAGCGCCGCGGCGGTTCGTGCAAGTTTCATCTACCAGTTTCCTTCCGTTTTCCGTCTTGTGGTGTTTTGCTCTTGTGCTCCGGTACCCCTGCGGATGGCGGCACCGGATGTCATCTTCGTCTCTTTTGTGTTTTATATATGGAACATCAAACAACATAAGAAACGCTTGGCAAAATATAGCCGTGACTTTCCGGAACATGTGAGGAGGGTTATCCCTAAAGCGGCGGGCCCGGACGGCGCCGGTTGGCGTGGCGACGCCGTTTGGAGGGAGGCCTATCGTTAACCCTGATCCCGGTAGCCCTTGTGCAGCGCCTATGCTTAAAGGGTTTTATTTGCCAACTATGGTTTTATATATGGAACAAAATCAGCGTCAGACGCTTGTCGAACCGGACCGTGGCGTGCTCGACGCCCTGGACAGCGGCTTTGCCCAGCGCGTGGCGCAGGTGGATGGCGAGCGCGTGGCCTACCGCTGCGGCGGCGGCTCCGGGCCGGTGGTGGTGCTGCTGCATGGCATCAGCTCCGGGGCGGCGTCGTGGCTGCCCTGCGCCAGCCTGCTCGCCGCGCATGCGCGCGTGATCGCCTGGGACGCGCCGGGCTACGGCGATTCCTCGCCGCTGGCGCAGGCCCGGCCGCTGGCCGTGGACTATGCGCGGCGACTCGAGGGCCTGCTGGCGGCGCTCGGCGTGCAGCCGACGCTGGTGATCGGGCATTCGCTGGGCGCGCTGACGGCGGCCGCCTATGCCGCCACCGCGCGCGAGCTACCAGATCGCCTGCTGCTGCTGAGCGTGGCGCAAGGCTACGGCGCGCCTGGCAAGGAGGCGCAGGCCAACGCGGTGGCAAGCCAGCGCCTGGAGGCGCTGGCTTCGCTGGGCGTCGACGGGCTGGCGCAGCGCGGCCCGGCCCGGCTGCTCAGCGAAGCGGCCGATGCGGGCGCGCAGGCCTGGGTGCGCTGGAACATGCGGCGGCTGAACCCGGACGGCTATCGCCAGGCGGTGGCGATGCTGTGCGGCGACGACATCGATGCCTACCTGGCGCGGCGCCCCGACCGGCTGCCAACGCAGATCGCCTGCGGCGGCCGCGATATCGTCACCACGCCGCCGGCCTGCGCGGCGCTGGCAGAACGCTTCGGCCTGCCGTTCGCGCTGATCCCGGATGCCGGGCACGCCTGCTATATCGACCAGGCCGCCGCCACGGCGCGTTTGATTCGTTCGGCCCTGCCGGCCGGCCAGTAACTCCTCGCCCTGCGGCGTCCTGTCGCCGCGTCCCGCCTTGGCGGCGCCTCGCTTGCGCCGCGCCGCCGGGCAATCTGCCCAGTCGCGGGTTAACCCCAGTCAATTTTTAGGCCGTCGTTGTCTATAGTCGTACCTGTGTTCAATATCTAAACCAGTGTTTCATTAGTAAAACGTAGCGCGGCAGCCAGCAGACCGGCCGACCACGCACGCGGAACACGGTCCCCCAGCTGCAAGACATGGAGCCAAGCGCAATGGAAAGCCTCTCGTACAACCCGAACCTGGTGCCCTGGGAGCGTCCGGCGCCGAACAACGTGGCAGGCAAGGGCCATATCGAGCGACCCGGCAAGGTCGCCAACATCGTCTGGCAGACCCGCGCCAGCGCCCCGAGCGCTTATGAGAACGCGCTGGGCGACGCGCTCGAAGCTGCCTTCGAGGGCGGCGCGCAGAACCCGCAGGACATCGTGCGCGCGTTCAACGCCGCCGGCTTCCTGACCGTCGACAGCCAGCCCTGGACCGAAGAGCGCTTCCTGTCGGAAATGCGCCGCCTGGGCGCCTGAGCCCCCGCCGCCCCAGCACAGCGTCTAAGCGAGAACCACATGGAATCGAACAAGCAAGCCCGCGCCGAAGCCCGCCTCAACACCGGCCTGCGCAACTACTGGTACCCCGTCGCCGCCTCGTGGGCCGTGTCCCACGCCCCGATCGGCATCACCCGCCTGAGCCAGAACATCGTGCTGTGGCGCGATGGCGCCGGCCAGGTCCACGCGCTGGAAGACCGCTGCCCGCACCGCGGCGCGCGCCTGTCGATGGGCTGGAACCTGGGCGACCGTGTCGCCTGCTGGTACCACGGCGTGGAAGTCGGTGGCGACGGCCAGGTCAAGAGCGTGCCGGCGGTGGAAAGCTGCCCGCTGGAAGGCCGCACCTGCGTGCGCAGCTATCCGGTGCAGGAAAAGGCCGGCGCGATCTTCCTGTGGTTCGGCGACCAGGCCCCGCAAGGCGAGGGCAGCCCCGACGAGCTGCGCCTGCCGGAAGAGCTGGTCAGCGACGAACACAGCAACTTCCTGTGCGTGGCGCACTGGGACTGCAACTACCGCTACGCCATCGACAACGTGATGGACCCGATGCACGGCGCCTACCTGCATGCGGTGTCGCACTCGATGGCCTCCGGCGAGAAGTCCGCGGTGATGCAGATCCGCGAGACCGAGCACGGCCTGGTGTTCGAGAAGACCGGCCAGCGCGGCGTCAACTTCGACTGGGTGGAATTCGGCGAGACCGGCACGCTGTGGCTGCGCCTGGCGATCCCGTACCGCGCCAAGGTCGGCCCCGGCGGTCCGTTCGGCATCGTCGGCATGGCCACGCCGGTGGATGAAGACCACTGCATGGTGTTCTTCTGGCGTACCCGCCACGTGCAGGGCTGGGAACGCGACGTGTGGCGCTTCCTGTATCGCAACCGCCTGGAGCAGTTGCACTGGGACGTGCTGGAGCAGGACCGCGTGGTGCTGGAAATGATGGCCCCGAACGCCCGCGACCACGAGATGCTGTACCAGCACGACGCCGGCATCACCCGCGTGCGCCGTCTGCTCAAGCGCCGCGCCGAGCAGGAAGTCGCCGACGAGCCGGTTGCCATGCTGAAGCCCGCCGGAGCCGCCAGCCATGCCTGAGTCCATCGCCAACAACACGCTGCTGGCCGGCCGCAAGGTGCTGGTCACCGGTGCCGCGCGCGGCCTGGGCCTTGCCTTCGCCAGGTCGCTGGCCGAAGCCGGCGCCAGCGTGGCCATGGCCGATATCCTGGCCGAACGCCTGCAGCAGGAAGCCGACGCACTGCGCGCCCGCGGCCTGAAGGTGGTGCCGGTCACGCTGGACCTGTCGGATCCCGCCTCGGTGCAGGCTTGCGCCGACGCCGCGGTGAAGGCACTGGGCGGCCTCGACGGCCTGGTCAACAACGCCGCCGTGACCGACTCCGGCGGCCGCGACGCCAGCGCCATCGACATTGCCACCTGGGACCGCGTGATGAACGTCAACGTGCGCGGCACCTGGCTGATGACTGCCGCCTGCCTGCCGGCGCTGCGCGCCAGCGGACGTGGCGCGGTGGTCAACCTGGCCTCTGACACGCCGCTGTGGGGCGCGCCCAACCTGCTCGCCTACGTGGCCAGCAAGAGCGCCATCATCGGCATGACCCGTTCGCTGGCACGCGAACTGGGCCCCGACCAGATCACGGTCAACGCCGTGGCGCCGGGCCTGACGCTGGTCGAAGCCACCGAGTACGTGCCCCAGCACCGGCACGACCTGTACCGCGAGCAACGCGCGATCTCGCGCGAGCAACTGCCCGACGATGTTTGCGGCGCGGTGCTGTTTGCATTGTCCGACCTCGCCCGGTTCGTGACCGGCCAGACGCTGGCGGTCAACGGCGGCTTTGTCATGCATTGATCCGAAATCCACTGAAGAAAACCGAAGGAATCCAAATGAGCGATCTTTCCCAACAGCAAAACATCAAACGTTCCTGGGACCAGCCGGACGGCGCCTCGTTCGACCAGTGGATGGAAAGCCGCGTGGCGCGCTTCTCCACGCGCAAGTACGACTGGGACGCGCTGAAGTTCCAGGCCGACTACGACCCCAAGTACCGCCGCGCGCAGATGCGCTACCTGGGCACCGGCGGCACCGGCGTGGCCGCGGACACCAACACCGTGCCGTCGGAGCACTTCACCTTCTCGACGATGATCATCCCGGCCGGCCATGAAGGCCCGTCGCACCTGCACACCGACGTGGAGGAGGTGTTCTTCATCCTGCGCGGCAAGATCAAGCTGATCCTGGAAAAGGATGGCGAGCGCTTCGAGACCATCCTGACCGACCGCGACCTGGTCTCGGTGCCGCCGGGCGTGTACCGCGAGGAAATCAATATCGGCGAGGAAGACGCGCTGATGTGCGTGATGCTCGGCGCCAAGAAGCCGATCACGCCGACCTACCCGCCCGAGCATCCGCTGACCAAGGTCAAGCGCTGACGCGCCCATCGGCCCGACCGCATGCCCCGACCATGAGCACCAACGCCATCCCGACGACGCCAGCCGCCAACGAGACCCCGGACAAGTACATCGTTCCGGGCCTGGAACGCGGCCTGCGCCTGCTCGGCGAGTTCAGCAGCAAGGACCGCACCATGTCGGCCGCGGAACTGGCGCGCCGCCTGAAGGTGCCGCGCTCCACCGTGTTCCGCCTGCTGGCCACGCTGGAAATGCTGGGCTTTGTCGAGCGCGCCGATGGCGGGCGGGATTTCCGGCTGGGCATGGCGGTGCTGCGGCTCGGGTTCGAGTACCTGGCGTCGCTGGAGCTGACCGAGCTGGGCCGACCGCTGCTGGAGCGGCTTCGCGACGAGATCGGCTACCCGACCAACCTGGTGGTGCGCGACGGCCGTTCGATCGTCTACGTGGCCAAGGCGGTGTCGCCGCGGCCCTTCGCCAGCTCGGTCAACGTCGGCACGCGCTTGCCCGCGCATGCCACGGTGCTGGGCCGGGTGCTGCTGGAAGACCTGTCGCTGGCGGACCTGCGCGCACTTTACCCGGAGCCGCAGCTGGAAGTGTTCTCCGACAGCACGCCGCGCACGGTCGATGCGCTCTTCGCCATCGTCCAGCGCGACCGCGAGCGCGGCTACGTGCTGCAGGAAGGCTTTTTCGAATCGAGCATCTCGACCATTGCCGCGCCGGTGCGCGACCGCACCGGCAAGGTGGTGGCGGCGCTGGGCGCCACCATCCCCGCCGCGCATATCGATCCGGAACAGCTGGACGCGATGGTGGAGAAGGTGAGGAACACCGCGGGCGAGCTGTCGCGCCTGCTCGACTACCGGCCGTCGCTGCACAGCGCCGGCAAGGTCGTGAATCTGTATCGGGAGTGAGGACAATGTCCATGATTGAACTCGGCGGCAAGGTTGCCGTCGTCACCGGCGGGTCCTCCGGCATCGGGCTGGCGACCGTCGAGCTGCTGCTCGAAGCGGGCGCCGGCGTCGCCATGTGCGGCCGCGACGAAGCGCGCCTGCGCAGCGCCGAAGCGCAGCTGCGAGAGAAATTCGCCGGCTGCCGGCTTTATGCCGCCACCTGCGACGTGCTCAAGCCGGAGCAGGTTGCCGCCTTCGCGGCCGACGTGCAGCAGAAGCTGGGCAACGTCGACATGCTGGTCAACAACGCCGGCCAGGGCCGTGTGTCCACCTTTGCCAATACCGAAGACGCGGCCTGGATGGACGAACTGCAGCTCAAGTTCTTCTCCGTGATCCACCCGACGCGCGCGTTCCTGCCGCAACTGGAGAAGTCCGGCCAGGGCGCGATCGTGTGCGTCAACTCGCTGCTGGCGCAGCAGCCCGAGCCGCACATGGTGGCCACCTCCGCCGCGCGCGCCGGCGTGCTGAACCTGGTGCGCTCGATGGCCACCGAATTCGCGCCCAGGGGTGTCCGCGTCAACGGCATCCTGATCGGGCTGGTCGAATCGGGCCAGTGGCGCCGCCGCTTCGAGGCGCGCCCCGAAGCAGACCGCCACCTGGACTGGGCCGCGTGGACCGCGCGCCTGGCCCAGCAGAAACATATTCCCCTTGGCCGCCTGGGCCTGCCTGTCGAGGCAGCCCGCGCCATCCTGTTCCTTGCCTCGCCGTTGTCTTCGTACACCACGGGCAGCCATATCGATATCTCCGGAGGACACTCCCGTCATGCCTAATCAACACCAGTACGAACAACCGCAGGTCACCGTCGGCTGCGCCATCACGGCGTTTCTCGAGCAGTGCGGGGTCAAGGCCGCGTTCGGCGTGATCTCGATCCACAACATGCCGATCCTCGACGCCATGGGCGAGCGCGGCAAGATCCGCTTCGTGCCGGCGCGCGGCGAAGCGGGCGGCACCAATATGGCCGACGCCTACGCCCGCACCACCGGCGGCCTGGGCGTGTGCCTGACCAGTACCGGCACCGCCGCGGGCAACGCCGCCGGCGCCATGGTCGAAGCGCTGACCGCCGGCACGCCGATGCTCCATATCACCGGCCAGATCGAGACCCCGTACCTGGACCAGAGCCTGGCCTACATCCACGAAGCGCCGGACCAGCTCAGCATGCTGAAGGCCGTGTCGAAGGCCGCGTTCCGCATCCGCAGCGCCGATACCGCGATCAGCACCATCAAGCTGGCGGTGCAGACCGCGCTGACGGCACCGACCGGCCCGGTCAGCGTGGAGATCCCCATCGACATCCAGGCCGCGCTGATCGACCTGCCGGCCGACCTGCAGCCGCTGCCGGTGCCGCAGCACGTGCCGTCGGCGCACGGGCTGGACGCGCTGGCCGAGCGCCTGGTGAAGGCGAAGCGCCCGCTGCTGTGGCTGGGCGGCGGCGCGCGCCATGCCAGCAAGCAGGTGCAGCGCCTGCTGGACCTGGGCTTCGGCGTGGTCACCAGCACCCAGGGCCGCGGCATCGTGCCGGAAGACGATCCGCGCTCGCTGGGCGCGTTCAACCTGCACAAGCCGGTCGAGGCCTTTTACCAGAGCTGCGACGCGATGCTGGTGGTGGGCTCGCGCCTGCGCGGCAATGAAACCCTGAAGTACGAACTGAAGCTGCCGCGCCCGCTGCTGCGCATCGACGCCGATCCCGCCGCCGAAGGCCGCTGCTATATGAGCGACTACTTTGTCAGCGGCGACGCCGCGCTGGCGCTTGACGCCCTGGCGGATCGGCTCGAAAAGCGCATGCAGATCGACCCGGCCTTCGCCGCCGACCTGCGCCGCGCGCACGACACCGCGGTCAACAGCCTGGTCGATGGCCTGGGCCCGTACTCGGCGCTGGTGCAGGCGCTGCAGGGCGCGGTCGGCCGCAACTTCAACTGGGTGCGCGACGTGACCGTGTCGAACAGCACCTGGGGCAACCGCCAGCTGCGCATCTTCGACTCCCGCGCCGGCGTGCATGCGCTGGGCGGCGGCATCGGCCAGGGCCTGGCGATGGGCATCGGCGCCGCGATCGGCGCCGCGGCCACGGCTTCGGGCAAGAAGACCTTCACGCTGGCCGGCGACGGCGGCTTCATCCTGAACCTGGGCGAACTGGCCACGGCGGTGCAGGAGCGCGCCGACATGGTCATCGTGCTGATGAACGACAAGGGCTACGGCGTCATCAAGAACATCCAGGACGCGCAATACGGCGGCCGCCGCCACTATGTGGACCTGCATACGCCGGACTACGCCACGCTGGCGAAGTCGCTGTCGCTGCGCCACGCGCGCGTCAGCAACCTGGCCGAGGTCGGTGCCGCGCTCGAGGCGGCCAAGGCCGAATCCGGCCCGTTCCTGCTGGAAATCGACATGCTGTCGATCGGTTCCTTCAAGACCATCTTCGCCGGCCCCCCGGTGAACAAGGACAACGAAGAGCCGGCCCGCGAACAAACCACTGTCACCGCCTGAGGGAGAGCCGCAATGCTGCATGTGTCCATGGTTGGCTGCGGCGCGATCGGCCGCGGCGTGCTGGAATTGCTCAAGAGCGATCCGGACGTGGTGTTTGACGTGGTGATCGTGCCGGAACACACGATGGACGAGGCCCGTGGCGCGGTCTCCGCGCTGGCACCGCGTGCCCGCGTCGCTACCCACCTGGACGACCAGCGGCCCGACCTGCTGGTCGAGTGCGCCGGCCACCATGCGCTGGAAGAGCACATCGTGCCGGCGCTGGAGCGCGGCATCCCGTGCATGGTGGTGTCGGTGGGCGCGCTGTCCGAACCCGGCATGGCCGAGCGGCTGGAAGCGGCGGCGCGCCGCGGCGGCACCCAGGTGCAGCTGCTGTCGGGCGCGATCGGCGCCATCGACGCGCTGGCCGCGGCGCGTGTCGGCGGGCTGGATGAAGTGATCTACACCGGACGCAAGCCGGCGCGCGCCTGGACTGGCACCCCGGCCGAGCAGCTCTTCGATCTGGATGCGCTGACCGAAGCCACGGTGATCTTCGAAGGCACGGCGCGCGATGCGGCGCGCCTGTATCCGAAGAACGCCAATGTCGCCGCCACGGTGTCGCTGGCAGGCCTCGGCCTGGACCGCACCTCGGTCAAGCTGCTGGCCGACCCGCATGCGGTGGAGAACGTGCACCACGTGGAAGCGCGCGGAGCGTTCGGCGGGTTTGAACTGACGATGCGGGGCAAGCCGCTCGCGGCGAATCCCAAGACTTCCGCGCTGACGGTGTTCAGCGTGGTGCGCGCACTGGGCAACCGCGCGCACGCGGTATCGATCTAGCCCCGGCAGCCACGCCCCACAGACTTAGCAGGCAACGACAATGAAGACGCAAGAAGTACTCCCCATCTGCATCGCCGGCGAATGGCGCCTGGGGACCGGCGACCGCTACGGCACCCGCTACCCGGCTACCGGCGAGGTGGTGGCCGAACTCAACGCCGCCAGCCTGGCTGACGTGGAAGAGGCAGTGCAGGGCGCCCACCACGCCTTCCTCACCAGCGGCTGGGCCCGGCGCAAGCCGCACGAGCGCGCCGCCGTGCTGTACCGCGTGGCCGAACTGATTCGCGCACAAGCCGAACCGCTGGCACAACGCCAGCGCCTCGATAACGGCAAGCCCATCAGCGAAACGCGCGCGCTGGTCGCCAGCGCCGCCGGCACCTTCCAGTTCTTTGCCGCCGCCTGCGAGACGCTGGAAGAAACCATCACGCCGCAGCGCGGCGACTGCCTGACCATGAGCGTCTACGAGCCGATGGGCGTGGTCGCGGCGATCACGCCGTGGAATTCGCCGATCGCCAGCGAAGCGCAGAAGATGGCGCCCGCGCTCGCCGCCGGCAATGCCGTGGTGGTCAAGCCGGCCGAAGTCACGCCACTGATGGCACTGGAACTGGCGCGCATCTGCGAAGAAGCCGGCGTGCCCAAGGGACTGATCAGCGTGCTGCCGGGCAAGGGCTCGGTGATCGGCGACGCCATCACCAAGCATCCGCTGGTGCGCCGCGTGTCGTTCACCGGCGGCACCACCACCGGCAAGCACATCGCGCATATCGCCGCCGACAAGATGATGCCGGTGTCGCTGGAGCTGGGCGGCAAGTCGCCGACCATGGTGTTCGATGATGCCGATCTGGACCACGCGGTCAACGGCGTGCTGTACGGCATCTTCAGCTCGTCGGGCGAGTCGTGCATCGCCGGCTCGCGCCTGTTTGTCGCGCGTTCGCAGTACGAGGCTTTTATCGACCGCCTCGCGCACGGCGCCGCGCAGCTGCGCGTGGGCGATCCCGCCGACGAACGTACCCAGATGGGGCCACTGATCACCGACCGCCACCGCGATTCGATCGAGTCGTATGTCGCCGCCGGCGTGGACGAAGGCGGGCAACTGCGCACCGGGGGCGTGCGTCCGGACGTGGCCGGCCTGCCCAACGGCTATTTCTACACGCCGACCATCATCGAAGGGCTGGATAACCATGCCCGCATCAGCCAGGAAGAAATCTTCGGCCCGGTGCTGGTGGCGATCCCCTTCGACGACGAGGACGACCTGATCGAACAGGCCAACGACAGCGTCTACGCGCTTGCCGCCGGCATCTGGACGCGCGACTACAAGCGCGCGTGGCGCGTGGCACGTGCGGTGCAGGCGGGCAATGTGTGGATCAACACCTACAAGCAGTTCTCGATCTCGACGCCCTTCGGCGGCTGGCGCGACAGCGGCCTGGGCCGCGAGAAGGGACGGCTGGGCATCCTGCAGTACATGGAGCAGAAAAGCGTGTACTGGGGCCTGAACGAACAACCGCTGCCGTGGGCCAGCCACTGAACCCGGCACGCAGGAGAGAAGCAATGATCAAGGTATTGGGAATCGACGAGATCGTCTACGGCGCGGATGACTTTGACGCCTGCCGTGGCTTTTTCTCGGACTGGGGCCTGGCCATCAAGCGCGATGACGCGCAGGGCCTGGACTTCGAAACGCTGAACGGCTGCCGCGTGCTGGTGCGCCGCATCGACGATCCGTCGCTGCCGCCCGCGATCGAGGCCGGCCCGACGCTGCGCGAAGTGGTGTGGGGAGTCGAGTCGCAGGCATCGCTCGACCATCTGGCTGACGCGATCGCCGATGCGCCGGGCTTTGTGAAGCAAGGCGAAGGCGCCGCGCTGCGCATCGGCTGCACCGACCCGAATGGCCTGGCGGTGCGTTTCCAGGTTACGCGCAAGCATGACGTGCAGGTCGAATGCGCGCTGATGAATACGTGGAACGACAAGCCGCGCATGAACCAGCGCAGCCCGATCTACGACCACGCCACGCCGATCGAAGTCGGCCACGTGGTGTTTTTCGTGAAGGACGTCAAGGCCACCGAGCAGTTCTATGTGGAGAAGTTCGGCTTCGTGCCGTCCGACCGCTACCCGGACCGCGGCGCGTTCCTGCGCTGCACCGCGGACGGCGGCCACCACGACCTGTTCCTGCTGCAGCTGCCGGAACCGAAGAGCGGGCTGAACCACGTCGCGTTCACCGTGCGCGATATCCACGAAGTGTTTGGCGGCGGTATGCACGTCTCGCGCAAGGGCTGGGACACGCAGCTCGGCCCGGGCCGGCACCCGATTTCCTCGGCCTACTTCTGGTATTTCAAGAACCCGGCCGGCGGCCTGATCGAGTACTACGCCGATGAAGACCAGCTCGACGAACACTGGGAGGCGCGCGCCTTCGAGCCGGGCCCGACCATGTTCGCCGAATGGGCGATCGAGGGCGGCATCGACGGCAACACCCGCCGCCAGAAGAACGCCGGCGGCCCGGCAGGCAAGTTCCTGACCGAGAAGCGGTAAGAGAGAGAAGCGCAACAGAAGGAAGCAGCAATGAGTGCCCACCAGTCCCTTACCCTGCGCGTCCAGGCCATGCGTTTTGAAGCGCGCGGCGTGGTCAGCATCGAACTGCAAGATCCCGAAGGGAAGACCCTGCCCGAGTACAGCCCGGGCGCCCATATCGACCTGCACCTGGGCAACGGCCTGGTGCGCAGCTACTCGCTGTGCGGCGCGCCGGAAGCGCGCAACCTCTACACCGTGGGCGTGCTGCTGGACCGCGGCAGCCGCGGCGGCTCGCGCTACGTGCACGAGCAGCTGCGCGTGGGCACCACGCTGACGGTGGGCGCACCGCGCAACAACTTCGAGCTGGACGAAAGCGCAGCGCATACCGTGCTGGTCGCCGGCGGCATCGGCGTCACGCCGATCGTCTGCATGGCGCGCCGGCTGGCCGAGCTGGGCAAGTCGTTCACGCTGATCTACTGCGCGCGTTCGCGCGCCGAGGCGGCGTTCGTCGAACCGCTGTCGGCCTATGGCGACGCGGTGCGCTTCCACTTCGACGACGAAGCGGGCGCGCCGCCGGACCTGAAGGCAATGCTGGGCGGACAGGATGCGCAGACGCACTTCTATTGCTGCGGCCCGGGCCCGATGCTGAATGCGTTCGAGGGTGCGTGCGAGGCGCATGCCTACCCCAATGTCCATATCGAGCGCTTCGCCGCCGACCCGTCGACCGAGGCGGTGCAGGAAGGCGAATACGTGGTGCAGCTGTCGCGCACCGGCTCGCTGGTGAAGGTGCCTTCGGGCAAGTCGCTGCTCGACGCGCTGCTCGACTCCGGCGTCGAGGTCGAATACAGCTGCCGCGAAGGCGTGTGCGGTTCGTGCGAGACCGCCGTGCTGGAAGGCTGCCCCGACCACCGCGACAGCGTGCTGAGCAACAGCGAGCGCGCCAGCAACAAGACCATGATGGTGTGCGTGTCCGGTTGCAAGGGCAGCAAGCTGGTGCTGGATTTGTAATCCCGCCGAACATCGCCAGAACACCGACGGTGTTCCGCTCTCCCCTCACGGGGAGAGGGCAGGGTGAGGAGTGGTTTAACAAGTCGCCACGCCACCAGAACCGCCGCCCCTCACCCCCGTCCCCTCTCCCGCAAGCGGGAGAGGGGAGCAAACCTCCCGCTTGCGGGCAGCCCCCAGAATCTACCGAGAAGTTCCCGTGCTAACCCAGAGACAAGACGCAGCGTCCCCCGGCGCACCGGTGGCCGCCACCGCAGGTATCGTGACCACGGCCGACAGTGCCGGCCAGGGCGCCGCAGCCACCGCCCGCGGCGGCCCGGTCACGCGCGGCAATATCGTCGCCCGCATCGAACGCATGCCGGGCAACGCCATGCATGTCCGCGCCAGGCTGCTGATCGGCCTGGCCACCTTCTTCGACGGCTTCGACGTCATCGCCATTGCCGCCACGCTGCCGCTGCTGATCGCGCAGTGGTCGCTGACGCCGGCGCAGATCGGCGTGCTGATCGCGGCGCCGTCGGTCGGCCAACTGGTCGGTGCGCTGCTGTTCCCCGGGTTGGCCGAGCGCTTCGGCCGCTTGCGCTCGATCGGCTGGAGCGCGGGCATCATCGGCCTGATGAGCATTGCCTGTGGCTTCGCGCCGTCGTTCGAGATCTTCCTGCTGCTGCGCATCGTGCAGGGCCTGGGCCTTGGCGGCGAACTGCCGGTGGCCGCCACCTATATCAACGAAGTCACGCGCGCGCACGGCCGCGGGCGCTTCGTGCTGCTGTACGAGGTGGTGTTCCCGATCGGCCTGATGGTATCCAACGGCGTAGGTGCCTGGCTGGTGCCGCACTATGGCTGGGAGGTCATGTACTTCATCGGCGGCGTGCCGCTGGTGCTGTTCTTCCTCCTGAAGCGCGTGATCCCCGAATCGCCACGCTGGCTGGCCGAGAAGGGCCGCCTGGAAGAAGCCGACGCCGCGCTGCGCGCGTTCGAGGCGCGCGCCAAAGGACCGCTGCCGCCGCCGCAGAATGCCAGCGCCTACGACCGCATGACCCGGCACCCGCGCCGCAGCGTGCGGGACCTGGTCAGCAAGGCCTACGTAGGGCGCACCATGGCGGTGTGGATGCTGTGGGCCACCTGCGGCTTCATCCAGTACGGGCTGTCGACCTGGCTGCCCACGGTCTACAAGACCGTCTACCATGCGCCGCTGCAGCTGGCGCTGAACCTGGCAGCCGCGGCATCGGTGCTAGGCGTGGTGGGGTCGCTGGTCTGCGCCATGATTGTCGACAAGGTCGGGCGCAAGCCGGTGATCAACGTCTCGTTCCTGCTGTGCGCGCTGTCGCTGGTGCTGGCGGGCGTGTTCCACGCCGCCAGCGTGTACGTGGTGGCGACCTTCTGCGCGCTGGCGATGGGCTTCCTCGCCAGCGGCTTCATCACCGCCTACGTCTATACGCCGGAGCTGTACCCGACCAGCGTGCGAGCCATGGGCTGCGGCCTCGGCGGGGCCTGGCTGAAGCTGGCCGCGATCTTCGCGCCGGGGCTGATCGCCAGCACCATCGGCAGCGGCGACCTGAGCTTCGCCTTCTTTGCGCTGTCGGTGGTGCCGGCGCTGGCGGCCGTCACCGTGCATTGGCTGGGCATCGAGACCAAGGGACGGGTGCTGGAGGAGCTGGAGGTCTGACCGATCAACGTGCCCGTGCGCGTTCCTCAGCCGCGCACGGGCAGCGACGTCTCTGGCACCTCGATCAACGCATCGACCACCACCACGCCCTGCGGGCTTGCCATCACCGGGTTGAGATCGACCGAGCGGATCGCGCCGCCGGCGGCATGGACCAGGTCGCCCACCTGGACCGCCAGCCGGCACAGCGCGCCGATGTCGACCGCGGGTTCGTCGCGCACCCCGTGCAGCAGCGGCGCGATACGCAGCCGCTCCAGCGCCCGCGCCACGTCGGCCTCCCGGCACGGCGCCAGCAGCACCGCGGTATCGCGCAGCGCTTCCACATACTTGCCGCCATCGCCGGCCACCAGCACCGCGCCGAACACCGGATCCCAGTGTGCGCCGATCATGCATTCGCGCTGGCCGCGCGCCATGCGCGCCACCACGACGCCCTCGCAAGTGGCGCCCATGGCGCTGAGGGTGCGGGTCTGCAAGGTGAAGGCGCTGGCGACGGCTTGGGGGTCGTTACAGTGCAGGGCAACCAGCCCATGCTCGCTCTTGTGGGGAACCTGGGGCGAGCTGGCCTTGACCGCGACCGGCGCGCCGATGCGCCGCCATGCGGTCACCGCGGCATCGACATCCTGGCACAGGTAGTGCTCGACCACCGGCATGCCGGCGGCGGCAAGGCGGGCCAGGCTGGCGGCCTCGCTGAGCGTCACGCTCGCGGAGTTATCTGCCGGCGACGCAGGGGCTGCGGGCAGCGGCGGCTCGCCTTCCTGCGCGATCTGCCGCAGGCGCTGCCGGTGCGACACCAGCTGCCCCAGCGCCGCCAGCGCTTCGGCGGCACTGGCGAAGGTGGGCACGCCGGCCTGGCGAAAGGCCTCGGCCACCGGTGCCTGCCATACCGCGACGGCGATCGGTTTGCCCGCGGTGTCGGCAAACACGGCGGCGTCGCGGGCAAAGCGCGGTACGTCATAGCCCATGCCGGACACGGGGATGTCGAGCAGGAACAGGTCCGCGGCCGGATCGCGTGCCACCACCGGCAGGACCTCGCCGAACAGCGCGCTGTTGTTCAGCAGCGCGGCGGTGACATCGACCGGATTGGCGGTGGCGGCGAAGCCGGGCAGGCGCTGCGCCAGCGCGGCCTGCGTGTGTCCGGATAGCGGCGCCAGCGTCAGCCCGCACGAGGGTGCGGCATCGGCCGCCATCACGCAGCTCGCGCCGGAATTGCTGACCACCACCAGTCGCCTTCCCTCGGGTTGCCAGCCGCGCAGGTACATCGGCGCGCAGCGCGCCAATGCGTGCGCATCGTCGACGCGCCAGATGCCGTGGCCCTGCAGGAAGGCATCGACCGCGCGGTCCTCGTTGGCGATGGCGCCGGTATGCGACGCGGCGGCGCGCTGCCCGTCCTGCGAGCGCCCGGCCTTGACCGCCACTACCGGCACGTTGCGCGCCCGCGCCACGCGCGCCGCTGCGGCCAGCACCTCGGGGTCGGACAGGCTTTCCAGGTACAGCAGCACCAGCCGCACGCCAGGATCGTGGGCCACGGCCAGCGCCAGCTCGCTGACGGTGATGTCGGCCTGGTTGCCGGTGGCATGCATGTGGCGCACGCCGATGCCCTGGCCGCGCAGCAGCCCGTAGACCATTGCCGCCACGCCGCCGCTCTGGCTGACCACGGCGACCGGCCCGTCCTGCGGCGGCACTTCGATGAACATGGTCGAGAAGCTGGCGATGGCGCCGCTGCCGAAGTTGGCCAGCCCCTGGCTGTTGGGGCCGACCAGCCGCAGGCCGCTGGTGCGCGCGGCGCGCATCATCTCGTCCTGCTGGCGCCGGCCTTCGGCACCGGCCTCGCCGAAGCCCGACGCGATCACGATGGCCGCCGCCACGCCCAGTCGCGCGCAGTCGCGCACGGCCTGCACGGCGGCGTCGCCCGCGACGATGACGATGGCCAGCTCGGGGACTTCCGGCAGCGCATCGAGCGAGGCAAAGGCGCGCAGGCCCTGGATGGTGTCGCGCTGCGGATTGATGGGGTAGAGAGTGCCGGCGTAGCCGTGCGTCTGCATGTAATGGATGGGCCGGCCGCCGATCTTGTGGATGTTGTCGGAGGCGCCGATCACGGCGATGGAGCGGGGGGCGAGCAGGGGCTGGAGAGGCGTCGTCATGTTGGGAGGCGTGAGTGTTGCGTCGGGGTTAGTCAACGGTGGCGCCGGAGGCCTTGATGACCCGCGCCCATTTGTCGATTTCCCGGTCGAGGAACGTCGCGGTCGCCGCCGGTGCGGTCCATTCCGCGGCAAAGCCCTGCGTGGCAAAGCGCGCGCGCACGTCCGCATCGTCGAGCACGGATTTCAGCGCCGTGCCCAGCGTATCCAGCACGGCGGGCGGCGTGCCGGCGGGGGCCAGCAGCGCGTTCCAGGCGGTGGCCTCGTAGCCGGGCAGGCCCGACTGGGCGATGGTCGGCGTGTCGGGCGCGGCCGGCGAGCGTGCCGCGCCCGTGACGGCCAGCGCCCTGAGCTTGCCGTCGCGCACGAATGGCATCGCCGACAGCATGGTGTCGAACATCACCGTGGCCTGGCCGCCCATGACGTCGGTGAGGGCGGGCGCGCTGCCTTTGTACGGCACGTGCGTCATGCGCACGCCGGCCATGCTGTTGAACAGCTCCGCGGCCAGATGAGTGGACTGGCCGTTGCCGGAACTAGCAAAGGTGACTTGCCCCGGCCTGGCCCGGGCGAGTGCGATCAGCTCCGCGACATTGCCCGCGGGCGTGGCGGGCGCCGTCACCAGCACCAGCGGGCCACGTGTGAGCAGGCTCACCGGGGCGAAGTCCTTGCGCGTGTCGTAGCCGGGCTTGCGGAACAGCGTCATGTTGATCGCATGCGCGGTGGTGGCGACCAGCAGCGTGTAGCCGTCGGGCGCGGCGCGGGCCACCGTCTCGGCGCCGATATTGCCGCCGGCGCCCGGGCGGTTCTCCACCACCAGCGGCTGGCCGAGCCGGTCCGAGAGCTTCTGGCCGACCACGCGCGCGACGATGTCGGTGGGGCCGCCGGGCGGGTAAGGCACCACCAGCCGGATCGGCCTGGCGGGGAAGGATTGCGCCAGCACGGGCGGCGTGGCCGCCGCGGACAGGGCGAGGCAGGAAAACAGGGCGAGCGCGTGCCGCCGGGATGGATTCGGTGCCAAGGGAGTTCTCCGGTTGTGAATGCCGGCTGGAGCGAAGGCGTGGTGCCGGCAGGGGATGGTGGCTGGCGCCTATGGCCAGCTACTCGCCAGCTACTCGCGCAGGAATCGCAGCAGCGTTCCTTCGCCGAAGCGCACGAAGCCGGCACGCACGCGCTCGCCGATCGCCACGCCGGGCTCGGCATGACCCATCACGCGCGGACCTTCGTCCAGCGTGGCCAGCACCAGCGTGTAGGGCGCCAGGGCGCGGAAGGCGTCGGTCGGGGCGCGGCTGATCTCGGTGACGGCATAGATCGTGGCCAGGCCGCCGGCATCGCGCCAGTGCAATTGCCGGCTGCCGCAGGTGCGGCAGGCGTGGCGCGCCAGCGCTTGCCAGGCTCCGCAGTCGTTGCAGCACTGGTACCGCACCACGCCGGCATCGAGTCCGTCGGTATAGGGATGGCGGGTGGGATTGCTCATGGCGCGGCCTCCAGCACCAGGCTGACATGCGACGACAGCACCCCGCCGTCGGCATGAAACAGCGCCCGGCGGCGCTTGCCGAGCTGGCGTTCGCCGGCACGGCCCGCAAGCTGGCGCGCAGCCTCGGCGAGATGCATCAGGCCGCCCGCCACGCCGGAATGGCCAAAGGCCAGCAGCCCACCATGCGGATTGAGCGGCAGCGCGCCCTCGCGGCCGAAATCGCCCGCAAGCAAGCGCGCCTGAGCCTGCCCGCGCGGCGCCAGCCCCAGTTCTTCCAGAAGCATGACCAGGGTGATGGTGAACGAATCGTAGATCGCCAGGCAGTCGATGCTGTCCACGTCGCCTCCGGCCTCGGCGAAGGCGCGCCGCGCGGCGTCGGCGGCGCCGGTCTGCATCACGTCGTCGAGTGCGCCGAGGTGCTGATGCCGGTGAGCCTGGCCGGCGCCGGCGATGCGCACCGGCGTGCCCGCGCCAGGAACGGCGGAGACGATCACCGCGACCGCGCCGTCAGAAATCGGGCAGCAGTCGGACAGCCGCAGCGGCGTGGCGATCGGGCGCGCGGCGCGGGCCTGCGCGAGCGACAGCGGCTCGCGCAGGTGCGCATCCGGATGGCCGGCGGCGTGCTCGCGCATCAGCACCGCGAAGCCGGACAGCGCATCGGCGTCCATGCCAGTCTGGTGCAGGTAGCGCGACGCCAGCAGCGCGTAGTAGGCCGGCACCGAGGCGCCGTTGGGCACTTCGGCATGCGGCTCCCCCACCTGCGCCAGCGTCTGGATGGACTGGTCGCGGCTTTGGCCGCTCAGGCGGTTCTCGCCCGCGACCACCAGCACATGGCGGCAGCGGCCGACGCGCACCAGTTCGTGCGCCAGCATCGCCATCACCCCGCCGGTGGCGCCGCCCGCGGCCACGCCGTGGGCGTAGGCGGGCCTGAGCGACGCGTATTCGCAGAAGCGGTCGGCCAGCATCAGATGCGGCAGCGTGGTGGCGTAGCCGCACAGCACGCCGTCGACATCGGTCCGCGCCAGTCCGGCATCGGCGAGCGCCGCGTCGGCGGCCTGCGCCATCAGCGTCAGCGGCGTGCTGCCGTCGATGCGGCCAAAGCGCGTGTTGCCGGTGCCGCGTACATAGGTGACGTTCATGTCAGTGCCGCAGCAGCGGGCATCTCGACTTCGATGCCGGCATGAAGGCCTGCTCGCCGGGCACCGTCGCCACCACCTTGTAGTAGTCCCACGGGTACTTCGATTCGGCCGGCGTCTTGACTTCGAACAGGTACATGTCGTGGATCATGCGGCCGTCCTCGCGGATGCGGCCGTTCTTCGCGAAGAAGTCGTTGATAGGCATCGACTTCATCTTCTTCATCACCGCCGCGGTCTCGTCGGTGCCCGCCGCCTGCACTGCCTTCAGGTAGTGCGTCACCGACGAATAAGCGCCGGCCTGGCTCATGTTGGGCATTTTCTTCAGCTTCTCGAAATAGCGGCGCGACCACGCGCGGGTGGCGTCGTTCATGTCCCAGTAGAAGCCTTCGGTCAGCAGCAGGCCGGCCGCGGTCTTCAGCCCGATGGCATGGATGTCGTTGACGTACAGCAGCAGGCCCGCCATGCGCTGGGCGTTGTTGCGCGTGAGGCCGAACTCCGACGCCGCCTTGATCGCGTTGATGGTGTCGCCGCCGGCGTTGGCCAGCCCGACGATCTGCGCCTTGCTGGCCTGCGCCTGAAGCAGGTACGAGGCAAAGTCGCTGGCGCCGATCGGGTGGCGCGCGGCGCCCACCACCTTGCCGCCGGTCTCGCTGATGACCGCGGTGGCGGAGTCCTGCAGCGTGTGCCCGAAGGCGTAGTCGGCGGTCAGGAAGAACCAGCTCTTGCCGCCGCGCTCCACGGTGGCGCGCGCGGTGGTGTTGGCGAGCGCGTAGGTGTCGTAGGCGTAGTGCACCGACACCGGCGTGCACAGGTCGTTGGTGATGCGCTCGGTGCCAGGCCCCGAGAACACCACGATGCGGTTCTTCTGCTTCGCCACCTCGAGCACCGCCAGCGCGGGCGCCGACGCGGCCACGTCGAGGATGGCGTCGACATTGCCGGTGTCGTACCACTCGCGTGCCTTGTTGGCGGCGATATCGGCCTTGTTCTGGTGATCGACCACCACCAGCTCGATCTTCTTGCCGAGCACCTTGCCGCCGAAATCGTCGATGGCCATCTGCGCCGCGGTGGCGCTGCCGCGGCCGGTGACATCGGCGTACAGGCCGCTCATGTCGAGCAGCATGCCGAGCTTGACCACGTCGTCGGAAAGCGCGGCCCTGGGCTGAGCCTGGGCGGCGCCGCAGGCCAGCGCCGCGGCAAGCGCGAGGACGCCGGCGGTCCGGCGTCGGATCGAATGGCAAAGCGTCATGGTGTCTCCTCCGGTCTGTTGTGGTGTCTGGCTCCGGCCGGGCCGGGGCGATCGGCGTCGCCGGCAGCCTTTTGCCGGTGTGGCACGCGTGGGCGGGGCGCGGGCCGCCCGGTATCGGGGTGTGCCCCGGCGTGCCGGCGCCAGTTCTGGCAGACGGCGTCTGCCTCGCGTTTCAATGCGCGGGCCATGGCGGCCTCGCGACTGGTGATACGGTCATTGAGCGCGGCGATGCTGAGGGCGCCCAGCGGATAGCCGTCGGGGCCGGGCAGGGCGATGGCGATGCCGCCCATGCGGTCGATCACCACGTCGAGCAGGACCGCGTAGCCGCGCTCGCGCGTCGCACGCACGTGCTCCAGCAACATCGGCCGGCTGAAGCGGGGATAGCGGCGCAGCGCCGGTGCGATCCCGTCGAGCGTCGCGTCGACCTCGGCATCGGGCAGCGCGGCCAGCAGCGCCAGGCTGCCGGCGCCGACGCCCAGCGGCCGGCGGCTGCCGATATCCAGGTAATTGGCGCGGATGGGAAAGGTGCCCAGGCGCAGCTCGGTGCAAATGGATTCGCAGCCGCTCGGC
Organism: Cupriavidus sp. SS-3; assembly: GCF_035818815.1. NCBI lineage: Bacteria > Pseudomonadati > Pseudomonadota > Betaproteobacteria > Burkholderiales > Burkholderiaceae > Cupriavidus > Cupriavidus sp. SS-3. The sequence continues at coordinate 148,175 of NZ_JAYLVT010000017.1, forward strand.
ACCGACAGGATGGCGCTGTCCTCGAAGGCGTTGGCCAGCCGGATCAGCGCCGGGCGCACCAGCGGGCGCAGGTCCGTGCGCTGCAGGGCGGCGGCATGCAATGCCAGCCATTCCCGCCCCGGCGCAAACGCCTTGGTCGACGGATCGCGCTGCACCATCCCCTCGGCCGCCAGGGTGTCGAGGAGCCGCAGCGCCGAGGCCTTGTCGACACCAGCTGCCAGGGCCAGGTCGGTCAGGCGGCTGTTGCGGGCATCGGTCAGCGCGCGCAACAGGCGGCAGGCCTTCTGCAGCGAGGTGCTCGGGATGGTCACGCCGTTCGTCTCCTTTGTCCGGTTTTCGTTAAGTGAAACCGGTAGCAGACGTTATAGGCTATCTGGCTGGTGCTGCCATGCCCAGGCGTGGAGAAGTTTTGCCGGATGAAACCCTGCGGCGGGTATCCGGCGGATGCCGCGACGGCGGCGGGCCGGTGGCCTTATGCCTGGGCGCGCAACAACTTGCGCAGTCCCTGGTACACCGCCTCGCGCTCCTGCGGCGACAGTTGCCGGATCACCTCGGCCTGGCCGCGCCGCGCCAGCGGCATCACCTGGTCGTGCAGCGCGATGCCGGCCTCGGTGATGGCGCACAGCAGCTTCTTGCGTGGGGTATTGCCGGCGGAGGTCAGCTGCACCAGCCCGCGGTCTTCCAGCAGCCGCAGGGTGCGGCTGACCAGCGCCTTGTCCGAGGTGGACTGCGTCACCAGCTCGGCAAACGGCAGCGTGCGCGCATGGGCCAGCAACGCCAGGATGCGCCATTCGGGCACGGTCAGGCCGAACTGTTCCGCATAGGGCTTGGTGACCGTACTGCGCAGCGCGGTGACCAGCTGGCTCAGCATCGTGGTCAGGAAGTTGTCGACGGTCAGGCCGCTGCCGGCCTCGTCGAGGTCCGTCCACGGGCTGGCGTTGGCGGCGGGGGCAGGGGTGGGCGCGGGCGTGCCATGGGCGGGCGCGGCATCACGGGGCATGCGTTCCTCTTGGTCTGGTCTGCCGGCCAGGATGCGTGGCCGGTGGGCGGGGCAGATTGTCTCACAGGCGCTTGCCATTGCCGCCACCGTGTGGCGATCCGGATGAGCGCGAATAAATCCGCAAAAAGCACAATCCGTCAATTAGTGGTTAACGTAAGTTGAGTTGTCAACTTACGGCGCCTACGATGGTTGCGTTCCTTTATTGAACTTGCGTTTCATTAATAAAACAACCGAAGAGAGTTGTTCCCAAGCCACCCCTGTTTTCGCGATGAGCACAACCGCTGACTCCGTCGTCGCGAATGCGCCCCCACAGGAGCTGTAGATGAGACAACAACGTCCCCGACGCGCCGCTGCCGTAGCAATTGCCGCCATGGCCGTGCTCGCCCTGAGCACGGGCAGCGCACTGGCTGCCGCGACCTATCCGGCCAAGGCCGTGACCATGGTGGTGGCCTACCCGCCAGGCGGCGATACCGACGCCATGGCCCGGCTCTACGCCGACAAGCTGTCGGCCCGCCTGAAGCAGCCGGTCATCGTCGAAAACCGTCCGGGCGCCGGCGGCGTGGTAGGTGCCGCGTTTGTCAGCCGTGCGCCGGCGGACGGCTACACGCTGCTGTACACGCCGAATCCGTTCACGCTGGCGCCGATGGTGCTGAAGCTGGCGCCGTCGGCCAGCTATGACCCGCTGCACGGCTTTACGCCGGTGATCCAGACCGCCGTGCAGGCGGTGCTGCTGGTGGCCAACCCGCAGGCGGGCGTAAAGACCGTGGGCGAGATGGTGGCCGCGGCCCGGGGCGGCAAGGCGCTGACCTATGGCAGCCCGGGCGCGGGGTCGCCGATGCATATCGCCGGCGAGATGCTGAACCGCGCGGCCGGCGTGAGGATCCAGCACGTCCCCTACAAGGGCGTGGCCCCCGCGGTCAACGATGTGGTGGCGGGGCACGTGCCGTTTGCCTACGTCACGCTGGGCCCGGTGGCGCAATACATCAACACCGGCCGGCTGATCCCGCTGGCGATCACCGATGCCCGCCGCTCGCCGCTGCTGCCCAACGTGCCGACGCTGGCCGAGCTGGGCTACAAGGACGTGGTGGTCGGCGCGTGGCACGGTGTCATGGCGCCCAAAGGCACGCCACCCGAGGTGGTCAGGACACTGAACCAGCAACTCAACGAGGTGCTGCGCCTGCCCGAGGTGGCCGACAAGATGGCCACCTTCGGCGCCATCCCCGTCGGCGGCGCGCCGGCCGCGCTGGAGAAGATCAACGCGGCCGACTACGAGCGCCTGGGCAAAGTGATCCGCGAACTGGCGATCACCGCGGAATGACCGGCGCCAGCGCATCGCAGTCCAGCGCCACGCCATGGATAACGACAGACAGGAGGCCGGCATGAGCAGGGCCATCGTGGGAACGTCCACGCCGCAGGTGACCGCGCGGGAAAAGGTCATGGGGCGCGCGCAGTATGCCGGCGACCTCAAGCTGCCCGGCATGCTGCACGCCAAGGTGCTGCGCAGCCCGCACCCGCACGCGCGCATCGTGCGCATCGACACCGCCGCTGCCAGGGCGCTGCCCGGGGTGAAGCTGGTGGTAACGGGGTACGACGTGCCCGCCCGCCACTGGGGGCCGCACCGCAAGGAACAGCGCATCCTGGCCTGCGGCGTGGTGCGCCATGTCGGCGAGGAAGTGGCGGCGGTGGTGGCGGTCAGCGAGGAGATCGCGCGCGATGCGCTGGACCTGATCCAGGTCGAGTACGAGGCGCTGCCCGCGCTGCTGACGCCGGCCGCGGCGCTGGCCGCGGGCGCGCCGGAGATCCACGCCGGTACGGGCAATATCGGCCATGAAATGCGCATCGAGCGCGGCGACGTCGAGGCCGCCTTCGCGGCGTGCGCCGCGGTATACGAGGCGACCTACGACATGCACTCGCAGTACCCCGGCTACCTCGAGCCGATGGCCTCGGTCGCGGCGCAGGACGGCAACGGGCGGCTTACGGTGTGGGCGTCGACGCAGTCGGTGTTCCTGGCGCGCGCGCGGCTGGCCGAGGCGCTGGACCGGCCGGTCTCGACCATCCGCGTGGTGCAGGCCACCACCGGCGGCGGCTTCGGCGCCAAGATCGTCGAAGAGAACAACAGCCTGATCTGCGCCTTCCTGGCCAGCCGGCTGGAGCGCCCGGTGCGGCTGGTCAACAACCGGCTCGAAGACTTCCAGGGCGCGCGCGCCAGCGTGCCGATGCAGGTCTGGCTGCGCCTGGGCGTTGACGCCGACGGCGTGATCCTGGCCAAGGACGTGCGCATCACGGCCGAGTGCGGCGCCTATTCCGGCCTTGCCGGCGATGTGATGCACGTCACTGCCATGCGCAGCGACAACATGCACCGCTTGCACAACGTGCGTTCGCACGCGGTGCTGGCCTATACCAACAACCCGCCGCGCGGCGCTTTCCGCGGCTTTGGCGGGCAGCAGATGCAGTTTCCGCTGAACTGCCACCTGACGGTGCTGGCCGGCATGCTCGGCATCGACCCGATCGAATTGCACAAGCGCAATGCCATCGGCGCCGGCGAGACCAGCGTGCATGGCTGGAAGATCAGCAGCACCGGCATGGCCGAATGCCTGGACATGACCCGCCGCGCCATCGGCTGGGACGACAAGCGCGCCGCCCCGCGCGGCACCGGCACGCGCCGGCGCGGCGTCGGCATTGCCGCGGCGATGCATGTCAGCGGCAACCGCACGCTGGGCAACTGGGACGGCTCGACCATCCTGCTCAAGATGAACGAGGACGGGCGCGTGATGCTGCAGACCAGCGAATGCGACATGGGGCAGGGCGCCAACACCATGCTCAGCCAGATCTGCGCGCAGGAACTGGGCATTCCGCTGTCGCACGTCACCGTGATGGCGCCGGATACCGATACCGCGCCGTTCTGCCTGGGCTCGCTGGCGTCGCGCGTGACCATCATCTCGGGCAACGCGGTGCTGCGCGCGGCGCGCGAGGCGCGGCAGAAGCTGCTGGCGCTGGCGGCGGAAAAGCTCGGCGTCGATGCGCGGCAACTGGTGATCGCCGATGGCCGCATCGCGGTGCCCGACCAGCCTGACAAGTCCGCCACGCTGGCCGAGATCGCGCGGCTGCATATCTTCCGCCACGGCGGCGAGGGCATCCACGTGCGCGCCAGCTACGACGCGCCCACGGTGATGCACGACGCCGACTATTACGGCAACGTCGCCCCCGCGCATTCGTTCGCGGCGCAGGCGGTGGAAGTGGAGGTCGACATCCGCACCGGCCAGGTCACCGTGATCGACAGCTTTGTCGCCGACGACTGCGGCAAGGCCATCAACCCGCTCGCGGTGCACGGCCAGACCCATGGCGCCACCGTGCAGGCGATCGGCTGGACCCTGTACGAGCACCTGCAATACGAGGACGGCCGCCTGATGAACGGCAACTTTGCCGACTACACCATGCCCACCGCCGACGCGGTGCCGATGCTGCGCACCGACGTGGTGGAATCGAACGACCCCAACGGCCCCTACGGCGCCAAGGGCGCCAGCGAGACCGCGATCCTGCCGGGCGCGGCGGCAATCGCCAATGCCGTGTTCGACGCGGTCGGCGTGCGCATCCAGTCGCTGCCGATCACGCCGGAGAAGGTGCTGGCGGGCCTGCGTGCGCTGCGCGAAACGGAGGCCGCCCATGCGTGACTTTGCCTTTCTGGAGCCGGCCACCGTGGCCGAAGCCAGCGCCATGCTGGCCGACCTGGGCGACAGCTGCCGCCTCTTTGCCGGCGGCACCGCGCTGATGCTGGGCATGCGCCAGCGCATGCTGGCGCCCAGCCACCTGGTCTCGCTGGGCCGGCTCGATGCGCTGCGCGGCATCAGCTTCGACGCGCGCGAAGGCCTGCGCATCGGCGCGCTGACCTTGCATGCCGAGCTCGCGCGCTCGCCGCTGGTGCAGGCGCACTATCCGATGCTGGCCAGCATGGCCGCGCGCGTGGCCAATCCGCAGGTGCGCAACCAGGGCACGCTGGGCGGCAACCTGTGCTATGCCGACCCGGCCACCGATCCTCCCGGTTGCCTGATGGCGCTGGGCGCGCAGGTGGTGGTCAGCGGCCGCGGCGGCGAGCGCGTGATCGACATGGAAGACTTCCTGGTCGACTACTACGTCACGGCGCTGGCGCCGGACGAGATCGTCACGCAGATCCGCGTGCCCGCGCCGGGTGCCGGCGCCGATGGCCGCTATGCGCGCTTCCTGCGCACGGCCGCAGAGCATCGCCCGCTGGCCAGCGTGGCGCTGTCGGTGCGGCGCGAGGGCGCGTTCTGCATCGAGGCCCGCCTGGCGGTGGGCGCCTCCACGCCGGTGCCATGCCGGCTGCGGCGCGCCGAGGCGCTGCTGGCGGGCAAGGCGGTAACGGCGGAACTTGCCGCGCAAGCCGCGGCCATCGTCGCCGAGGACATCAACGCGGTATCGGACGCGCGCGGGGCCGAAGCCTACCGCCGCGAGATGGTGCGCGTGGTCGCGCGCCGCACCATTGCCGCATTGTTCGGCGTGGCATCGGACTAAGGAGCCTACCCATGAACCCAGTCACCATCGAAGTCACCGTCAACGGTGAAGAACACCAGGTGCAGGTGCCGGCGCGGCGCCTGCTTGCCGACCTGCTGCGCGACGACCTGAACCTGACCGGCACCAAGCGCGGCTGCGAGACCGGCATCTGCGGCGCCTGCTCCGTGCTGGTCGACGGCGAGGTGGTCAAGTCCTGCCTGATGCTCGCGGTGCAGGCGCGCGGCCGCCATGTGATGACCGTGGAGGGCCTGGCCGCCGACGGCCAGCTGCATCCGCTGCAGCAAAGCTTCATGGAGCACGGCGGACTGCAGTGCGGCTATTGCACGCCGGGCTTCCTGATGGCGGCGTGCGCACTGCTCGCCAACAACCCCAACCCGACTGAAGAGGAGGTCCGCCATGGCCTGAACGGCAACCTGTGCCGTTGCACCGGCTATGTCGGCATCGTCGAATCGGTCCTGTCCGCCGCGGAGGCAATGCGTGGAAATTGAAAAGACCCTGGTCACCGCGGCGCCGCCGGCGCGCGTGTGGGAGCTGCTGCTCGACCCCAACGTGATGGGCGCGTGCGTGCCCGGCATGGAATCGATCGAAGTGCTCAGCGAGGTCGAGTACGTCGCGCACATGGCGGTAAAGATCGCCTTCATCAACGCGCGCTTCCGGCTGCATACGAAGATCGTCGAGACCCGCGTGCCCCATTACCTGCGCACCGAGGGCACCGGCGAGGACGCTTCGGTGGCCAGCTCGCTGCGGCAGTCGAGCGAGCTGTTCCTGACGCCGCTGGACCATGGCGGCACACAGCTGCGCATCCGGGTGCAGGTCGATGTGCTGGGCCGGCTGGGCACCTTCGGCCTGAGCGTGATGAAGACCAAGGCCGACCGCATGTGGGACGAGTTTGGTGCCAACCTGCTGGCGCGGCTGTCGCCGCAGGCCGCGCAGCCCGCACCCGGGCCGGCCCGGCAAGCGGCCACGGCGGCGCAGGCGGCTGCCGTCGCGCCGCGCCCGGCCGCCAACGGCCACCCGGTGCGGGGGGCGCCGCCGGAGCCCGCGCCGCCAGCACCGGCCGGACTGCTCGCGCGGCTGCTGGGGCGCCGGGACGCCGGGCGCGGATCGCTTGCCGACATCTGCATCGAACTGCGCCGCCATGACGAAACCATCGTGGTGCGCTGGCCCGCGGCGCACGGCGAGCAGTGCGCGGCATGGCTGCGCGACTACCTGCGCCCCGGCGCATAGCGGCCTGGCCGGCAGGGATTGTCCGCAATACGGGTACCCTATCGGGTGCGGGCGTGATATATGAGAACGTTGCGCCAAGACCGAATATTGCAGAGACAGACCATGACGACCGATTCGCCGCAGGACGATACGCAGGAAGGCGGCCAGGAGGGTGCGCCCGACAGCGCGCAGGACAGGTACATCGTGCCGGGGCTGGAGCGGGGCCTGCGCCTGCTGGGCGAGTTCAGCAGCCGCGAGCGCACGCTGTCGGCCGCCGAGCTGGCGCGCCGCCTCAAGGTGCCGCGCTCGACGGTGTTCCGCCTGCTGGCGACGCTGGAAATGATGGGCTTCGTCGAGCGCACCGACGGCGGGCGCGAGTTCCGGCTGGGCATGGCAGTGCTGCGCCTCGGTTTCGACTACCTGGCCTCGCTGGAGCTGACCGAGCTGGGCCGTCCGCTGCTCGACCGGCTGCGCGACGAGATCCATTACCCGTGCAACCTGGTGGTGCGCGACGGGCGCTCTATCGTTTATGTGGCGAAGTCGGTGGCATCGCGTCCGTTCGCCAGCACGGTCAATGTCGGCACCCGGCTGCCCGCGCATGCCACGGTGCTGGGACGCGTGCTGCTGGAAGACCTGTCGCTGGCCGAACTGCGCGCGCTCTATCCGGAAGAGCGGCTGGAGGTCTATTCCGAAAGCACGCCGCGCACGGTCGAAGAGCTGTACGAGATGGTCCAGCGCGACCGCCAGCGCGGCTATGTGCTGCACGAAGGGTTCTTCGAGGCCAGCATCTCCACCATCGCGGCGCCGGTGCGTGACCGCAGCGGCAAGGTGACGGCCGCGCTGGGCGCCACCATCCCGGCCGCACGCATCGACCCGGACCAGCTCGACAACATGGTGGAACAGGTGCGGCGGGCCGCGGCGGAGCTGTCGCGGTTGCTCGATTACCGGCCCGAGGTGCCCAGGCCGTTTGCCTGAACCGGGGCTGCCAGTACGGCGTCACCGCGACGCAGCGTCGCCCCGGTAGCCCATCAGCCCTGACAGGTCGCGCGCGGCTTGCCGGACTTCCTTCGCCACGCGCTCGCGCAGCGTGCCGTCGGCCTCGAAACGCTGCTGCGGCCCGGCCACGCTGATGGCGGCGAGCACCGCGCCGTCGGCCCCGCGCACCGGTGCCGCGCAGGCGTCGATACCCGGCTCGTATGCCGAGAAACTCCAGGCGCAGCCGCGTTCGCGGTCCGCGGCCAGGATCTCGGCCAGGCGCGCGTGGCTGGCCGGGCTCTGCCCGGTGACCGCCGGCAGCGGATCGGGCCCCAGCAATTCGCGCAGCGTCTCGGGCGGCAGTTCGGCAATCAGCATCCGGCCCGGCGTGGTCAGGTGCGCGGCAACGCGGCTGCCCACCTGGATATTGCTGACCAGCGCGGCGGCCGGCATCTGCCGCAGCAGGTAGAGTGCATCGCCGCCATCGCGCACCGCCAGGTAGGCCGACAGCTGCAGCGACGCACTGAGCCGCGCCAGCACGCGCCCGGCAAAGCTGGTCAGATCGTTGGAGGCCAGCACGCGCGAGGCCAGCTTCAGGAAATTGAAGCCGACCTGGTGGCCGCCCTGGGGCAGCCGCTCGACCATGCCTTCATGCTCGAGCGTATCGAGCAGGCGCATCACGGTGACCCGGTTCACGTCGATACGGCGGCCGACCTCGCTCAGGTTGGCGGTGGCGCCGCCTTCGGCGATAAAGCGCAGCAGGCGCAGGCCGCGGATGACCGGCGACACCAGTTGCGCCTCGCGGGCGTCTTCCGATGCTGCGTCGTCGTCGTCGGGTTCGGTCGGCAGGCGGGATTTGGGCATGTTGGCGTTGACTATCCATGGAAAACGGCCGCGCTGGCGGCCGTGCTGGCAGGGAACGCGGGGCCGCGGCTTCAGCCGAGGGCGACGTTCCAGGCGTCGTAATCGTACACCCAGTCGGCATTGCCGCCTTCCTTGAGCCAGGCATTGCTGCGCGAGCCGATCTGGATGCGGCTGGTGCGCGCGTGGCGCGCGGCCTGGTAGCGCGCCAGCGCGGCCGGCACGCCGGCGGCGCCGTCGCCCGCGGCATCGGCCAGGCAGCGCGCCAGCACCACGCCGTCTTCGATCGCCATGCCCGCACCCTGCGCCATGAACGGCATCATCGGATGGCAGGCGTCGCCCATCAGCGTGACCGGCCCAGCCGACCACGCCGGCAGCGGATCGCGCACGTACAGCGCGGAGATCAGCACGTCGTCACAGGCGTCGAGCAGCGCGCGTGCCTCGGGGTGGAAGCCGGCATAGGCGCTGCGCAGGTCTTCCACGCGGCCCGGCGTGGTCCACGACTCATGGCGCCAGGCTTCCTGCGCGACGGTGGCGAAGATAAAGATGTCGCGGCCGCGGTTGAGCGGAAAGGTGACGATCTGCGTGGCCGCGTCCGGACCCCACCATTTGGTGAAGGCGCCCAGGTTGGGCACGCCGGCCAGGCGCGCGGCCGGCACCACGGCCCGATACGCGACCACGCCGGTGAAGATCGGGCTTTCCTGGCCGAACAGCGCGGTGCGCACGGTGGAGTGGATGCCGTCGGCCCCGACCAGCACGTCGACCTGCTCCTGCGCGCCGTTGGCAAAACGCAGCGTCGCGCCATCGACGCGGGTCTCGATCGCCACGGCCTTGTGAACCAGCCGCACGCAGGCGCCCGGCACGGCGGCTTCCAGCGCCGTCATCAGGTCGGCGCGGTGCATGGTCAGCTGCGGTGCGCCATAGCGCCGCTCGGCTTCGTCCTGCATCGGCAGGCGCGAGGTTTCGGCGCCGGAATCCCACATGCGGCTGATGCGGTGGCTGGGACGCGCCGCGGTTTCACGCAGGGCCTCGCCCACGCCCAGCCCGTCCAGGGCGCGCACGGCGTTGGGGGTCAGGTTGATGTCGGCGCCGACGCGGGCAAAGCGGGGAGCTTGTTCGTAGACCACGGCCTCCATGCCGAGCTTGCGCAGCGCGATGGCCGCGGCGAGGCCGCCGATGCCGGCGCCGTTGATTCCGATTTTGAGAGGCATTTTTTCCAGCTGACCGTTGGGATGTGTTCAAAAATGAACTGAATGTTCATAAAAATATATGGGGGAGCGGGGTGAGCGTCAATTAAGGGGGAACCCTAGGGGGAATTGCCGCCGTTATCGTTCTTGGCGGGCGCGGCTGTTTCGCCGGCGTAGCCGGCGAGTCACTTTTTGGCCGAGCGCCAAAAAGATGGAATGAAC
>NZ_JAYLVT010000018.1:0-155460 GCF_035818815.1 Cupriavidus sp. SS-3
GCGACGATCTCGCCCAGCGTGGCGTAGCTGTAGGTATAGATCGAGCCCGACACCGGGATCGCCGAGGCGAACTCCGCGTAGCACAGCGCGGCAAAGCCGCACGCCAGCGCCGCGATCACGAACGACACCGTCAGCGCCGGCCCCGCGGTCAACGCGCCGGTGCCGGTCAGCACGAAGATGCCGGTGCCGATAATGGCGCCGATGCCCATCAGCACCAGGTCGACCGGACCCAGCACCTTCCTCAGGGTGGCAGCGTGCGTCTGCGCCAGCATGGCGTCGATGTTCTTGGTTCGGAACAAGCTCATATAGGGATCTCCTGCATGGGTTGTGCCGCGCGCGCGCACGGATCCGCGCCGGAGATGGCGACGAGGCATGCGGTGCGGTGGCATCCGGGCAGCGTGCCGACGGGTAGACGACAGCGCTTGCCGGCATGCAGGTCGCGCGCCGGTCCCGGTAATTTTTTTGGAATTGCCCAGACCGCAGAGGCGGCGGGGACAGCTGTCAAGCCAAATCAACGCGGCGAGCGTTGCCCTGCGATGCCTTGCTCGCCGCCGAGGTCAATCACGCCGGTCTCAGTCGACGTGGTGCACCCATCCGAACGGGTCGGCGATGCTGCCGCGCTGGATGCCGGTCAGCAAGGTACGGAGCCGTTGCGTGACTTCGCCTTCGCCGCCGTTGCCGATGGTGAATTCGCCGCCGGCGTGGCGCACCTGCCCGATCGCGGTGACGACCGCGGCGGTGCCGCAGGCGAAGGTTTCCCTGACCCGGCCACTGGCTGCATCGGCGCGCCACGACTCGAAGTCGTAGGGCGTTTCGTCGACCGGAATGCCCTCGTGCCGCGCCAGTTCGATGATCGAAGCGCGGGTAATGCCCGGCAGGATGGTCCCTTTCAGGGGCGGCGTGCGCAGCGAGCCGTCATCCATCACGAAAAACACGTTCATGCCGCCGAGCTCCTCGATCCAGCGGTGCTCCGCCGCGTCCAGGAACACCACCTGGTCGCAGCCCTTGGCCGCAGCCTCGGTCTGCGCAATCAGGCTGGCCGCGTAATTGCCGCCGCACTTGGCGGCGCCGGTGCCGCCGGAAGCCGCGCGGGTGTATTGATCCGACACCCAGACGGTCACGGCGGACTTGCCCGGCTTGAAATAGGGGCCGACCGGACATGCGATCACGCAAAATATGTATTCGGCCGAGGCGCGCACCCCGAGAAAACTCTCCGAGGCGAACATGAACGGGCGCAGGTACAGGCTGCCCTCGCTGCCGGGAATCCAGGCACGGTCAATATCGACGAGCGCTTCCACGGCTTGCAGGAAGGTGGCTTCGGGCAGTTCCGCCATCGACATGCGGGCGGCGGAGGCACGAAAACGCCTGGTGTTTTCCTGCGGCCGGAACAGCGAAATCCTGCCGCCCTCGCCACGGTATGCCTTCATGCCTTCGAAGATCTCCTGCGCATAGTGCAGCACTGCGCAGGCGGGGTCGATCTGGAAAGGTCGGCGTGCTTCCACCCTGGCGTCATGCCAGCCGCGACCGTCGGTCCAACGGATCGTGACCATGTGGTCGGTGAACACGCGACCGAAGACGGGGCTCTCCAGCCTGGCAGCGATCTGCTCGGCGGGGGTGGGGCCGGGATGGGGCTCCAGAACGAACTGCAGTGGATTTTCGGTGCTCATGCTTCAGTGCTCGGGGGGTGTTGGGCCGTACGGCCTGGCCGCCGCGGTAGCGTTGCCGGGGCGGGTGCGCTGCAAGGGAGTATCGGGCAAAGGTGCGGCTTCGGGCAACCGACCGCGGCCTGGTGCGGGCTGGCGCGTGGGGTGGGATTCACGATGTCTGTCTCCGGATGCTTCTTTTTGTTCGGAGCAGTGTATGAAGCGGTCGACACGCAGTAAATTGAAGAATTCCGACATCTGGTATCTGCAAAACGCATAGCGGGCGATGGGTTCCGCTGCCGCCCCGAGGTCTTCGGGTCAGCGATCGTGACGGCGATCCCGTCGGTGGCGAGGTATGTGCCGTGGCCGACGTGATGCCATATCATGCTGAGGCATCCGCCACCGGATGCTTGCGGCAACGCATCTCGACCATCCCATCCAGCAGCCTACGCCACGCCAAGCATGTCTTGTCACGATCCCTCTCTCCGCCGGAACAACTGCCTGCCCGGTCCACCGGGCCGGCCAGGAAGCGGGCGCGGCACCTTCGGCAAGGCCGGCCGCGCCCTGATGGTGCTCCTGCTTGCGGGAGTCGGCGCCTGCGGCTCGCTTTCTCACAATGTCCCCCGCAACCTGCCCCAGGCGGCGGCCGCCAGCGCCACCGTACCGCTGCGTGAACCCGCCGATGTCGCCGGGCCGACTACCGTCGCCATGGCGTTCTCCGGCGGCGGCACGCGCGCCGCGGCGTTCGCCTTCGGCGCGCTGCAGGGGCTTGACGCCATGCGGGGTTCCGGCGGCGCGTCCTTGCTCGACGACGTGGCCTTCATCAGCAGCGTGTCCGGAGGCTCGCTCACCGCCGCCTACTACGGCCTGCACGGCAAGGACAGCCTGGCAACGTTCCGGTCGGTGCTGCTGAAGGACGGCGAGGCCCGGCTGCGCTTCAGCCTCCTTAACCCCTTCAATATTGCGCGGCTCTTTGGCGGGGGCCTCAATAATCGGGAAGACCTCCGGACCTGGCTGGACGAGGACGTGTTCCAGGGGGCCACCTACGCCGACATGTTCCGCCGCGGCAAGCCGCTGGTGTGGATCAACGCCACCAACGTCTATTATCGGGTCGCATTTCCGTTCAGCCAGCTCGCCTTCGATGCGCTTTGCAGCGATCTCGCCAGCTTTCCCGTCTCCGAGGCGGTCGCGGCGTCGATGGCGGTGCCGCTGTTCTTCGCGCCCATCGTGCTGGAGAAACATCCCGAGGCTTGCCGCGCGCCGCTGCCCAACCTGGATCACGCCGAGGCGCCGGGGCAATCGCTGCTGATTGGCGCGTTGGCGGTTGCCGTGCGCGGCCACCGGGATCTGTCCAAGGGCAAGTACATCAAGCTGGTCGACGGCGGCGTGACGGACAACTACGGGCTAGCCACCATTTTCCAGTCGCGCCTGCTGCTGGGCACGGCCTACGGGCCCATGAGCGAGAACGACGCCATCAAGGTGCGCCGGCTGCTGTTTGTCGTGGTCGATGCCGGCCAGGGCCCGCGTGGCGACTGGAACCAAAGCCAGGTTGGCCCGTCGGGGATCGAAGTGGCAAACGCGTCCATCGACGCCGCCATGGCCACCAACGTGCGCATGAGCTATGACGCCTTCGTGCCCATGACGCGCCAGTGGCGCAACGACCTGGTCGCCTATCGCTGCGCCATGCCGTTTGCACGGCAGCAGGCCATCGCCGCAAGCCGTCCAGGCTGGCGCTGCGACGATGTCGAATTCTTCGTCACGCGGATCGCATTCGACTCCCTCGACAAGGCGCGTGCCGCGAGCCTGAACGAGCTGCCGACCCGGCTTCGGTTGCCCGAGCAGGATGTCGATCGCCTGATCGAAGCCGGCCGGGACGCCATCCTGGGCAACCCGGTGATCCGCGAGTTCGAGCGCGAAGCCAACGCGGTCCGGTAGTTCCGCTGCCGGCAGACCCGGCGCAGCCGCATCGTGCCCGACGATTGGTGCCGGCGAGGTAACAGTGCGTGTACTGCTGCGGCACTACCGGTGCGTCCGGCCCACGGCTACGCTTCGTTCCAAGCGGTACCTGCCTGCCATCCGGCGCAGCGCCGCCAGGCATCCCCGCCATCTCAGCAGGAGCGATCATGACGCAACGCCTCAACTACTTCCAGCAGTCTCCGGAGCTGTCCAAGAAGCTCATGGAGCTCAACAGCCTGTTCCCTAAAACGACGGTCGAGCAGCACATTCGCGAGCTCGTCGAGATTCGCGCGTCGCAGCTCAACGGCTGCGCGTTCTGTGTCGACATGCACATCAAGATGGCCAAGATCCACGGCGAGCGCGAGCTTCGGCTGCATCACGTGGCGATCTGGCGTGAATCGACGCTGTTCTCGGCGCGCGAGCGCGCCGCGCTGGCCTGGACCGAGGCCCTGACCCAGCTGCCCGCGCAAGGGGTGCCGGACGATGTCTACGAGCGCGTGCGCACGCAGTATTCCGAGAAGGAGCTGTCCGACCTCACTTTCCTGGTGGGCGCCATCAATACCTGGAACCGGTTGAACGTAGCGTTCCGCATGGTCCCCGGTTCCTCCGACAAGGCCTTCGGGCTGGACAAGGCCAACCTGGAGTAATGCCATGAAACAGTCGATTGCCATGGCGGCGAGCCTGGTGCTGCTGCTGTCGGCGCCGCTGGCCAGCGCCGCGCCGCCGGAAGTGGTGGTCCAGTCTCTGACCACCAGGGCGCTGCCCGACTACGCGGGCAAGGAAGTGCAGATGATCACGGTGGAGTACCCGCCCGGCGGCTTCGACCCGGTGCATCGCCATGACGCGCATGCGTTCGTCTATGTGCTCGAAGGCAGCATCGTGATGGGCGTGAAGGGCGGCAAGGAGGTTACGCTGAAGGCGGGCGAGACCTTCTATGAAGGCCCGGACGACCTCCACACCGTCGGTCGCAATGCCAGCAAGACCAGGCCAGCGAAGTTTGTCGTGTTCCTGCTCAAGAAGCAGGGGGCGCCGGTCTTTACGCCGGTGAATTAGCGCGGTCGTTCTCCCGGGCCGGTCACGGCCCGGGTGCCCGGGTCACGGGGCCAGGATCCGCCGGTATTGCGTCGGGCGGCCGGGCGCCATGCGCCATGCTACTTCCCCAGCCATACCGCACGGCGCGCATCGAACTCCCCGCCGGCCCTGGCCAGGTGCAGCCACTGGTCGACGTACCGCTTGAACACCTCGTCGCCATTCGGCAGCAGATAGCCCATCTCAGCGTACTGCAGCGGCTTGTCGGGATTGACCGCGCACAGCTCGGGATGGGCCTTGCTCTGGACGATGGCTTCGGCGGCCTCGGTGACGAAGACGTCGGCGCGGCCCTGGATCACCTCGTCGAAAATCGTCAGGTTGTCCTTGTGCATGGTCAGCCTGGCCTGGGACAGGTGGGTGCGGGCGAAGCGCTCGTTGCTGCCGCCGGGATTGGCGATCACGCGCACGCCGGGCCGGTTGATGGCCTCCACGGTCTGGAAGCGCTGCACGTTCTCGCAGCGCGTGATCGGTGTCTTGCCATTGACCATGTAGGGCGCACTGAAATAGGCCTGCTTCTGGCGTTCCAGCGACACCGAGATGCCGCCGGCGCCGATATCGCACTTGCCGCCGACGAAGTCCGGCATCAGCGTGGCCCAGCTGGTCTTGACGAATTGCGGTTTGGCGCCGAGCGAACTGGCCAGCGACGTCATCAGGTCCACGTCGAGCCCTTCGTACTGGCCTTCCGACTTCATGAAGCTGAAGGGTTTGTAGTCGCCCGGCGTGCAGACGCGCAGCACGCCCGATTGGGCGACGCGGGTCAATGTGGGCGACAGCCCGGCGGCCGGCGCGGCCGGCTGCGAGAACACCGGGGCGGCGCAGAGCAGGGCAACGGCGCTGACGATCGTCCTTGTCATTGGCATTTTCGTTTTTCTCTGTGTTGGGTTCGGGAAATGTGGCCACGGCGGCATGCGGAAATATATCGCATGCGCCTGCCCCGGCGCCGGTCTCGCGCCGATATGCCATGAGCCGGCCGCGGCCTTATTCCCGGCTTGGTACGTAGGTCGACGACTGACCGAAGATCCAGCTTAGTGCCAGTCCGGCGGCCAGGGCGTCTTTCCGGCGCACCAGCGGGCTGTTCTCGAAGCTGGCGCCGTCGAGCCGGTCGTAGCGGACGAAGGCGCCGAACCAGACATGGCGAAAGCGCTTGGACAGCGAAGCCAGCGCCATGCTGCCGGAATAGCCACCCTGCGCGCTGTAGGCCGGACGTGCCGCGGTCGCGAATTGTTCTTCGACGGAATAGAAATACTGGTTGTAGCGCGCGGTCGAGAACAGTGGCCCCGCCATCAGGCCCAGGTTCCAGCCGGGCAGGCCGCCGACGTTGGCAACGTCGAGGTTCAGGTTGGGCGAGAAGATCCAGCCGATCGCCTTGGGCGACGATTCGACGGTGATGGCCAGCCGTATGGGAAGCCGCAGATCGAGCCTGGTACGGTCCTCGGCGGAACGCCAAAGCGTCACTGCCAGCGACGGCCCGATTTCCACCGCGGTCTTGAGATCCGGCATGCCGCGTCGGACTTCATCCTCGCTGCTCTTGACCGGGAGCGAGAGGCCGAGGCTGACATTGAGCTCGATCCGGTCGCTGTCGAACAGCTTGCCACGCACGCCGTTGCGGTCCGCGCGCAGATGCTCGCCGCGATAGACGAAGTAGGGCACCGGGAATAGCAGGTTGGCGCGTGCATCCGAGCCTCGGTAGTGCGGCAGGGTGATGCCGCCGACTCCGAGCCCGGCTTCCCACAACGGCCGTTCGATGGCATCGAAATCCTGTGCCCCGCAGGCCGTTGCGAAGGCCGCGGCAAAGGCCGGGAGCGCGCGGTAGCGTTTGCGCAGCCTCTTCTCTGGCAAGGCATGCCGTGAACGGCTGGCGCAATGCCCGGTTCGCATGGCGTGGCTCCGGAGAACTTTGGTGGAATTGCGGGGGAAAACCGAACAGGAGCAAAACTTGGCCAAGTATAACCAGAGTGGCTGGCTGCGCGGTTCCCGTTCAGCCTCGGTATTTCTCCCACATCTCCCGCACGATCGGTTCCGGCGGCGGCGCCGGGGCGAAGCCGGCGACATTGGCGAACACGCCGGCAATGCGGCGCCTGAACGAATCGAGGTCCTCGGTCGGCCCCGGCGCGGCATTGGCGATATCGAGAATCGTGTGCAGCTGCTCGGCGGAGAGGCCGGCGATCGCACTCCATAGGTCTTCGGGGGTGGCACTGGGCAGGGCTAGCATCGGTCATCTCCTCGCGGATGCTGCAGGGCTAGCGCACCGCCGCGCCGCGCTTGCCGCCGTCCGGGTACACGGCCGCCTGGAACGGTGCCAGGCCGATCCGTGCGACCACGTCGACGAAGCGCTCGGCATCGCTGTCGCGATGCGCCAGGTAGGTGCCGATCAGCGTCTCGATCACGTCAGGCACCTGTTCCTGTGCGAACGAGGGGCCGATGATGCGGCCGATCGCCGCGCCGCCGCCGCCGTCCTGGCTGTCGGCGCCGTTCTGCCGGCCGCCCAGGGTGACCTGGTACCAGGCCTCGCCGGCCTTGTCGACGCCGAGGATGCCGATATGGCCGACATGATGATGCCCGCACGAGTTGATGCAGCCCGAGATGTTGAGGTCGAGCTCGCCGATGTCGTGCACGTGGTCCAAGTCCTCGAAACGCTCCTGGATTGCCTGCGCCAGCGGGATCGACACCGCATTGGCGAGCGAGCAGAAGTCGCCGCCCGGGCAGGCGATGATGTTAGTGATCCGGCCGACGTTGGGCGTGGCCAGGCCCGCCGCATCCAGCGCGCGCCACAGCGCAGGCAGGCCGCTGCGCCGCACGTCGGCGAGGATCAGGTTCTGTTCGTGCGAGACCCGCAGCTCGCCAAAGCCGTGGCGCTCGGCGAGGTCGGCCATCAGCTCCATCTGGTCGGCGGTCATGTCGCCCGGCGCGCGGCCGGTTGCCTTTAGCGATGCCGTCACCGCGGCATAGCCGGATACGCGGTGCGGATGGACGTTGCTGCGCAGCCAGAGCCGGAACGCACGGTCGGTCTGCGCGAGCCGGGCGCTTTCATCGGCATCGTCCGCCGCGGCGGGGTCATAAGGCGGCACGGTGAAGCGCGCCGCCACCGACTCGACGAAGTCTTCGGTGACGGTATCCGGGCCGCCCCGGATGCGCTGCCACTGCTCGGCAACCTGTTCGCGGAAGACCTCGGGGGTGAGGTCCTTCACCAGGATCTTGATGCGCGCCTTGTACTTGTTGTCGCGCCTGCCATGCAGGTTGTAGACGCGCAGCGTGGCCTGCAGGTAGGTCAGCAGGTCCTGCCAGGCGACGAAGGGATTGATCAGCTTGCCGACCATGGGCGTGCGCCCCATGCCGCCGCCGACCCATACGCGGAAGCCGACCTGTCCTTCCTGCTCGACCGCCTGCAGCCCGATATCATGCACGCCGACCGCGGCCCGGTCGGTGGTGGCGCCGCTGATCGCGATCTTGAACTTGCGCGGCAGGTAGGCAAACTCGGGGTGCAGCATCGACCATTGCCGCACGATCTCGCACCACACCAGCGGATTCACCAACTCGTCGGGCGCGATACCGGCAAAGTGGTCGGTAGTGGTGTTGCGGATGCAGTTGCCGCTGGTCTGGATCGCGTGCATCTGCACCGTGGCGAGTTCCGCGAGGATGGCGGGCGCGTCTTCCAGGCGCGGCCAGTTGAACTGCAGGTTCTGCCGCGTGCTGAAGTGCCCGTAGCCACGGTCCCAGCGGCGCGCGATCTGCGCCAGCTTGCGCAGCTGCGTCGACGACAGCATGCCGTAGGGGATGGCCACGCGCAGCATCGGCGCATGGCGCTGGATATACAGCCCGTTCTGCAGCCGCAGCACGCGAAACTCTTCCTCGTCGAGCTCGCCATCGAGAAAGCGGCGGGTCTGGTCGGTGAACTGCACGACCCGCTCGTCGACCAGCCGCTGGTCGATCTCGTCATAGACATACATGGTGAAGGTCTCCTCGCGCCCGTGCGCTAGTCTTTGGCCCGTGCCCGTTCGATCGACATGTCGGTCGGCATCATGTTGAGGTCGGCGTTGTGCATCACCCACAGCGAGCCGGCGACGACGATGACGATCAGGAAGCCGGTGCAGGCGAAGATGGCGGTATTGCCGCGCTGCCCGGGACCGGTGCCCAGGTGCAGGAAGTAGACCAGCTGCACCAGCAGCTGCGCGACGCACAGGCCCACCACCAGCGCGATCGCGGCGTGGCTTTGCAACGCGCCGGTCATCACCGAGGCAAACGAGGCCACGGTCAGCGCCACCGACAGCAGCAGGCCGATGGTGTAGCTGCGCACGCTGCCGTGGGTGGCGTGCTGGTCCGGATGGACGGAATGAAGGTGGGACGGCTTCATGCGAACTCCCGCAGGTAGACGAAGGTGAAGACGCAGATCCAGACCAGGTCCAGGAAGTGCCAGAACAGGCTCAGGCACGCCAGCCGGCGGCGCACGATGTCGTCGAGGCCAAAGCGCCGGATCTGGTGGATCATCACGGCCAGCCAGCACAGGCCCGCGGTGACGTGCAGGCCGTGGGTGCCGACCAGCGTGAAGAACGCCGACAGGTAGGCGCTCACGCCGGGGCCGGCGCCCTGGTGCAGCAGGTGGGCAAACTCGTAGACCTCCATGGCGATGAACACTGCGCCCAGTACGAAGGTGGCCGCCAGCCAGCGGATCATGCGCGGCGCGGCATTGGCGTCCTGGCGCAGCATGGCCAGGCCGAAGGTGTAGCTGCTGAGCAGCAGCACCATGGTCTCGGCGAACACGAACGGCAACTCGAACAGTTGCTGCCCCCCAGGGCCGCCGGCGGTGTTGCCGGACAGCACGCCGAAGGTGGCGAACAACACCGCGAAGATCAGGCAGTCGCTCATCAGGTAGAGCCAGAAGCCCAGCGTGGTGTGCGCGGCGGCATCGTGATGGCCGTGGTCGGCGGGTGCGGTCGCGTGTGCGGCGTCCGGGCCCGGGCGGTGCAGGGTAGGGGATAGCGTCGGGTTCATGGCTCAGGCAGCTTGCTGCAGTTGGGCGTAGCGGGCGCGCTCGATGCGCTCGACTTCGGCGGCCGGGACGTAGTAGTCGACATCGCGGTCGTAGCTGCGCAGCACGAAGGTCGCGATCGCGCCGAGCAGCCCGGCCACGGCGACCAGCCACATGTGCCAGACCAGCGCGAAGCAGGACACCAGTCCGAACACCGACACCAGGAAGCCGGCCGCGGTGGGGCGCGGCATGTGGATGTCCTCGTACCGGGCGGGCTGGCGCCAGGCTCGTCCCGCCTCCTTGTCATCCCAGTGCTGTTCCAGCGAGGTGATGTTCGGGACCTTGGCGAAGTTGTAGAACGGCGCCGGCGATGCGGTCGACCATTCCAGGCTGCGGCCGTCCCACGGGTCGCCGGTCAGGTCGCGGTTGTGCTTGCGGTCGCGGATGCTGACGGCCAGCTGCACCATCATCGCCAGGATGCCGGCGCCGATGACGAAGGCGCCGATCATCGCCACCACCAGGTAGGGATGCCAGTCGACGTTGGCGTAGTGGTTCATCCGGCGGGTCATGCCCTTGAAGCCCAGCACGTAGAGCGGCATGAAGGCCAGGAAGAAGCCGGCCAGCCAGCACCAGAACGACACCTTGCCCCAGAACTCGTTGAGCTTGAAGCCGAACACCTTCGGGAACCAGAAGCTGATCGCCGCCAGGCAGCCGAACAGCACGCCGCCGATGATCACGTTATGGAAGTGGGCCACCAGGAACAGGCTGTTGTGCAGCACGAAGTCGGCGCCCGGCACCGCCAGCAGCACGCCGGTCATGCCGCCGATCGCGAACGTCACCATGAAGCCGATGGTCCACATGGTCGAGGTATGGAAGCGGATCCGGCCCCGGTACATGGTGAACAGCCAGTTGAACAGCTTGACGCCGGTCGGAATCGAGATGATCGACGTCATGATGCCGAAGAAGGCATTGACGTTGGCGCCCGAGCCCATGGTGAAGAAGTGGTGCAGCCAGACGAAGAACGACAGCACGCCGATCGACGAGGTCGCATAGACCATCGACTTGTAGCCGAACAGCGGCTTGCGCGAGAACGTGGCGATGATTTCCGAGAACGCGCCGAACGCGGGCAGGATCAGCACATAGACCTCGGGGTGCCCCCAGATCCAGATCAGGTTCACGTACATCATGGCGTTGCCGCCCAACTCGTTGGTGAAGAAATGCATGCCGAGGTAGCGGTCGGCGGTGAGCAGGGCGAGCGTGGCGGTCAGCACCGGGAAGATGGCGACGATCAGGATGTTGGTGATCAGCGCGGTCCAGGTGAACACCGGCATCTTCATCAGCGTCAGGCCCGGCGCGCGCATGCGCAGGATGGTGACGATGAAGTTGATGCCGGTCAGCGTGGTGCCGAGCCCGGATATCTGCAATGACCAGATGTAGTAGTCGACGCCTACGGTCGGGCTGTAGCCGAGCTCGGACAGCGGCGGGTAGGCCACCCAGCCGGTCGCGGCGAAGTCGCCGACGAACATCGACAGCATCACCAGCACCGCGCCCATCGCCGACAGCCAGAAGCTGAGCGAGTTGACGAACGGAAAGGCCACGTCGCGCGCGCCAATCTGCAGCGGCACGATCACGTTCATCAGCCCCACCACCAGCGGCGTGGCGACGTAGAAGATCATGATCACGCCGTGGGCGGTGAAGATCTGGTCATAGTGGTGCGGGGGCAGGTAGCCGGCCGCATCGCCGTAGGCGATGGCCTGCTGCGTGCGCATCAGGATCGCGTCGGCAAAGCCGCGCAGCAGCATGACCAGGGCCAGGATGATGTACATCACCCCGACCTTCTTGTGGTCGACCGAGCAGATCCACTCGGTCCACAGGTATTTCCACTTGCGGTAGTAGGTGATGGCGCCGAGCAGCGCGGCGCCCAGCACGATCACCACGGCCAGCGTCCCCATGATGATCGGCTCGTGGTAGGGGATGGCCTCGAGGTTCAGTTTTCCTAGCATGTCATTGCTCCATGCGGCCGGGCAGCGCCGAGGAGACGCGCTGGAAGGCCTGCAGAGATTCAGGAGTGTCCGCGCGGCACACCGCGCCGTAGGCCTGCATGTACTTGTCGACCACCTGGTCGAACAGCTTCGGCGTCACCGATGCGTACAGCGTGACCGGGTCCTTGCTGCTGGGCTGCTCCAGCGCGCGATAGGTGTTCGCATCGAGCGCCTGGCCCGAAGCGCGGGCCTTGCCGATCCACGCGTCGAATTCCTCGCGCGAGCTCGCCAGGGTCTTGAAATGCATGTCCGAGAAGCCCGCGCCGCTATAGGCCGCCGACTGGCCGAGATAGACGCCGGGCGACTCGGCGATCAGGTGCAGGCGGGTCTGCATGCCGGCCATGGTGTAGACCATGCTGCCAAGCTGCGGGATGAAGAACGCGTTCATCATCGACTCCGAGGTCAGCCGGAAACTGACGGGCGTGCCGACCGGGATCGCCAGCTGGTTCACCGAGGCGACGCCGTACTCCGGATAGACGAACAGCCATTTCCAGTTCAGCGCGATGACGTCGACCTGCAGCGGCCTGACCTCGGATTCCAGCGGGCGGTACGGGTCGAGCTTGTGCGTGGAGTCCCAGATCAGCACCGCCAGGCAGGCCACGATCACGCACGGGATGCCCCACACCACGATCTCGATCCTGGTCGAGTGCGACCATGTGGGCGCGTAGGTCGCGCGCGTGTTGCTTTCGCGGTAGCGCCAGGCAAACCACAGCGTCAGGAAGATCACCGGGATCACCACCATCAGCATCACGAACAGCGATATCAGGATCAGCGATTTCTCCTGCGCGCCGATGCTGCCCTTGGGATCGAGCAGTTCGAGGTTGCAGCCGCTGAGCAGGGCGCTCAGGCCGGCTGCGAGCAGCAAGACGCCGATACGGTGCGGCCGGGTTGGCGATGGACTGTGGCGGGAGGGCTGGCGGGGCAGCGGGCCTTGTCGGTTCTGGTTTGCCGGCCCGGCGGTAGGTTTGAGCATGTCGGACACCTTGGTTACGGATTACCGAAGGCATCCGGCCACGCGCCCGATTCAAGTGCTGCGTCAGCCCCGCGCGGGCGTGGCTTGTATGGATTCCTTCGGCAATGTCTGGCATGCTATTCGAAGACAAAGGCCATACATCTAGGAAAATTTTGGCAACAGAACCCATACAAGAGGGCGCGATCACGGCCGGATGGGATCTGCGGATCACCACCTCCGGCATCGCCCGCTACCTGCAGATCGTCGAATACATCGAACAAGCCATCGGCGACGGCCGGCTCGTGGCCGGCGACCGCGTGCCGCCGCAGCGCAGCCTGGCGCAAGCGCTCGGCGTCGACCTGACCACGGTCACGCGCGCCTACAACGAGGCCCGGCGGCGCCAGCTGATCGAGGCCAGGGGCGCGCTCGGGACGTTTATCGCCGCGCCGCGAGCGGAGCTGGCGCGGGTGGTCGACATGAGCATGAACGTGCCGCCGCCGCCGGCGGGCGTGGATTTCCATGACCTGTTGCGGCGCGGCCTGAACCAGGTGCTGCTGCGCAGCGACCCGCAGTTGCTGATGACCTATCAGCTTGGCGGCGGCAGTGCTTCGGACCGGTCGGCCGGCGCGCTCTGGCTGGCGCCGATGTTCGGGCCGGTCGACACCGCGCGGCTGGTGGTGTGTCCCGGCGCGCAGGCCGCGCTGGCCGCCGTGATCCTCAGCCGCACCCGGCCCGGCGATGCGATCGTGACCGAACCGCTGGCCTATCCGGGCATCCGCGCCGCGGCGGCGCAGCTGGGCCGGCGCGTGGTGGTCGCGCCGTGCGACGCGGACGGGATGCTGCCCGACGCGCTCGTCGCCGCCCGCGCCGAGGGCGCCACGCTGGCCTACCTCAACCCGACCGCGCAGAACCCCACCACCCACACCATGCCGGCCTCGCGCCGGGCCGAGCTGGCCAGCGCGGCGGAGCGCTGCGACATCGCGCTGCTCGAGGACGATCCCTACTGGCTGCTGACGCCGTCCGCACCGCCGCCGCTGGCGCGCTTTGCTCCCGCCCGCACCTATTACGTCGCGACGCTGTCCAAGGCGCTGAGCCCGGGCTTGCGCACCGCCTATGTGCTGTTGCCCGAAGGCCGCGGCAGCGACGACCTGCTGGCGCCGCTACGCGCCTTTGCGCTGATGCCCGCGCCCATGACGGCGGCCCTGGCGACGCAATGGATCCACGACGGCTCGGCCATGCAGCTGCTCGAAGGCATCCGCGCCGAAGCGCTGGCGCGCTGTGCCCTGGCCAGCCGCTGGCTGAGCGGGATGGGCCAGCTGCCGCCCAGCGGCATCCACGTATGGCACCGGCTGCCGTCCCACTGGTCCGCGCAGCAGCTGGCCAGCGCCGCGCTGGCGGAAGACCTGCGGGTCACGCCCTCCGATGTGTTCTGGGATGGCGCGGGCGCACCCAATGCCATCCGGATTTCGCTGGGCGGGGTGGATGACCGGGCCCAGTTGGCGCACGCGCTGCGCAGGCTGGCGGCGCTGCTGGAGCGCGGACCGCGGCAGCATCCCATCACGATCGTCTAGCGGACCCAGCGCTCGACCCGCGCTTGCAGACGCGGCCCGACCAGCAGGATGGCGGGGATGACGATCACATAGCCGACGCCCCAGGAACGCAACCAGGTCAGTGCAAAGTCCTCGGTGAATCCCACATTGAGAGCGAGCAGGGCGAAGGAGATGATCCCCGTGGTCACCACGCCCATCGACAGCGCGAAGGCGATTTTCCGTTTCAGTTCTACGTTCATGGCGGCTTTCATGGCATAAGAATCAGGAGCGGCAGGTTGCCGGAGGCCGCATGTCCAGCGGATATGGCGCGGACGGCGGGCACTCCGGAGGCGGACCCTCACCGCGCAATGCCGTACCGCGCGGCCGGCTGCGAACGCGAAAGATTTGGCCCCAGCGCGGCGCGTGCCGCCTCGAAGGCCTGCCAGTCCCCGGCGTCAGGCAACGACGGCAGCGTGATCACCTCGCCCTGGTCCAGACCCGCCAGTGCCGCATCGACCAGGTCGTCGCCGTCCATCACCAGCGCTTGCGGCAGGTTCTCGACAGGCTGCCCGGCAACGTCCCAGAACGCCGTGCGGGTCGCCCCTGGCAGCACCGCCTGGACGCGTACGCCGTGGCCGGCAAGCTCATGCTGCAGCGACTGGGTAAAGGCCAGCACAAAGGCCTTGGAGCCGCCGTACACGCCGTTCAGCACCTCGGGCGCGATCGCGACGATCGACGCAATATTGATGATCGTGCCCTGGCCCCGCGCCACGAAGGCCGGCGCTGCGGCGTAGGTGAGGCGGGTCAGCGCCGTGACGTTGAGTTCGATCATTGCCTGCATGGTGTCTGCATCCGACGCCAGCAACGGCGACGCCCCACCGAACCCCGCGTTGTTGACCAGCGTGGTGATGCTGGCGTCCGTCCTCAGGATGTTCTCGACATGGCGTAATTCGGCAGCCTGGCCCAGGTCGGCCGTGACGATCTCGACGGAACGCCCGGTCTGGTCGGTGATCCGCCGTGCCAGGGTCTCGAGCCGGCCGCGGTTGCGCGCCACCAGGATCAGGTCATGGCCGCGGCGCGCGAGCCGATCCGCGTAGATGGCGCCGATGCCCGAAGACGCCCCGGTGATCAGGGCGGTGCCAGCGTAGGTATGAGTTGTCACGTTGAAGCTCCATAACAGTGGGAAGGCAGTGAGAAGGTCCGTGGCAGCCGGCGGTGCGTATCGCCGCTGCGTGCATCGAAGATTAGGTGCACAATGGCGATGGCAACAATGTCGTAGATCCCACCTTTTATGCCATGGCTGGAAATGTGCCTTCCGCCGCCACCAGGAGTTCGCCATGCACCATGTGGCCCTAGCCCTCTATCCCGGCTTCCAGGCGCTGAACCTTGCGGTGTCGACGGTGCTCGAGTTCGCCAACCGGGCGCTTGGCGAGCCGCTGTACCAGGTTCACTTGCTGTCCGAACATGGCGGCCCCGTGGCGAGTTCCGGGGGCTTTGCCGTCAGCACCGCGCCCTTTGGCCGGCGTCGCTTCGATACCGTGCTGGTGGTGGGAGACAATGACGTCATGCCCGCGCCGCCGGCGCTGGTGAAGTTCCTGCAGCGCGCGGCGCGCACGTCGCGACGCATCGGCGCCACGTGTACCGGCGCCTTCACCCTGGCCGAGGCGGGCTTGTTGGCCGGCCGCCGTGCCACCACGCACTGGTATTACGCCGAGGAGCTGCGGCGCCGCTTCCCGGACGTCAGCGTGGAAGAGGACCGCATCTTCATCATCGACGGTCCGGTCTGGACCTCGGCCGGAATGTCGGCCTGCATCGACCTCGCGCTGGCACTGGTGGAGAAGGACGCGGGCGCCGCCGTCGCGCGCGGCGTGGCCAAGAGCCTGGTTGTTTACCATCGCCGCGCCGGCGGCCAGTCGCAGTTTTCGGCGCTGCTGGACCTGGAGCCGCGCTCTGATCGCATTCGCGGCGCGCTGGATTTCGCGCGGCAGAACCTGCAGCAGGACCTGTCGGTGGAGCAGCTGGCGAATGCCGCGCACCTCAGCGCCCGCCAGTTCTCGCGCGCATTCCGCGACGAAACCGGGCAAAGCCCGGCCAAAGCCGTGGAGCGCCTGCGCGTGGAGGCGGCGCGGCTGATGATGGAAAGCGGACGCCACCCCATCGACGTGGTGGCCCGGGATACCGGCTTTGGCGATGCCGAGCGCATGCGGCGGGCCTTCCTGCGGGCGTTCGGGCAACCGCCGCAGGCGATCCGCCGCATGGCGCGCGGTGGCGCCTTGCAGACGGCCTAGCTGGTGCAGGCGTCACATTGGCTGGATATGCGTGTTCCGGGGCAGGGCGTCCTTCGCCAACGCCGGAAGCGGAATCGCGCCGGTATGCGCAATACGCCAGCTAGAATCTGAAAACAGCTTCTCTTGGCACGGCATCATGAAACACGAATCCAGCGTTATGCATGACGAGCCGCCGGCCCCGCGCGGGGAGGGCCAGCCGGGCGACCTGGCGGATGCGGCTACGGTGTCCAACGGCAATGCGCTCTATATCAACCGCGAACTCAGCCAGCTGGCGTTCTTTGAGCGGGTCCTGCAACAGGCGGCCGATCCTGCCATGCCGCTGCTCGAGCGCCTGCGTGCGCTGTGCACCTTCAGCAGCAACCTGGATGAGTTCTATGAGATCCGCGTGGCGGGGTTGAAGGAACAGTGCGTGCTGTCGTCGCCGGTGGTCGGCCCGGACGGGCTGACGCCGCAGGCCGTTTTTGCCGCGGTCAACCAGCGCGTGCGCGAGCTGGTCGGTCAACAGTACCGGCTGTTCAATGACGTGCTGATTCCCGCCATGGCCCGGGAGCAGATTTGCTTCTTGCGGCGGCCATCGTGGAATGCCGCGCAGCAAGACTGGATTCGCGAGTTCTTCTTTGCCGAGCTGATGCCGGTCCTGACGCCAATCAGGCTGGACCCTGCGCATCCGTTTCCGCGGGTGCTGAACAAGAGCCTGAACTTCGCCGTGGAGCTCGAGGGCAAGGATGCGTTCGGCCGCAGCTCCGGCAATGCCATCGTGCAGGCGCCCAGGGCGCTGCCGCGCGTGATCGCGCTGCCAGCGCAGGTGGCCGGATGCGAATACGGCTTCGTGTTCCTGTCTTCGATCCTGCATGCCCACGTCGGCGAGCTGTTCAGCGGCATGACGGTGCGCGGCTGCTACCAGTTCCGGGTTACCCGCAACAGCGAGCTGTTTGTCGACGAGGAAGAGGTCAAGAACCTGCGCGAGGCGCTGCAGGGCGAACTGCCGCACCGGCACCTCGGCGATGCGGTGCGGCTCGAGGTGGCCGACAACTGCCCGCGCGCCATGACCGCGTTCCTGCAGGAACAGTTTGGCCTCGCACCCGCCGAGGTGTTCGCGGTCAACGGCCCGGTCAACCTGGTCCGCCTGATGCAGGTGCCGGACCAGGTCGACCGGCCGGACCTGAAATACCCGCCGTTCCGGCCGGCCTTGCCCAAGGCGCTGCGGGACCAGCCCGATGTCTTCCGCGCCATGCGCGATGGCGACATCCTGCTGCACCATCCATTCCAGTCGTTTGCGCCGGTGGTCGATTTCGTCAGGCAGGCGGCGCAGGATCCGGATGTGGTGGCGATCAGCCAGACGGTGTATCGGGCCGGGCATGACTCGGCGCTGCTGTCGTCGCTGATCGAGGCCGCGCGCAACGGCAAGGAGGTCACGGCCGTGGTGGAGCTGATGGCGCGCTTCGACGAAGAGGCCAACATCGGCTGGGCCGGGCAACTCGAGGAAGTGGGGGCGCATGTGGTCTACGGCGTGGTCGGCTTCAAGGCGCACGCCAAGATCCTGATGGTGGTGCGGCGCGAGGACGGAAGGCTCAGGCGCTATGTGCATCTCGGCACCGGCAACTATCATCACGAGACCTCGCGCAGCTATACGGATTTCGGCTTGCTGACCTGCGATGAAGCGCTGACCCAGGACGTGGCTCAGGTCTTCAGCCAGCTGACCGGCCGCGGCCAGACGCAAAGCATGACCCATGTCTGGCAATCGCCGTTTACGCTGAAGCAGCAGCTGCTGGCGGCGATCCGGGGCGAGGCCGAACACGCCCGGGCCGGGCGCAAGGGGCGCATCATCGCCAAGATGAATGCGCTGCTCGAGCCCGAGCTGATCCAGGCGCTGTACGACGCGTCAGGCCAGGGGGTGCGCATCGACCTGATCGTGCGGGGCGCGTGCGCGCTGCGTCCGGGTGTCGCCGGACTGTCCGAGCACATCACGGTGAAATCGGTGATGGGCCGGTTTCTCGAGCACTCGCGCATTTTCTGCTTCCACGACGGCGGCGCCGACAAGGTCATGCTGTCGAGCGGGGAATGGATGGAACGAAGCCTGTCGCGTCGCATCGAAATAAGTTTTCCGGTGCTCGATCCCCGCTTGAAGGAGCGCGTCTTCTCCGAGGGCCTCGAGCCGTACCTGTCCGATCGGTGCGAAGCGTGGATGATGACGCCTGAAGGAAACTATGAGCGCCCGCCCGTGCCGGACGGCGAGTCGGCGCAGCGCATGCTGCTGGCTGCGCTGACCTGAGTGCGCCACTGCCACGTGTCGCCCCCAGTCCCTGCAAAAGGAACGACCATGACCCTGACTCCAGCCATCGGTCAAGGCCGCCTCAAGGCACGCCAGGCCAGGACCGCTGCCGCGTACACGACCTCCATGCTCGACGGCGGCCTGGTGTTCGACCATCGCCACTGGGCCTGCGGCGAGGCGGAGTTTCGCTGGAAGGCGCCGCGCCACCTGATCGTGCTGACCGAGCGCGGCTCGACCGCCCGCACTTGCGTCTACGGCGAAGGTCGCCTGATGCACGACGGGCGCGACCGGCCCGGCACGCTCAGTTTCGTGCCTGCCCACGCGGAACGCAGCGGGCATTTCCGCGACGCCGACCTGGTCTACACGGCGCTGTGGCTCGATCCGGCGCTGGCGCTGCCGGGTTGCGACCGGCTGGCGCAATTGCCGATGCGCATCAACGGCACCGCCGATGCGGTGGTGCAGGCACTGCTGACCTCGCTCAGCGCCGACATGGCCGCTGGCCGCGTGCCCGAAGCGGTCTACCTGGAGCAGCTGGTGTCGCTGGTGGCGCTGCGCCTCGCCGGCGCCGCGCCGGCCGCGCCCGCGCGCCGCGTGCAGGGGCTGGGCCAGCGATTGCTGGCGCGCCTGACCGACTATATCGATGCGCGGCTGGACGCGTCGCTGTCGCTGTGCGACCTGGCCGGCGTCGCGGGCATGCCGGTGGACACCTTCGCACGGCGCTTCAAGGCGGAGACCGGCATGGCCCCGTATGCCTACGTCATCGACCGGCGCGTGCGGCGCGCGCAAGCACTGCTGCGCGGCAGCGCGCTGCCGATCAGTGCCGTGGCGCTCGAACTGGGATTTTCGAGCCAGAGCCATTTCACCTCCACCTTCCAGCGCCTGACCGGCACCACGCCGCGCAGCTATCGGCAGCACTTGCTCCGGGATTCTGATAGTTCCGCCTGATATGTGAAAGAAACGCCCCGCTGGCGCCGACATACTGGCGGTGCCGGCTGTGGCGGCTTCCGCTGGGGAAGTCTGTCGCGCCGCGCGGCAGGGCCAGGCCCTGCCGTCCTCACCAGGAGCAGGCCATGGATCAGGCGGACCATCCGCAAAACCCCGGTCGCCGCGCGGTGCTGCGCGCCAGCGCGGCGAGCGGCATGCTGTTCGCAGTCGGCCCTGCGCCGGCGCAGGGCGCCGCGGGCCCATCCTCAGCCTCGAACGCCGCGCCCGCCGCCGTGCCGCTCCGCCCGCTGACCTTGCGCATCAACGGCGCGGAACATGCGGTGCAACTGGATGTGCGCACGACCCTGCTGGACGCGCTGCGCAACCAGCTCGGCCTGACCGGCACCAAGAAAGGCTGCGACCACGGCCAGTGCGGCGCCTGCACAGTGCTGGTGAACGGCCGCCGCATCAATGCCTGCCTGACGCTGGCGGTGATGCACGATGGCGACGCCATCACCACCATCGAAGGACTGGCGGACGGCGATACGCTGCATCCCCTGCAAACCGCATTTATCGCGCGTGACGCGTTCCAGTGCGGCTACTGCACGCCCGGCCAGATCTGCTCGGCCGTCGGCATGCTGGCCGAGGTGCGTGCCGGCTGGCCCAGCCATGCCAGCCGCGATGTCGCCGCGCGGACGTTCGCGCTCGACGAGGCCGAGGTCCGCGAGCGCATGAGCGGCAACCTGTGCCGCTGCGCGGCCTATCCGAACATCGTCGCCGCGATCCGCGATGCAGCCGACGGAGGCCGGGCATGATGAGCTTCAGCTACGAGCGCGCCGGCAACGCGGCAGAGGCGGCGCAGGCCGTCGCCAGCCGGGACGGCGCCCGCTTTATCGGCGGCGGCACCAACCTGCTCGACCTGATGAAGCTGGGCATCGAGCAGCCGCGCCACCTGGTCGACATCAGCCGGCTGCCGCTCGCCGTGATCGAGGATACCGCGGACGGCGGGCTGCGCATCGGCGCGCAGGTGCGCAACAGCGACCTGGCGGCGGACCCGCGCGTGCGGGCGCGCTATCCGCTGCTGTCGCAGGCGCTGCTGGCGGGCGCATCTGCTCAGATCCGCAACAAGGCGTCGACCGCCGGCAACCTGCTGCAGCGCACGCGCTGCGCCTATTTCTACGATCCGCACATGCCCTGCAACAAGCGCACGCCCGGCAGCGGCTGCGCGGCGATGCAGGGCCACAACCGCATGAACGCCATCCTGGGCGGCAGCGAAGCCTGCATCGCCGTGCATCCGTCCGACATGGCGGTGGCGATGGCGGCGCTGGACGCGCGCGTGCATACCGTGTTGCCGCAGGGCGGCGGGCGCGTCATCCCGGTGCGCGAGTTGCACCGGCTGCCGGGCGCGACGCCGCACCTCGAGACCCAGCTCGCGCACGGCGAGATGATCGCCGCGGTCACGCTGCCGCCCCCGCCGGCTGGCCGCCAGCTTTACCGCAAGGTGCGCGACCGTGCCTCGTATGCGTTTGCGCTGGTGTCGGTGGCGCTGGTGCTCGATGTGGCCGGCGGCCAGGTGCGCGGCGCCCGCATCGCGCTGGGCGGCGTGGCGCCGCGCCCATGGCGGGCCGACGGCGCCGAGCAGTCACTGCGCGGCAGGGCGGCGGATGCCGCCAGCTGGCAGGCCGCAGCCGACGCGGCGCTCGCGGGCGCGCGCGGCCATGGCGGCAACGATTTCAAGATTCCGCTGGCGCTACGCACGGTGCGGCAGGCATTGGCCGCCGCGGCGCAGGGCGTTCCGCAGCGGACCTGACACGGACTGGTGCCCGGGTGCGCGGCTGGATCGGGCCGCCGACCGCTTGCCGCCACGGGCACATGGCGACGGACACGAACCATGACGACAAAGATGCAGGGTAATGCGGGCCGGGGGCCGGGCGCTCCGGTGGGCCTGCCCATCGACCGGGTCGACGGCAGGCTGAAGGTGACGGGCCGCGCCACCTATGCCTATGAACAGCCCGCGGCAGGGCCGGTGCCGCCGGCTTACGGCTATATCGTGGGCGCCACCATCGCGCGCGGCCGCATCGTTGCCATCGATACCCGGCAGGCGCGGCAGGCGCCGGGGGTGATCCATGTGATGACGTATCGGAACGCGCCGGCGCAGCCGGCCTTCGGGCCATCGGTGCCACCCACGCCGCGCGACGTGTTCACGCGCGCGCGGCCCTACCTGGCATCGGACCGCGTGTGCTATTACGACGAGCCGGTGGCGCTGGTGGTAGCCGAGAGCTTCGAGGCGGCGCGCGCCGCCGCCGCGCTGGTGCAGGTGCGCTACCAGGCCGAGCGCGGCGAATTCGAACTGGCGCCGCGGCTGGCCGGGGCCTACAAGCCCCCGCGCACCAATGCCGGATTCACGCCCGACAGCGCGACCGGGGATTTTGCCAGCGCGTTCTCCGAGGCAGCGGTGGCGCTCGACGTGACCTATGCCACGCCGTACCAGAGCCACAACCCGATGGAGCCGCACGCCACCATGGCGGTATGGTCGGATGCGGGGCTGACCGTCTACACCGGGTCGCAGACGCTGGGCAACTTCCAGGCGGGCCTGGCCGCCACGCTGCGCATCCCGCCGGAACGGGTGCGCATCGTCAGCCCCTTCACCGGCGGCGGCTTCGGCGCCAAGCTGATCGTCCATGCCGACACCGTGCTGGCCGCGCTGGCGGCGCGCGAACTGCGGCGGCCGGTCAAGATCGCGCTGACGCGCCAGCAGATGTATGCGAACGCCGGCCATCGCGCGGCCATGTCGCATCGCGTGCGCCTGGGCGCGGACCGGGACGGAAGGCTGTCGGCAATGGGCTATGAGGTCTGGTCGGCCACCTGCCGGTTCGAGGAGTATTGCGAGCAGACCGCGGTGTTCGCGCGCGCGCTGTACGCCGCGCCCCACCGCGCGACGCGGCACCGGCTGGTACCGGTCGACCTGAACCGCGGCGAATGGATGCGTTCGCCCGGCGAGGCGCCGGGCATGCAGGCTTTCGAGTGCGCCATGGATGAGCTGGCCGAGCGCCTGGGGCTCGACCCGATCGAACTGCGCGTGCGCAACGAGCCCGAGCGCGAGCCCGAGACCGGCCTGCCGTACTCGACCCGCAACCTGGTGGACTGCATGCGCACCGGCGCCGCGCGCTTCGGCTGGCAGCACCGCCGCGCCGCGCCCCGCAGCGTGCGCGAAGGACGCTGGCTGGTCGGCATGGGCATGGCCGCGGCGATACGGCCGAACTACCTCGGCGCCGCGGCGGCACAGGTCGCCATGGACAGCCGCGGGCGCGTCACGGTGCGGCTTGACATGACCGACATCGGCACCGGCACCTACACCATCCTGACGCAGATCGCCGCCGAGAGCCTGGGCGTGCCGCTGAACTGGGTGCGGGTCGAACTGGGCGACAGCGGCTTCCCGCGCACGGCGGGCTCCGGCGGATCCTGGGGCGCGGCCAGCGCGGGTTCCGCGGTGGCCGACGCCTGCACCCAACTGAAGGCCCGCATCGTGGCCGCCGCAAGCGGGGCGCACCAGGCCGCGCCCGCGGCGGTGCGCTTCGCCGATGGCAGCGTCACCCTCGGCGCGCAAACGCATCGGCTGGACGACCTGATGGCAAGCGTCGCGCCCGGCGGGCTGCAGGCGCAAGGCCAGGTGGCCGGCATGGGCGAAGCGTACAAGGCGCATTCGCACCACGCCTATGGCGCGCATTTCGCCGAAGTCGCGGTCGACGCCGATACCGGCGAGATCCGCATGCGGCGCATGCTGGCGGTGATCGGCGCCGGCCGCATCCTCAACCCCAAGACCGCGCGCTCGCAGATCCTGGGCGGCATGACCTGGGGCATCGGCGCCGCGCTGATGGAACAGACCCTGCTGGATCCGCGCTACGGCAGCTTTATCAACCACGACCTGGCCGAGTACCTGGTGCCGGTCAACGGCGACGTGGCGCAGATGGAGGTGGTGTTCCTGGACCAACCCGACCCGAACGCCAACCCGTTGGGCATCAAGGGGCTGGGCGAACTGGGCGTGTGCGGCGCGGGGGCGGCGGTGGCCAACGCGGTCTACAACGCCACCGGGGTGCGGGTGCGGGAATTTCCGGTGACGCTGGACAAGGTGCTGGCGGGGATGGAGGCGGCGCAGCGGCTGGCCTTGTGAGGCCGCTCACTGGGCACTGCGGCAAGTATTTTTCCTGGCCGCTGCGCAGGGTTGTACAAGCTATTGCCTCAGTCGATCAGCTTCCCCTGTGCATCGAAGAACGGATACGCAGGTCCGTGGTCCCCGATTGCAACGGCATGGGTGACCAGTCCGTGCACGGGATGCCACCAGTGCAGCAGCAGGCCCGGCGGCTCCATCCGGAAGCGCGAAGCCGCCTGCGGGTCGAGGTCCAGCGCGACCTGGTGCGCCGGGCCGGGCGCGGTCATGGCGATGGTGCCGCCGAAGCGCCGCGTGATATGCCGATGCAGATGGCCGCACAGCACTCGCTCGATCTGTGGATGGCGCCGCACCACGGCTTCGAGCAGCGCGGCGTTCTCCAGGCCCTGCCGGTCCATATGGCCGATGCCGGTGTGGAAAGGCGGGTGATGCAGCATCAGCAGGGTGGGACGCTGCGGGGCGGCGGCCAGCGCGGCTTCCAGCCATGGCAGCGCATCCGGGTCCACGCGCCCGCCGCTATGGCCGGGGACGGTGCAGTCGAAGGCGATCAGCGTCAAGGGCCCCGCGTCGATGCGGTAATGGACCGGGGCGTCGGCATCGCCCGCGGCGAACAGATAGGCGTGATCGGCGTGATCTGCGAATACGCGGCGCAGTGCGCCGCGGCTGTCGTGATTGCCCGGCATCAGCCGCACCGGCATCGGCAAGGATTCAAGGATCCCTCGCAGAAAGCGATATTCATCCTCGCTGCCGAAGTCGACCAGGTCGCCGGTCACCACCGCAACGTCTGGGCGCTGAGGCAACGCCAGCAGCGTGTCGATGCACTGGCGCAGGGCGCCCGCGGTATCCACGCGCCGGTAGGAAAGCCTGCCGCCCGCCTTGATATGCAGGTCCGTGATGTGGGCGACCAGGTAGGGCGTGGCCTGGGGGGCGCTCTGCATCATGCCGCGCTCCCTACTGACACGGAGGGCGCAGCAGGCACCGTCAACAGATGGCCGGTATCGATGCGCAGGCCAACGCGGTCGCCGGCTACCCAGCGGTCGCGTCGCGCGGTATCGAGCACGATCGGGGCAGGTGCGCCAACATCGACCAGCAGCCGGGTTGCATGGCCAAGGAACAGGGCCGTGACGACACTGCCGGCCACATGGACGTCGGGCGCATTGGGTGCGTCGGCCAGCGCTACGTCCTCGGGCCGGAACATCAGCTCCACCTGCGCCACCTCCATGTGCCGCGGCTCACGCGGCAATGCGCCACCAGGCACGCGCCATACCTGGTGATCCGCAGCCGCCGGCAAGCGATTCATCGTGCCGATGAAGTCCGCGACGAAAGCATTGGCCGGATGCCGGTAGATGTCCTGCGGCGTGCCGCTTTGCGCGATGTGCCCCTTGTCCATCACGATGATCCGGTCGCCAAGCGCCATCGCCTCGGCCTGGTCGTGCGTGACATACACGGTGGTGATGCGCAGGCTGCGCAGCAGCTGGTTGATGTCGGCGCGCAGCGCATCACGCAGCTTGGCATCGAGCGCCGTCAGCGGCTCGTCCAGCAGCAGCACACGCGGCTGCACGGCGATGGCGCGCGCCAGCGCCACGCGCTGGCGCTGGCCCCCGGACAGCTGGTCGACGCGCCGGTTGGCGAAGGCGCCCAGCTGCATCATGGCGAGCATGTCGTCGACCCGACGCCGGCGGGTCTGGGCGTCGACCTTGCGCACGCGCAGGCCATAGCCGATATTCTCGGCCACGGTCATATTGGGGAACAGGGCATAGTTCTGGAACACCATGCCGACGCCGCGCTGCTCGATCGGCAGATGCGTGACCGCTGCGCCGCCGAACAGGACCTCTCCGCCCGTATCGGGAAATTCCAGCCCCGCGATCATCCGCAGCGTGGTGGTCTTGCCGCAGCCGGACGGACCGAGCAGCACGACAGTTTCTCCGGCACCGATGTCCAGATCCAGTGGCTCGAGCGCGCGCGTGCCGTCGGGAAACGTCTTGCCGCATTGACGCAGGGCGATGGGGGTGGGCTCATGCATGGCGGGGGGCCTCCGTCTGTGGCTGGGACTGCGGGGTGCTGTCCGGTCCGGCTGGCGAGTTATGCGAGCTGGTGACCGTGGCGAGTGGCATGGGCGTGTCCTGTACCGGATGTCGTTGGGCCCGCGCACCCAGCGCGGACACCATTTGCATGATCACCAGCAGCGGAATGATCATCAGGAAAAACACGATGGTGTAGGCAGAGCCGATCTCCAGGCGCATCGAGGCATAGCTGTCGGCGAGTCCGACCGGAAGCGTCTGCGTGGTGGGCGTATGGAGCATCCATGTCAGGTTGAATTCGCCGACCGACAGCGTCACGACCATCAGCGCGCCGGCGAGTATCCCTTGCCGGCAATTGGGCAGCACCACGGTGAAAAAACGCTGCATGCGTGTCGCACCGAGGCTGGCGGCGGCGTCCTCGAGCGTGCGGATATCGATGGCGGACATGATGGCCAGCACCGAGCGCACCATGAAGGGCAAGGTGAACAGCACATGCCCGATCAGGATGAAGATCCAACTGGTGCGCAGCCATGGCAGGCCCCCATACAGCAGGATCAGGCCGAGTGCCGTCGCAAGTCCGGGGATCGCCACCGGCAACATCAGCAATTCTTCGATCAGCCGGGTCACGCGGCTGCGGCGCAGCGCCATGTAATAGGCGGCCGGAACGCCGAGCACCAGCGTGCAGGCCAGGCACGCCAGCGCGATCCATAGCGACAGGAAGATGGTGTTGCGGTACAGGGCCCACACTTCCTCGACCCAGCGCGTGGTCAGGCCGCTCTGCAGCCCGACGAAGATATTGTTGGTGAGTCCGGCCAGCACCGACAGCGCCACGGGGACGGTCATGAACGCGCAAACGGCGAGCGTCAGCGCGAGTTGCGCCCAATAGGCGGAGCCGCGACGGTTGGTCTTCATGCTTGCTCCTACGCGGTGGCGGCAACCGCGTTGCCGGAAAGATGACGCGCCACCGCCAGCAGCGCCCAGGTCACGACCCCGAGCAGGATGGACAGTGCGGCGGCCATGCCGAAGTTGGCGTAGTTGGTGAACTCGTTGTAGATGGTGAGCGGCAGCACATCGAGTTGCGTGGCAAGGGTGAAGGCGGTGCCGAACGCGCCCATGCTGGTGGCGAAGCAGATCGCGCCGCTGGAGATCAGTGCGGGCATCAGCGCCGGCAGCATCACGTCGCGCACCACGCGCCACCGGCCGGCGCCCAGTGAGCGGGCCGCTTCCTCCAGCGAGGCGTCGAGTTTTTCGACCGCCGCCATCACGGTCAGGATCACGCGTGGAATGGAGAAATACAGGTAGCCGACAAACAACCCGGCCATGCCATAAGCAAAGGTCCAGCGCTCGCCGGCGAGCAGGTCGCCCACCGATGCGAGCAGGCCGTTGCGGCCGCCCAGCATGATGACCATGAACCCGATCACCACGCCGGGAAAGGCCAGCGGAAAGGTCAGCATGGCGACCAGCACCGGCTTGCCCGGCACCGGATGCCGCTGCAGGAAGGTCCCCGCCACGCCCGCGATTGCCAGCGTGGCCAGCGTCACCGAGGCCGACAACAGCACCGTGGACAGCAGGCTGTGCAGATAGCGCGGGCTGGACAGCACGGTCCAGTAGACTCCCGCGCCATTTTCCCCCGCCACGCTGACCGCCAGCAATTTGGCCATCGGCAGGCAGAAGAATGCCAGGAAAACGATCAGCGCCGGCAGCGCGAAGACGATCAGCGTGCGGGCGGTTGGCGCAGTGGTGCGACGGCGCATGGGTTTCTCCATCTCGAGGGGGACTGGCCGGGGCCGACGCGCGCCCCGGCGCGACGTCAGCGCACTTCCTTCAGGTACTGGTCGCTGAAGGCCTTTTGCGCTTCGGCCATCTTGCCGTAGTCGATGGTCTTCGCACGCGCATAGTCCGAGGCCGGCAGGAAGCGCGATTCCACTTCCCTGGACACGGCCTTGGCCCGTACCGGGCGCAGATAGGCATTGGCCCACAGCGACTGGCCGGCGTCGGACAGCACGAAGTCCAGCACCTTGCGGGCTTCCGCCGGGTGCGGTGCCTTGTTGACCATGCTCATGACGTAGGGCACCACCAGCGAGCCCTCCCGGGGAATCACGAAGGCAACGTTGGCGCGATCCTTGTAGCGCGCGCGATAGGCGTTGAAGTCGTAGTCCAGCAGGATCGGGATTTCACCGGACAGCACGCGCGCGTACGCGGTCTGCTTCGGCACGATGGGCTGGTTCTTCTGCAGGTCCTTGAAGAACTTGAGGGCCGGGCCGAAGTTGTCCAGCGAGCCGCCCAGCGCCTGGTTGATCGCCACCGCGCCCACATAGCCGACAAAGGCGCTGGCCGGGTCGAGATAGCCAACCATGCCCTTGTACTCGGGCTTCTGCAGGTCGGCCCATGACTGCGGCACCGGTTTGCCGCGCAACGCGTCGACATTGACCATCAGGCCCAGCGTGCCCGAATGGATGGCAAACCAGTGGCCCTGCGGGTCCTTCAGGCCGTCGGGGATGTCATTCCAGTTGGCGGGCTTGTAGGGTGCCGTCACGCCTTCCTTCTGCGCCTGGATGCCGAACGTCACGCCGTAATACACCACGTCGGCCACCGGATTGGCCTTTTCCGCGACGATCTGGGCCAGTGACTGGCCCGAGTTCTTGTTGTCGTGCGGCACCGTGACGCCGGTCTTCTCCTTGATCGCGCGGATCTGCGCTGCCCAGTCCGCCCATTCCGGCGGGCAGTTGTAGCAGATTGCCGTTTGCGCGGCCGCGGCGTGGCTGAATACGACCGCGCCAACCGTGGGCAGCAGCCAGCGCAAGCGGCGCAGCCAGGACGAAGTCGATTGCATGATGCACTCCTTTTCTAGATACGACGGTGGTGGAAAACGGCGTAGGACGAGGCGATGTCGGCGCTGCTTTGGTTGCAGTGCCGCTAAGCCGGCGGCCCGACGGTAGCGCCTTCGCGCAGCGCGTGCGGCAGCAGCGTCGCGCGCGGCAAGCGGGGGTCAGGCGCGGCCCCGGCGCTGGCCGGCGCCAGCCGTGCCAGCAGGCAGCCCAGCGCACGCGCACCGATCTCGTGGTTGGGCTGCGCCACGGTGGACAGCGGCGGCTCCAGCAACTGGCCGAGCTCGATGCCGTCGTAGCCGAGCACGGATACATCGCCGGGCACGGACAGTCCCAGGCGCCTCAGGATGGAAATCACACCGATCGCCAGCATGTCGTTGGTGCAAAACAGCGCGGTGGGCGCGGATGGCGCTGTGACGAACCGCCGGATGCGCTCGACCTCCGCCGGCGTGTGCGTGGGCGTATGGGCTGGCAGGGACAGCGGCGGCAACGATTGCAGGCCATGCGCGCGCATCGCGTCCTGGTAGCCCATATGGCGCTGCCTGGCGCGGTCCGACGCGACGAAGGCGCCCGACACCACCGAAATGCGCCGATGCCCGGCAGCGATCAGCGTCTCGACGCCGGCGCGCGCGCTGACGCGGTTGTCCACCGATACCGAATAGCGTTGGCCCCGGCGCGCTGCCTGGTTGTAGGCCAGGACATAAGGCACGCCTTCGGCATCCAGCTGTTCCAGCACCGCGCTGCGGGCGGCATCGGCCACCGTCAGCACCATGCCGTCGACGCGGTGACGCAGCAGATATTCGATCCGCTCG
This sequence comes from Cupriavidus sp. SS-3, assembly GCF_035818815.1. NCBI lineage: Bacteria > Pseudomonadati > Pseudomonadota > Betaproteobacteria > Burkholderiales > Burkholderiaceae > Cupriavidus > Cupriavidus sp. SS-3. The sequence continues at coordinate 29,491 of NZ_JAYLVT010000018.1, forward strand.
CGTTCGCGGGCCGGGTCGTAGCGGCTGGTCACCAGCATCAGCGAATAGCCTTGCGCCAGCGCCGCCTCCTCGATGCCGCGCCAGCATTCGGCAAACACGGCATTCTCGAGCGTCGGCAGCATGACCCCGACGATGCGCGAGCGCTGGGCTCGCAGCTTGGCACCCAGCAGGTTGGGGCGAAAGCCTAGCTCACCCGCCGCCTGCAATACGCGCTCGGCGGTCTCCTGGCGCACCAGCTCCGGATTGCTGAACACGCGCGAGGCGGTCGCCAGCGACACGCCCGCGGCCCTGGCGACATTGACCAGGGTCGCGCCATTGGATGGCGCGGGCGAAGCGGCGAGGGAGGTGGCGTTGCGGCGCATTCGGCAGGTGAGTGCAGGAGTCGGTGCAGAAGAAATGAAAACGTTTTCATTCAAGCCGCAAAAAAACGGGTGTCAAGGACAACCGTTGGTGCGGTGCGCCGCAAGACAAGCGGCGGGGCCATGCGAGTGGCCTGGAAGGCCGGATGAAGGCGATTGTGCGGGGCGCAAGTGACAGCGGGATGACACGAGGGGCGAGGGACCCTCCATGGATCCGTCGCTTGATTGGTTGGGGCCGATGGCACGAGGGGCCAAATTTAAACGTGCCCCGTATTGCGCTGGTCCGGGAACATACGTTATAGTTTCGCCTCTCTGCTGCGGCGCTGGTACGAAAGTACGCTGCAGCAGGTACCGACACAGGAGTGGTAGTTCAGTCGGTTAGAATACCGGCCTGTCACGCCGGGGGTCGCGGGTTCGAGTCCCGTCCACTCCGCCAGTATCAAGAAACGCCCGCATTGCGGGCGTTTTTCATTTGCGCCATGGCTTCGCTCCGCCATGTTCGCCACCCTGCACAAAGGGCGCTTGCCCACCGGCTCCTGATAGAATCGCGGAGTTTGTCTTTCGTGCCAATCCACTACCCGAATCCGCATGCTTGATTTCGTACGCAACAACCGGCGCCTGATGCTCTTGCTGCTGCTGGTGCTTGTTTTCCCGTCGTTCGTGTTCTTCGGCGTGGAAAGCTATTCGCGCTTCATGGACAGCTCGCACGATGCCGCCAAGGTCGACGGCCGTGCCATCAGCGTGCAGGAGGTCGACAACGTGGTGCGCGACCAGAGCGAGCGCGCGCGCCAGATCCTGGGCGCCAACTATGATCCGCGCCAGTTCGAGGGCCCGGAGGCACGCAAGGCCGTGCTCGAGCAACTGATCCAGCAACGCGTGCTGGCCAATGCGGTGACCAGCGAGCACCTGACGGTGTCGGACGCCAGGCTGCTCGAAGAGATCAGCAACCTGCCGGCGATCGCGCAGCTGCCGCGCGGCAAGGACGGCAAGATCGACGACAAGGCTTACCTGCAGCTGCTGCAGTCGCAGGGCATGACACCCGAGCAGTTCGATGCGCGCATGCGCTTCGAGCTGGCCACGCAGCAGCTGGGCGGGTCGATTGCCGCGACCGCGTTCGTGCCGAAGTCGCTGATCGAGCGCCTGATGGCGGTGCGCGACCAGCAGCGCGAGGTGCAGGCGCTGCTGTTCAAGCCTGCCGGCTACACGGCCAAGGTGCAGCCCGACGCCGCCGCGCTGAAGGCCTACTATGACAGCCACCAGCAGGACTTCTCGGTGCCCGAGCAGGCCAAGGTCGAATACCTGGTGCTGTCGGGCGAGGCCCTGGCCGCGTCGCAGGCGGTGACGCCGGAAGAGCTGAAGTCGTACTACGAAAGCAATATCGCGCGCTTCCGCGTCGACGAGCAGCGCCGCGCCAGCCACATCCTGATCAGCGCGCCGAAGGACGCGCCGCCGGCGCAGCGCCAGGCCGCCAAGGACAAGGCGACCAAGCTGCTGGAAGAAGTGCGCAAGCAGCCGGACAGCTTCGCCGACGTCGCGCGCAAGAACTCGCAGGACCCGGGTTCGGCCGCGAAGGGCGGCGACCTCGGCTTCATGGGCCGCGGCGCGCTGGTCAAGCCGTTCGAGGACGCCATGTACGCGCTCAAGGAAGGCCAGATCAGCGACGTGGTCGAGACCGACTTCGGCTACCACATCATCAAGCTGACCGGCACCAAGCCCGCCGAAACCAGGCCGCTGGAGGCCGTGCGCACGGAGCTGGAAGCCGAGCTGCGCAAGCAGTTCGCTGACAAGAAATTTGCCGAGCAGGCGGATGCCTTCGGCAATACCGTCTACGAGCAGGCCGACAGCCTCAAGCCCGCCGCCGACAAGTTCAAGCTGACCATCCAGACCGCCGACAACGTCACGCGCCAGCCGAATCCGGCGCTGGGCGCGCAGAGCCCGCTGAACCACGAGAAGCTGCTCAAGGCACTGTTCAGCGACGACGCGATCAAGAACAAGCGCAACACCGAAGCCGTGCAGGTCGCGCCGAACACGCTGGTGGCCGCGCGCATCGTCGCGTACCGCCCGGCGACCGTGCGCAAGTTCGAGGAAGTCGAAGCGCAGGTGCGCGAAGGCTATGTCGCGCAGCAGGCCGCGGCGCTGGCGCGCAAGGATGGCGAGGCGCGACTGGCCGCGCTGAAGCAGGCCGACAGTGCCGAGGGTTTCGGCGCGGTGCAGACGGTGTCGCGCACCAAGGCCGAGGGCATGACGCCGCAGGCGGTGGAAGCCGTAATGCGCGCCGATGCCGCCAAGCTGCCGGCGCTGGTCGGTGTCGACCTGGGCGCGCAGGGCTATGCGGTCTATCGCATCACCAAGGTCAGCCAGCCGCCGCAGGCCGATCCGGCCCGCCGCCAGGCCGAGGCACAGCAGCTGGCGCAGCTGGCCGGCCAGACCGACCTGCAGGCCTTCTATGAAAGCCTGAAGGCCCGCTCCAAGGTCAAGCTGCTGACGCCGGCCGGCGCGACGCAGGAGCAGGGCGCGGAGTGATCCGCGCCAGGCCGGCGCTACGCCGCCACGCCTGAATCAAAAACCCCTGCCATGCGGCAGGAGTTTTTTATGTTCACTTCGCGCCGCTGCGCTTGAGCAAGGGCTTGAGCTGCGGCCACACCGTGTCGAGCAAGGCGGGCTGCGCCGCGGCGGTCGGGTGGATGCGGTCGGGCTGGAACCAGTCTTGCCGCGCAATAACCTGGTCGAGGAAGAACGGCACCAGCCGCACCTTGTATTCGCCCGCCAGCCTGGGATAGAGCGAGACGAACTTTTCGGTGTAGTCCTGGCCATAGTTGGGCGGGATGCGCATGCCGATCAGCAATACGCTGGCGCCGGCCTGCTGCGCGGTGGTGACCAGGTTGCGCAGGTTGGCCTCGGTGGTGTGCAGCGGCAAGCCGCGCAGCGCATCGTTGGCGCCGAGCTCGATCACCACGATGGCGGGGCGGTGCCGCGACAGCAGTTCGGGCAGGCGGGTCTTGCCGCCGATGGTGGTCTCGCCGCTGATGCTGGCATTGACGACGCTATAATCGAAGCGCTCTTGCCGCAGCCGGTCCTGCAGCAGCGTGACCCAGCCCGCGCCGCGCGCGATGCCGTATTCGGCCGACAGGCTGTCGCCCAGTACCAGCAGCGCGGGGGCGGCGGCCCGGGCCGCGGTCTTGGCCGGAGCCTGGGCCCGCGCCGGTCCGGCAGCCGCAATCGCCAGCGCCATGCCGGCTGCCAGCAGCAGCCTGCGCTTTTTCCCTCGGATCCCTATATCCATGTCTTCTTCCATTCTTGCAGTCGAATCCCTTGGAAAGACCGTAGCCGACACGACCGGTTCGCTGACGATTTTGCACGACGTGACGTTTTCCGTCACGCCGGGCGAAACGCTCGCCATCGTGGGCGCGTCCGGATCCGGCAAGTCGACGCTGCTGGGGCTGCTGGCGGGGCTGGACCTGCCCAGCACCGGCACGGTGCGGCTGCAGGGCCAGGACCTGTACGCGCTGGACGAGGACCAGCGCGCCGCGGTGCGCGGCCGGCATGTCGGCTTCGTGTTCCAGTCGTTCCAGCTGGTGGGCCACCTGACCGCGCTGGAGAATGTGATGCTTCCGCTGGAACTGCGCGGCGAAACCGCGCAAGTGCGCGAGCGCGCAGTCGACATGCTGCAGCGCGTGGGGCTGGGCGCGCGCCTGGGCCACTACCCGCGCACGCTGTCGGGCGGCGAGCAGCAGCGCGTGGCGCTGGCGCGCGCCTTCGTCGCGCGCCCCGACATCCTGTTCGCCGATGAACCGACCGGCAGCCTCGATACCGCCACCGGCGAAGCGGTGATCGCGCTGATGTTCGAGCTGAACCGCGATGCCGGCTCGACGCTGGTGCTGGTCACGCACGACCGCTCGGTGGCGTCGCGCTGCGGGCGCGTGCTGACCATCGACGCCGGCCGCGTGGCCAGCGACGAATGGATCGGCCTTGAGGTCTAGCGGCTAGCTGGCCGCGCCCGCCTGCAGCACCGCGCGGGCACGCGCGATCAGCGCGGCGGTGGAGGCATCGTGCTGGCCGGTGGCGGTGCCGGCCAGTTCGGCCTCGATCGGCCGCGCCAGGATCTTGCCCAGCTCGACGCCCCACTGGTCGAACGAGTTGATGCGCCACACCACGCCCTGCACGAAGGTGCGGTGCTCGTACAGCGCAATCAGCGCGCCCAGCACATTGGGCGTCAGGTCCTCCATCAGCAGCGTGTTGCTGGGGCGGTTGCCGTCGAACACCATATGCGCGATGCGCACCTCGTCCTTCAGCCCGCCGGCGCGCAGCTCGTCGGCGCTGCGCCCGCGCATCAGCGCCTCGGCCTGGGCGAAGCAATTGGCCAGCAGCTTGGCGTGATGGCCCGGCAGCCGGCGCGGCGGCACCAGCGGCGCGACGAAATCCACCGGCACCACCTGCGAGCCCTGGTGGATCTGCTGGAAGTACGCGTGCTGGCCGTTGGTGCCGGCCGTGCCCCACACCACCGGCGAGGTATGCGTGCGGATGGGCTGGCCGTCGAGCTGCACCGACTTGCCGTTGCTCTCCATCTCCAGCTGCTGCAGGAAGGCGGGGAACAGCTCCAGCGAGGTGGAATAGGGCGCCATGCAGCTGGTGGGCAGGTTCCAGAAATTGCGGTACCAGATGCCCAGCATGCCGAGGATCACCGGCATGTTGCGCTCCAGCGGCGCGCTGCGGAAATGCTCGTCCATCGCGCGCCCGCCGGCGAGGAGGTCGGCAAAGGCATCGAAGCCCACCGCCAGCGTGATCGACAGGCCCACCGACGACCACAGCGAAAAGCGCCCGCCGATCCAGTCCCAGAACTCGAACATATTGGCCGGGTCGATGCCGAACTCGCGCACCGCCTCGGTATTGGTCGAGACCGCGACGAAGTGCTTGGCCAGGTCCTGCTCGGCCACGCCGCCGGCGACAAACCACGCGCGCGCGCTGCGCGCGTTGGCCATGGTCTCGAGCGTGGTGAAGGTCTTGGAGCAGACGATCACCAGGGTCCGCTGCGGATCCAGCCGCACCAGGGTCTCGGCGAGGTCGGTGCCGTCGACATTGGAGACGAAGTGCATGCGCGGCGCGGTGTTGCCATCCGCATCGGCGAGATGCGACAGCGCCCGGCACACCATGCGCGGCCCCAGGTCGGAACCGCCGATGCCGATGTTGATGACATCGGTGATGCGCTCGCCGGTCGCGCCCTTCCAGGCGCCGCTGCGCACGCGCGCGGAGAAGTCGCGCATGCGCGCCAGCACCTGCTGGATCGCCGGCACCACGGCTTCGCCGTCGACCTTGTAGCCGGCGCCGGCGGTGGCGCGCAGGGCCACGTGCAGGGCCGCGCGGTCTTCGGTGGTGTTGATATGCTCGCCCGCGAACATCGCGTCGCGACGGCGGGTGACGCCGGCCTCGGCCGCGAGCTGCATCAGCAGGCTCATGGTCTGCGCGGTGATGCGGTTCTTCGAGTAGTCGAGATAGAGACCGGCGGCCTCGAGCGAGCATTGCGCGACGCGCTGTGCGCCTTCGCGATCGAACCAGTCGCGCATCTGGGCGTCGCGAAGGGTGTCATGGTGCCGCAGCAGGGCGTTCCAGGCGTGAAGGTCAGTGGGCATGCAGGACTGGCGTGCAGGACTAGCGGGGTTGCGGGGCGCGAGCCGCGTGGCATTGCCGGCTTGCAAGACGGAGCGGTAAGTATATCGCCAGCGATCGCGGCATCGAGGCTCGCGGCGGCGTCATATCGTTACCACTTGCAACATAACAGCCGCGGCGCCGAGCCGGTATCGGTCGTTGTCTGACGGCAGGTGCGGCGGGCGCCGCCGGTATGCGCCGGAACGCGAAGCTCGCGCTTGCCTTACGCTTGCGCTGCGTTCAGCAACTGGTTGAATACGCCGCGGGCCGGCGCATACAGTTCACCTGCCATGACGCCTGCCGGGCCCGTGCCTTGTTCGACCAGCACATCGGCGGCACGGCCATGGATCCACACTGCCGCCTGCGCCGCGGCCAGCGGCGCCATGCCTTGTGCCAGCAGCGCGCCCAGCATGCCGGCCAGCACGTCGCCGGTGCCGGCGCTGGCCAGCGCCGCGTTGCCGGTGGGGTTCAGCGTCCACGGGCTGCCGTCGGGCGCGGCGATCACGCTGCCCGATCCTTTCAGCACCACCACGGCCTGCCATTGAGCGGCCAGCGCCGCGGCGGCGGCGGGGCGGTCGCGCTGGATCTCGGCCACCGGCACGCCCATCAGCCGCGCGGCTTCGAGCGGGTGCGGCGTCATCACGGTGGCGGCGCCGCGCGCGGCCAGCGCACCGGCCAAGGCAGGATCGGACGCCAGCAGGTTCAGCGCATCGGCATCCAGCACCAGCGGCTGCGTCGCGGCCTGCAGCAGCCGCGCGAACTGCTGGCGGGCGTTGGCATCGGTGCCCATGCCCGGCCCGATCACCAGCGCCGACATCGACGCCAGTGCCAGCGCGTCGAGCGCATGCAGCATCAGCTCCGGATGCAGCGGATCGAGCAGCGGCGCCGGCTGCGCCAGGAAGCCGATATGCACCTTGCCCGCGCCAAGCCATTGCGCGGCCCGGGCCCCGAGCAGCGGCGCGCCGGTCATGCCGAGGTTGCCGCCGATCACGGCGAGCGAGCCATGCGTGCCCTTGTTGCTGGCGTGGCGGCGGCGCGGCAGCGCGGCACCGAACAGCGCGGGGCCGTTCACCAGGCCCTGCGGTGCTTCGCGCGGGGGATAGTCCAGGCCGATCGGCGCGATCTCGACCGCGCCGGCGCAGTCGCGCCCGTCCAGCGTCAGCAGGCCGGGCTTGGCGGCAATGAAGGTCAGCGTGCGCCGGGCGCGCACGGCCGGCGCGCCCGCGCCGGTGTCGGCGGACAGGCCGCTGGGAATGTCCAGCGCAAACACCGGCAGCGCGGCGCGGTTGAGCTGGTCGATCCACCACGCCATGCGGCCGTCGGCGGGGCGGTTCAGGCCGATGCCGAGCAGGCCGTCGACGATCGCGGCGGTGCCGGCGGGCCAGGGCGCGTCGTGCGCGGCATCCACCTTGGCCATCACGCTCGACGGCACGCCCGCGGCCTGCGCCTGCTGCCACGCGGTGGCGGCATCGGCCGGCAGGCGCTGCGGCTCGGCGGCGAGCCAGACCTGCACCGCGCGCCCGGCGCGATGCAGCTGCGTGGCGGCGACCAGCGCGTCGCCGCCGTTGTTGCCCGGCCCCGCCAGGAACAGCAGCGGCCCGTCGGGCGCATGGCAGGCGAGCCAGCGCGCCGCCGCCGTGCCGGCGCGCGACATCAGCGTGAAGGCCGGCAGCCGCGCCAGCGCGGCGTGCTCGAGCCGGCGGATCGCGGCCACGCCGTAGAGCGGCACCGGGGCCGGCGCGGCCGCATCGAGGGCAAGCCAGTCGTGTTCGAGGTCGGTGGGCGTGATGACGGTGGCGGCAGGGCGGGTCATGTCGGGCTCAGTTGGCCGGCCCCAGCCCGTAGCGGTCGGGCAGCAGGCCTTCCATGTCGATGTCCGGACCGTCGCGGCCGGCGGCAGCGCCAGCGCTGGCGGCGATCTGGTCCGCCGCAATCTTGCCTGATCCGCAGCTCATCGCCCAGCCCGTCGAACCATGGCCGAGGTTCAGGAACAGCCCCGGCACCGCGGTGGGGCCGATCAGCGGCGGCCCGTCGGGCAGCATCGGCCGGGCGCCGGCCCATTGCGTCGCCTCCTGGTAGTTGCCGGCCACCGGGAACCAGTCGCGTGCGACCTTGACCAGCGTGTTCAGCGCGGCGGGGCGCAGGTCGAGCCGGCGCGAGCCCAGCTCTGCCGTGCCGGCCACGCGCAGCCGGTTGCCCATGCGCGTCATCGCGACCTTGTACGACTCGTCCATCAGCGCGCCCAGCGGGGCCTGCAGTTCGTCGCGGATCATCACCGTCACCGAATAGCCCTTGACCGGATACAGCGGCACGCGCAGGCCCAGCGGGCGCAGCAGCGCGGCGCTGTCGGCGCCGGCGGCGACCAGCACGCGCTCGGCACCGAGCACCGCGGCAGAGCCCTGGCCGCCGGGTTCGGTCAGCTCGATCTCCAGCTTGCCGGCCGGGCCGGGACGGATGCGTGTCACCGCGGTGTCGAAGCGGAACGACACGCCCGCGGCTTGCGCATGCCGGTGCAGCGCGCGCACGAACATCGGGCAGTTGCCGGATTCATCTTCCGGCAGGTGCAGCCCGCCGGCCAGCGGCGTGCCGGCGGCCAGCCCCGGCTCGATCTGGCGGCATTCGGCGGCGCTGACCAGCCGGTGCGGCACGTTGTTCTCGCGCAGCAGGGCGATGGCGGGCCCGGCCAGGTCCAGCTCGCGCGCGGTGCGGAACAGCTGCAGGTAGCCCTGCGACTGCTCGTAGTCGATCTCCAGCTCGCTGCGCAGCCGGTGCAGGCAGGCGCGGCTGTAGAACGCCAGCCGCTGCATGCGCAGCTTGTTGGCGCGGTAGCGCTCGAGCCGGCATTCGCGCAGCCAGCGCGCGATCCAGCGCCACATCGCCGGATCCGCGGCGGGGCGGAACAGCACCGGCGCCTCGCGCGCGAAGAGCGTGCGCAGGATCTTGGCCGGCATGCCGGGCGCGGCCCAGGGCGTGACGTAGCCGGGCGCGATCACGCCGGCATTGCCGAAGCTGGCTTCCTGCGCCGGCGCGCCGCGGCGCTCTAGCACGGTCACGTCGAAACCGGCCTGGCGCAGGTACCACGCCGAACTGACGCCGATCGCGCCGGCGCCGATGACAATCACATGCATCGCTGCGCGAACCTCCCTCGCGTGTCCGTTGCCGTCCCGGCCAAGGCTATTTGACCTCCTGCTGCATCACCGCGTCGGGCAGCCAGGTCACCACGCCGGGCCAGATCGTGACGATGGCGATCGCCACCACCATCATCATGAAGAACGGCAGCGAGACCCGCGCGATGTAATTGCTGTCCTTGCCTGTCATGCTCTGCAAAACGAACAGGTTGAAGCCGACGGGCGGCGTCACTTCGGCAATCTCCACCAGCAGCACGATGAAAATGCCGAACCAGACCAGGTCGAAGCCGGCCGCCTGCACCATCGGCAGCACCGTGGCGGTGGTGAGGGCGATCATCGAGATGCCGTCCAGCGCCGTGCCGAGCACGATATAGATCACCGTCAGCACCGCGATCAGCGCCCACGGCGACAGCTGCAGCGCGGCCACCCACTCGGCCAGCGCGCGCGGGATGCCGGTAAAGCTCATGGTCACCGACAGGAACGAGGTCGCGCCCAGCACGAACATGATCATCGCGGTCAGGCGCGTGGCCGACATCAGGCTGTCCCAGAATGCGGCGCGCGTGAGCGACCCGCCCGCCCACGCCAGCGCCAGCGACGCGACCACGCCATAGGCCGCGGCTTCGGTGGCGGTGGAGTAGCCGGTCACCATGATCGCGGTGATGAAGGCGATCAGCACGATGCACGGCAGCAGCTGCCGGATCGACGCCAGCCGCGCGCGCCAGTTGAAGTGCTCCGACGCCGGGGTCTTGTCCGGGTTGGCCAGCGCCCAGACCACGATGTAGCCGGAAAACAGCAGCATCAGCAGCAGCCCCGGGACGAAGCCGGCCAGGAACACGCGAATGATCGACACATCCGCCGAGACCGCGTACACCACCATCGTGATCGACGGCGGGATCAGGATGCCAAGCGTGCCGGCGCACGACAGCGAGCCCAGCGTGATGCGCTCGTCGTAGCCGCGCCGGGTCAGTTCGGGCAGCGCCGACTTGGCGATGGTGGCGCAGGTGGCCGCCGACGAGCCCGACACCGAGCCGAAGATGCCGCAGCCCAGGATGTTGACGTGCATCAGCCGCCCGGGCAGCCAGCTCAGCCATGGCGACAGCCCGCTGAACATCTGCTCCGACAGCCGGGTGCGGAACAGGATCTCGCCCATCCAGACGAACAGCGGCAGCGATGCCAGCGTGTACGAGGCGCTCGACGACCACCACGCATTGGCCAGGCTGACCAGGGCCTCGCGGTCGGAGAACACCACCAGCCCGAGCCACGACGTGACCGCGATGGCCACGGGAATCCACGCGCCCAGCGCGAGGAAGACGATCAGCACCAGCAGCAGGATCAGTGCAACCACGACCGTGCTCATCAGACCGTCTCCCCGAAATCGCCGGCGGCCAGCTTGGCCTCCTGGGCCAGCTGGTAGCGCGGCTTCTGCCGCCGCACCACGCGCAGCCATTCGTCGGCGACCGCGAGCAGGAATCCCGCGCAGCCCAGCACCGCGAAACTCTGCGGTATCCACAACGGGATCACGATCTGGCCCTGCGAGACATCGCCGATCTCCCAGCTCTGAAACGCGAAGGTGCCCAGCGCCCAGGCCGCATAGGCGGCGAACACCAGGCAGATGGTGAGCGAGACCAGTTCGAGCAGCCAGCGCCGGCGCGGGCCGACCGCCGACAGCAGCATCTCCACGCGCACGATGCCGCCATGCTGGAAGGTCTGGCCGAGCACCAGGAAGGCGGAGGCGGCGCACAGCCAGGCCACGATGTCGTCGCCGCCCTTGAAGATCACCGAGGTTTCGCGCGACAGCGACATCAGGATCATGATCACGCAGACGGCGAGGATGCACAGCGCGCCGAGCGCGGCGAACAGGTCCAGCAGGCGGTCGAGCCAGCGCTTGGAGGAGGGGGCAGTGGGCATGATGGGCGGCGAAGATAAGGATGGGCGCCCCGCATGGCAGCCGGCGCGGCCGCGATGCAGGGCGCTGGAGATCGGTGGACGCGGGTCCCCGGGCCTACTTGCGGTAGGCGTCGAGGATGGCCTTGCCGTCAGGGCCCGCGCTCTTGGCCCAGTCGTCGACCATGGTCTGGCCCAGCTTCTGCATGTCGGCCTTGAGCTGCGGCGACGGCTGCTGCACCGTCATGCCGTTCCTGGCGAGCGTGGCCAGGTATTCCTTGGTCTTCTGCTCCGATACCTGCCAGCCGCGCTTCTCGGCGTCGGCGACGGCCTTGAGCAGCGCATCCTGGGTGGGCTTGTCGAGCGCCGCGAAGGCCTTCTTGCTGACCACCAGCATGTTCTTGGGCAGCCAGGCATCGACCGCATAGAAGTACTTCACGCTCTCCCACACCTTGGTGTCGACGCCGGTCGCGCCCGACGACATGAAGGAGTTGACGGTGCCGGTGGCGAGCGCCTGCGCCAGGTCGGCGGCCTGGATCGTGACCGGCTGCGCGCCGACCAGCTCGGCGATGCGCGAGGTGGCGGGATTGTAGGCGCGCCACTTCAGGCCCTTCATGTCGGCGGCCGAATTGATCGGCTTGTTGGCGTAGATGCCCTGCGGCGGCCAGGCCACCGCGTACAGCAGCTTCAGCCCCTGCTTGTCCAGCACCTTCTCCGTGACCGGGCGCGAGGCCTGCCACAGCTTGTAGGCATCGGCATAGCTGGTGGCCAGGAACGGCACCGCGTCGACGCCGAACACCGGGTTCTCGTTGGCCAGCAGCGACATCAGGATCTCGCCCATCTGGACCTGGCCGGTCTGCACGCCGCGCTTGATCTCGTTGGCCTTGAGCAGCGACCCGTTGGGATGCAGCACGATCTTGAGCTTGCCGCCGGTGGCCTTGTCGACGTCGCTGGCCATCTGCTGCAGGTTCTCGGTGTGCAGGTTGGCGACGGGGTAGCCGGTGGGCAGGTCCCACTTGGTGTCCGCCTGTGCCGCCACGGCGGCCAGCATCAGCGTGGCCGCGATCATTGCCTTGACTCGCATCTCGATCTCTCCTGGTGTGCGCGCGGGGGCGCGGTTGTACAGCGGGTTGCGTACTACCTGGTGCCACGCGCGGGGCTGGCTCGGGCCCGGCGCATGGCGCAAGATCAACGGCGCGGCGGCGGGCTCAGTCGGCGCGCGCTAAGGGCTGCATGATGGGCTGCACGATGCGTTCCAATGCAAGGGCCGTGCCGAGCAGGCTGGCGTCGCGCATCGGCCCGTGCGACAGCATCAGGCCCACCGGCAGCTCGTCCGGCGCATGGCACGGCATCGATACCGAACAGCCGTCGAAGAAATTGAAGGCGGAGGTATTGCGCAACAGCAGGGCATTGACGCGGAAGAACTGCGCGTCATCGGTGCGCAGCGGCGCCATCTCGGGCGCCACCATCGGCACGGTGGGGCAGACCACCGCGTCGAAGCCGTCCAGCCGCGCTTCCATGCGGGCAATCCAGTCCAGCCGGGCGCGGCCCAGGTCGATATAGTCGGCGGCGCTGATGCCGGCGCCGCGGTCGATGCGCGACGCCACGCGCGGGTCGTAGCGGTCGCGGCGGGCCGCCAGCAGGTGGCGGTGGATGGCATAGGCCTCGGCCGCGCTGAAGCCGCCATGCGCGTTCAGCGCGGCCAGTTCGCCGAGCTCGGGCAGGTCGACATGCTCCAGCCGCACGCCGGCGGCCGACAGCCGGCCCAGGGCGCGGTCGAAGGCGCGTGCCACCACGGGGTCGAGATCGTCCAGCAGCAGCTGGCGCGGGATCGCCAGCCGCGTCGCGGCCGCATCGGTCACGCGCGGCAGCACCGCGCTGTCGGCAATCACGCTGTCCACCGCGATGCAGTCGCCGACCGTGCGCGCCATGGCGCAGGCGGTGTCCAGTGTGTACGACAGCGGGAAGGCCCCGGCCAGCGGCACGCGCCGCGCGGTGGGCTTGAAGCCGGTGATGCCGCACAGCGCGGCCGGGATGCGGATCGAGCCGCCGGTGTCGCTGCCGAGCGCGGCCACCGCCAGCCCCAGCGCCACCGATACTGCGGCGCCGGACGACGACCCGCCCGGGATGCGGGCGGCGCCTTCGCCGCCGGCCGGATTGGCGGGCGTGCCGTAATGGGGATTGATACCCACGCCGGAGAAGGCGAACTCGGTCATGTTGGTGCGCCCCACCAGCGCTGCCCCGGCCGCGCGCAGGCGCGCCACCACGGGCGCGTCGGCGGCGGCCGGCGCGGCATCGGCGCGCACCAGCGAGGCGGCGCGGGTGACCTCTCCGGCCACGTCATACAGGTCCTTGACCGAGACCGGCAGGCCGGCCAGCGGATGCAGCGCCTTGCCGGCGCGGCTGGCGGCATCGGCGGCACGCGCCACCTGCGCGGCGGCCTCGAAGGTGCTGTGCAGGAACACGGCCTCGGCCGCCGGCGTGGCCGCCCGGGCCGCGGCCTGCTCGACGATCTGTGCGCGGCTGGTGCCGCCGTCGCGCAGGCGGGCGTTGAGGGTATCGAGGTCGGGAAGCATCAAGGGCATGGGTCTGCAAATGAGGTGCGGCGGCGCGCGCAGCGCACGCCGGGGAGCGGCCTGGGAACCTCAAGGGTAGCAAGAAGCCCTGCAAGGCGACAGATAGGGATGGCCTCTATGTCGTGGCGCGCGCCGCGGCAGTGCCGGGGTGGGGTGGGGCGAAGCCGCCGGCTAGCCCTGGCGCGGCAGGCGTACCTCGAACAGGGTCCCGGCCGCATCGGAGCGGGCGTCGATCGAGCCTTGGTGGGCCCTGGCGATTTCGCTCGCGATATACAGCCCCAGCCCCAGGCCGGGGGCGTTCTTGTCGTGCGGATCCTCGCCGCGCCTGAGCGGGTCGAAGATCTGGCCCAAGGTCTGCGGATCGATCGGCGGGCCGCTGTTCCAGACCGACACATGGACCTGCGCCGCTTGGCCCGTGACGGTAACCCGGACCGGCGTGTCCGCCGCGCCGTACGTGACCGCATTGGTCACCAGGTTGGAAAGCAGCTGCTGCAGCCGCGCACCGTCCCAGACGCCCTGCAGGTTGCCCTCGGCGGCGAATTCGATGCGGTGGTCCGGGTGGGCGGCGCGCAACTGGTCCACGGCATCGCCAAACACCTGCGCCAGGTCGATCGCGGCGGGCGCGATGTTGATGCCCAGGCCAAGCTTGGTCCGGTTGAAATCGCACAGGTCGTCCAGCAGCGCATTCATGCGGGCGCCGCTGCGGATCAGCCGGGTCGCGGCTTCCGATACCTTTTCCCCGGCGTTCAGCGCGGCCAGGTATTGAGCGGTGGTCTGGATGGTCTGCAGCGGGCTGCGCATGTCGTGCCCCAGCATGCCGAGCAGCAGGTTGCGCGCCTGCTCGACCTGCGCATCGAAATACCCGACGGATTCCGTGACGGCCTGGTCGATGGCCTCGTTGAAGCGGACCATGTCTTCGAAATCCGATGGGCCCGGGTGGCCGTCATCGATCCACAGGCGCAGCACGCTGGCACGCAGGGCCCGGTACTCGCTGACCATCTGGTTGATGTTGAAGCCATGGCGTGCCCGCAGCAGCGCGTGGGTCTGGGCCGCGGTTTCCGGAGCATCGGGCAGGCGGGGCGACCGCCCCATCGACTTTTCGCGCTGGGCGCGGCGCGTTTGCGGGGTGGACAGATCCTTGATCACGGCATTCAGGATCTCCTGCGCGTGATCGCGCAGGGCGGGCGTATCCATGTGTCTTGCGGCCGGCATCAGGGTGCCGGCAAACGCCTCCCACTCCCTCAGGATGCTGCTCATGTCGCGCCTGATGAAATCAGCAAGTCGCATGTCTGCTCCGGCAGGATTGGACAAACCGGTCTATAGACCTGGTCAGTAACATCTTACGCGATTGCCGGCGCAGTGCTTGATTGCGGCGCCCTGGGCGCGCACGGCCGCGCTGACCGCGACTGTGACGGCAAGTGCTGTCGCGGCCATCGGGCAAGTCCGCGCTGCGACCGGCCGCGCGGTCAGCCGTGTGACTCCTCGGGGGTGACGGCGGCGCGCAGGCGCAGGCCACCGTCGTGGCAATGGATATGCAGTTCGCCGTTCTCCCGCCTGGCTCGTGCCCAGCCCGCAGAGATCGCGTCCTCGAGCGTCGGGAACCGTTGCCGTTGGGGCCGGCTCTCGCAGTCCAGCGCCCAGCCAACGTCGGCCGGTGTAACGCGAATTATTCGCGCTTGCATATTGCCTCCCGGGGTCCGGGCCAAAAAAGCGCCCGCTACGTGCAGCGGGCGATCAAAAGCCGAATGGGTGAACGCATCCGGCAGTGCGATATTGCCGCGCCGCAGTCGCCATAGCATATCCCTACTCAAGTGGTAGGGTGGCAGAAATGCATCACGTCTTGATGCTTGGGAGCCCGGCCGGGACCTCAGGCGGGTTCCGCGCGATAGGCCGACCAGTAATAGTGGCTGTGCCGGTTATGGCGCGCGAGCTTCTTTACGATAAAGAGCCGCACCGTGCCCAGATGGCCGGCCTCGACCAGGACCTCATGGTGATTGGGCGCCTCCGCCGTGGCGCGCGGCAGGGTCTGCAGCGCGGCGGCGACATGGTGTCCCTGCACTTGCGCCAGGATGCCGTTGGCCCCGGCTACCGGATACCCCGGCGTCGCGGCCGGCAGGTGGCAACCGGCGGCACGTTTGCTGTTGCCCATGCTTACCTCCGCCCGGGCACGATGCGCACCCCGTCCCGGCAGACCTCGATCCGAGGCTGGTGGCCGTAAGCGCGCAGCAGCCGCACATCGCTCCTGGCGGAAGCCGGAATGTCCTGACGGCAAGCCAGGGCGCTGCGGCTGATGTGAAAGGCGCCGCAGCCGGGGCAGAGGTAGAGATAGCCGCGGGGCGCGGCGCGCGTGCGCTCGGCAGCAGCGCCGCAGAGGGGGCAGTTTGCGGGTTCGGGCGACATGGGGGCTCGGGTTGATACTGTATGAATATACAGTATAGCGTCTCCGCCCGGTCTGAGAAGCTTCCGAGAAACCCCTGAGGTCTGTCCAGATATTCCAGCCGGGGCGCGGCCCCCGAAATGTCGTTTTATTCGTGGTAATTCACCGATAAACTGTCAGGCCGAAGGCGGCGGCCGGCGGGTCGATCCGGCGCAACCGGGCCCCCCGGACGCCTCGAATGCCCCCAATCGAAAGGAAACTCCCGCATGTCACGCAAGCCCGCCGAAAGCGCGCCCGCCGCCGCAGCCGCCGGAGCCGATGCCAGCGCCGGCCGGCCCGCTACCGCACTGTCGCGCGCCGCCGGCGCGAATATCGTGTCGTCGTCGCACCTGGTGTCGGTGCGCAGCCCCGAGTTGTCGGAATTCGAGTTCGGCCTGAACACCGCCTACAACGCCTACAGCCGCTGGGTGGTGCGCTGCATGGGCGCTGCCGGCGTGCGCGACCTGACCTTCCTGGACGTGCTGGTGCTGCACCACGTCAACCACCGCGGCCGGCCCAAGCGGCTGGCCGATATCTGCTTCGTGCTCAACGTGGAAGACACGCACCTGGTGACCTATGCGCTGAAGAAGCTGCAGGGGCTGGGGCTGGTGAGCGGGGAGCGGGTGGGCAAGGAGGCCACCTATTCGACCACCGCGGCCGGCGCCGAGGCGTGCTCGCGCTACCGCGAAATCCGCGAGCAATGCCTGACCAGCAATTTCACCGCGGGCAGCGAAGAGAATGCCGAGATCGGTGAACTGGCCCGGCTGATGCGGGTGTTGACCGGCCTGTACGAGCAGGCTGCGCGGTCGGCGACGTCACTCTGACCCGTTCATTGCGCGCAAGTGATGCATAAGCATTATCACGATCCGTGCTGACACAGCGCGGCCGTGATGTCGCAGTGCAAAAAGCGGGGCTCGGCAAGGTACAATAGCGGTTTCCCGCCAGCCGGCACCCCATGCAGCGGTGCCGGCCAAGCTGCAGCCCCTACCTCTCGCCTCCCGACCGCTACGATCATGGCGCATTTCTCGTGCTTCCCCGGCGCTTTGGCGCTCTCCGCCTTCCGTCAGCAACGCCTGCTTACCGCTCTCCGGCAAATCGACGCCGATATCGAGTCGGTGCACGGCCAGTTCCTGCATTTCGTCGATGCGCAGACGCCGCTGTCGGCCGACGACCAGTCGCGCGTGGCGGCGCTGCTGACCTATGGCGCACCGTTCGCCGAGCAGCCGGAGGGCGACCGCTTCGTGGTGATCCCGCGCTTCGGCACGATCTCGCCGTGGGCCAGCAAGGCCACCGACATCGCCCACAACTGCGGCCTGACCCATATCCACCGCATCGAGCGCGGCATCGAGATCACCGTGGTCTGCAAGAAGGGCCTGCTGCGCGGGCGCAAGTCGCTGGATGCGGACACCCGCGCCGCCGTCGCCGCGCACCTGTTCGACCGCATGACCGAGACCGTGGTCGCCTCGCGTGATGATGCCGCCGGTTTGTTCCAGGAACTGCCGGCCAAGCCGCTGCGCTTTATCGACATCTCGGCCGGGCGCAGCGCGCTGGCCGCGGCCAACGTCGAGATGGGCCTGGCGCTGTCCGAGGACGAGATCGACTACCTGGTCGATGCCTATGCAAAGCTGGAGCGCAATCCGACCGACGTCGAGCTGATGATGTTCGCGCAGGCCAACAGCGAACACTGCCGCCACAAGATCTTCAACGCCACCTGGACCATCGATGGCGTGCAGCAGGACAAGTCGCTGTTCGCGATGATCCGCAATACGCACCAGCTCAATCCGCAGGGCTCGATCGTGGCCTACTCGGACAACTCGGCGGTGATGGAAGGCGACGTGGCCGAGCGCTGGTTCCCGCGCGGCGCCGACCACAAGTACGGCCGCCACGAGGCGCTGACGCACACGCTGATGAAGGTGGAGACGCACAACCACCCGACCGCGATCTCGCCGTTCCCGGGCGCCTCCACCGGCGCCGGCGGTGAAATCCGCGACGAGGGCGCGACCGGCCGCGGCGCCAAGCCCAAGGCCGGCCTGACCGGCTTTACGGTGTCCAACCTGATGCTGCCCGAGGCGGTCGAATCGTGGGAAAACGACCGCGACGCCGCGCAGCCGGTGGCGCACCGCAATCCCGACGACAAGCCCGGCGTGACCGGCAAGCCGGACCGCATCGCCTCGCCGCTGCAGATCATGATCGACGGCCCGCTCGGCGGCGCCGCGTTCAACAACGAATTCGGCCGCGCCAACCTGGGCGGCTACTTCCGCGTCTACGAGCAGAACGTCGGCGGCACCGTGCGCGGCTACCACAAGCCGATCATGATCGCGGGCGGCATCGGCAATATCGATGCCTCGCACACGCACAAGAACCCGCTGCCGGCCGGCACGCTGCTGATCCAGCTGGGCGGCCCGGGCATGCGCATCGGCATGGGCGGCGGCGCCGCCAGCTCGATGGCGACCGGCACCAACACCGCCGACCTGGACTTCGACTCGGTCCAGCGCGGCAACCCCGAGATGGAGCGCCGCGCGCAGGAAGTGATCAACGCCTGCTGGCAGCTCGGCGACGCCAACCCGATCCTGTCGATCCACGACGTCGGCGCGGGCGGCATCTCCAACGCCTTCCCTGAACTGGTCGACGGCGCCGACCGCGGCGCGCGCTTCGACCTGAGCCAGGTGCACCTGGAAGAGTCCGGCCTGTCGCCGGCGGAAATCTGGTGCAACGAGTCGCAGGAGCGCTATGTGCTGGCGATCGCGCCGGACAGCTTCCCGCAGTTCCAGGCCATGTGCGAGCGCGAGCGTTCGCCGTTCGCCGTGGTCGGCATCGCCACGGAAGAGAAGCAGCTGCAGCTGGTCGACGCCAGCGTCGACGCCGCGCTCAAGGAGCACTACGCCGTTGACATGCCGATGGACGTGCTGCTGGGCAAGCCGCCGCGCATGCACCGCGACGTCAAGCGCGTCGAGCAGCCGCTGCCGGCCGTCGATGTGACCGGCATCAGCCTGGAGCAGGCCGTGCGCGACGTGCTGCGCCATCCGACCGTGGCCAGCAAGTCGTTCCTGATCAGCATCGGCGACCGTACCGTGGGCGGCATGAACGCGCGCGACCAGATGGTCGGCCCGTGGCAGGTGCCGGTGGCCGACGTGGCCGTGACCACGCTGGACTACAAGGGCAACGCCGGCGAGGCGATGACCATGGGCGAACGCACGCCGCTGGCCGTGATCGATGCACCGGCTTCGGGCCGCATGGCGATCGGCGAGGCGCTGACCAACCTGGCGGCCGCGCCGGTCAAGGACCTGGGCAAGGTCAAGCTGTCGGCCAACTGGATGGCCGCCTGCGGCGTCGAAGGTGAAGATGCGAAGCTGTACGACACCGTGCATGCCGTCGGCATGGAGCTGTGCCCGGCGCTGGGCATCAGCATCCCGGTGGGCAAGGATTCGCTGTCGATGCGCACCAAGTGGCAGGACGAGGGCGTCGACAAGGAAGTGGTGGCGCCGGTATCGCTGATCATCTCGGCCTTTGCCGCGGTCGACGACGTCAACCGCACGCTGACGCCGCAACTGCGCACCGACGCCGGCGACACCGTGCTGATCGCGGTCGACCTGAGCCGCGGCAAGAACCGCATGGGCGGCAGCATCCTGGCGCAGGTGACGCAGCAGGTGGGCGACAGCGCGCCGGACGTCGACAACGCCGAAGACCTGAAGAACTTCTTCAACGTGATCCAGCGCCTGAACCGCGAGGGCAAGCTGCTGGCCTACCACGACCGCTCGGATGGCGGCTTCATCGCCACGCTGGCCGAGATGGCCTTTGCCGGCCATTGCGGCATCTCGCTGAACGTCGACATGCTGGCGCTCGATCCGCAGCAGGAGCAGGACTACGGCGATGCCAAGAACTGGGCCCAGCAGATCGCCGAGCGCCGCAACGACCAGACCCTGCGCGCGCTGTTCTCGGAAGAACTGGGTGCGGTGGTGCAGGTGCGCATGGAAGACCGTGATGCGGTCTTCGCGGTGCTGCGCGAGGCCGGCCTGTCGGCATGCAGCCATGTGGTCGGCAAGCCCAACACCTCCGACCAGGTCGAGATCTATCGCGACGCCAAGAAGGTGTTCGGCGCCTCGCGCACCGACCTGCAGCGCAACTGGAGCGAGGTCAGCTGGCGCATCGCGCGCCTGCGCGACAACCCCGCCTGCGCCGACAGCGAATATGACCGCCTGCTCGACGCCGCCGATCCTGGCATCAGCCCGGTGCTGACCTTCGATCCGGCCGAGGACATCGCCGCCCCGTTCATCGCCACCGGTGCCCGTCCGCGCGTGGCGATCCTGCGCGAGCAGGGCGTCAACTCGCAGATCGAGATGGCGTACAGCATGGACCGCGCCGGCTTCGACACGCACGACGTGCACATGAGCGACCTGATCGCCGGGCGCGCCAACCTGGCCGACTTCACCGGCTTTGTCGCCTGCGGCGGCTTCAGCTACGGCGACGTGCTGGGTGCGGGCGAGGGCTGGGCCAAGACCATCCTGTTCAATGCGCAGATGGCCGAGCAGTTCGCCGCCTTCTTCAACCGCCAGGACACCTTCGCGCTGGGCGTGTGCAACGGCTGCCAGATGATGAGCAACCTGGCCCCGATCATCCCGGGCGCGGGCGCCTGGCCCAAGTTCACGCGCAACCAGTCGGAGCAGTACGAGGCGCGCTATGTCACGGTCGAGGTGCAGTCGTCGCCGTCGATCTTCTTCGCCGGCATGGAAGGCAGCCGCATCCCCATCGTGGTCGCGCACGGCGAAGGGTTTGCCGACTTCTCGCAGCAGGGCAATATCGACCAGGCCCATGTGGCGCTGCGCTTCGTCGACAACTACGGCGCGGTCACGCAGACCTATCCGCTCAACCCGAACGGCTCGCCGGACGGCATCACCTCGGTGACCACCGTCGACGGCCGCTTCACCGTGCTGATGCCGCACCCCGAGCGCGTGTTCCGCGCCGCGACCATGAGCTGGGCGCCGGATGCATGGAAGCAGGTCGCCGATGGCGGCAGCCCCTGGATGCGGATGTTCCGCAATGCGAGGAAGTGGGTGGGATAAGCACCAGCCTGGGGCCTGCGCCCCTTCTCCCAGGCAAGAGCCACCGGCAGCGCCGGTGGCTTTTTAGTTTTTTGGCGATGCAAGCCGCCAATGCGCGGATGCCGACGGCCATTTCGCTTCGCTTCATCGAATCTGCCGCATTTTCCGCCGCCTTCGCACTGTTAATCTCGCGCTGACTCACGATCGGATGCGGGGCCGGTGTCCCTGCACCCGGCTCGCTCGCACACGGAATGGTTGATTCGGAGATCCCGCATGAATCAGAAGGCGCAGTCGTCCCCGGCAGTTGATGCAGACTATATGTTGGCCCCGGTCCCGCCCGATGCGCGCAGGCCGACCTGGAAGCAGGTGATGGTGTGGGTCGGGTTCGGCTACGTTGCCACCGGCCTGTTTATCGGCGGTACGCTGGCCGGCCCGGCAGGCGGAGCGGGCGTTTCCTTTCCGATGGCGATGCTGGCCATCGCCATCGGCATGGGCATCCTGTTCGTGCTGACCTCGCTGCTGGGTGTGATCGCGCAACGAACCGGTCTGAGCCTGGCGCTGTTGTGCCGTTATGCCTATGGCGCAAAAGGCATGAATTTGCCGATGCTGGCGATGGGGCTGCTGACGCTCGGCTGGTTCTCGGCGATCACGGGCATGGTGGGGGATATCTGGGGGGCCTTTATCGGCAACCCGAGCGGCATCGTGGTGTTCGACCCGGGCCGGCTGGGATACCAGATCGCCCCCATTACGCTGGAGGTCTTTGCGGCCTGCCTGCTCTGCGGACTCTTGTTCACCGCGACTTCCATGTCCGGCATGAAAGGGCTGGAGCGGCTGGCGGTACCGGTGGCGCCCGTCATCATGCTGATCGCGGTGCTGGTCGGCATCGGCATGCTGGACGAGGGCGGCGGGCTCGGCAGTTTTGTCGCGGCCTCGTCGCAGAAGCACGGGCTGCCGCTGTCGTCGGCCGTCACCATGCTGGTGGGGAGCTGGATTGCCGGCGCCATCATGGGCGTCGACCTGTTCCGCTTCTGCCGGAACGCCCGGGCGGTCTGGCTGGGTTCGGCCGCCTGCTTCCTGCTGACCAATCCCTTGCTCAATATCGTCGGCTATATCGGCACCGTCACCGTCGGTGAATACAACTACGTGTCGTGGATGCTGGAAAAGAGCTTCCTGCTGGCACTGGCGGGCGCGGTCACATGGACCTTGTCGCTATGGACCACCAACGACGCCGAGCTCTATTGCAATGCGCTCTACACCGGTCCCGTGCTGCAGTCCTGCGGCTTCGATGTCAGCAAGAAGCAGCTCGTGCTGGTGGCGGGCCTTGCCGGCACCGTGCTCGGTGCGCTCGGCTTCTACCAGATGTTCTTTTCGCCATTCATCAACTACCTCGGCATCATGGCGCCGCCGCTGGCGGGCCCGCTGCTGGCGGATTTCTACATCAAGCACAAAGGCCGCTATGACGTCCGCGAACTGGATCAGCAGCCGGAGTACAACCGGGCGGGCGTGGGCTCGGCACTGATCGGCATGGTGCTGGGGCTCGCCCTCGAGCTGAACCAGTGGCTGGTGGCCTGGCCCAATGGCCTGGTGGCGCTGCTGGCCACCGTGCTGCTGTACTTGCTGTTGCACCCGATATTGAGCGCGAAGCCGCGCCCGCTGGCGGAGAAGGCATCATGAAGAAGGTCTTCCTGAATGAATTCTCCACGGCCGAGCTGGAGGCCATGTTCGCCGCCGGCAACCTCGACAGTGCGATCACGGTATTCGGCAGTTGCGAGAGCCATGGCGGCCACCTGCCGCTGGGGCCAGACCTGTTCGTGCCCACCGAAGTGGCCCGGCAGGCTGCGCAACGACTTGCCCGCACTGTGGTGGTCCCGGGCGTGCCGTTTGGCACCTCGATGCACTACAACGCCAATCCGATGGCGATCTCGCTTCGCTTCGAGACGGTGACGGCCGTCGCCGAGGATATGTTCGAGAGCCTGCTTGCCTACGGCATCCGGCACATCTTTGTGCTGAACGGCCATGACGGCAATATCGCACCGCTGGAAATCGCGCAGCGCAAGGTCAAGCAGCGGCATCCGGAAGCCGTGTTCGCCTTTATGCCCGCCTGGTGGTACCTGGTTGGCAAGCTGCTTGGGGAAGACTTCTTCGCCGAGTGGGACGGGCTGGGCCACGGCGGCGAAGGTGAAACCTCCATCACCATGGCGGTGCGCCCGGAATTGTGTGACCTGGGCAAGGCCGTGCGCCAGATGCCCGCTGACAGCATCCGCCTTGGCGAGCGCGTGCAGATCATGTGGGATATCGCTGAAGTTTCCGCGACCGGTGCCACCGGCGATCCTACGCGGGCCAGCGCGGAGAAAGGCAGCAAGATGCTCGATGCCCTGGTGGCGCTGGTCGTCGACAGTATCAGGCAGCTCGACGACGAAGGCTGGCGTTACGATCGCCGACAGTGAGGGACGCTTTAACCCCGGATCGGCGCGCGCAAGCCTGAGCTCCACGACGCAAACGCATAAGTCAGCACGCGCCTGGTTTCAAGACCGGGGGGCGGCGTGATCTCGCCGCGAGCCTCCTTGTATGCCACCACGGCATGCAGGATCTTCTCGGGCGAGTAACGGTCCCGCAGGGGAAGGTGGGGATGGAGCCGGCGCCAGCCGGGGGCGGCGCCGTCCAGGGTGGCCCAGGCCAGTGCGCAATAGCACAGGCCCCGGGACGAGAGATGCCAGAGCTGCCAGTAGCGGCCGGTCGTCTGCACGCGCTGCATCCTTGATGGCTGCAGGGCCGGCGGGGGCGACCGGCCCGCGGCTTACTGGACCTTGGCCTTGTCCTTCAGGGCCTTCATCATGGCCTGGAACTGCTCGCGCTGCCAGTTCTGGTCGCCCATCAGCATCTGCGTCAGCTGCGGCTTCACTTCTTCGAACGACGGGATCTTGGCGTCGCGCACGTCGACCAGCTCGATGATGTGCCAGCCGAACTGGGTCTTGACCGGGGTGTCGGTCATCTGCCCCTTCTTCAGGCCGGTCATGGCCGCCGAGAACTCGGGCACGTAGCTGCTGCTGTTGGCCCAGTCCAGGTCGCCGCCGTTGGCGGCCGAGCCCGGGTCCTTCGAGGCGGCCTTGGCCTGGTCCTCGAACTTGGCGCCGCCCTTGATCTTGGCGATGATGGCCTTGGCGTCGGCTTCCTTTTCCACCAGGATATGGCGGGCGTGGTATTCCTTGCCATTGCCGAACTGCGACTTGATCTTGTCGTATTGCTTGCGCAGCTCGGCGTCGCTGGCGCCGTGGGTCTTGACGTAGTCTTCGAACACCGCACCGGCCAGCACGTTCAGGCGCGCCTGTTCCAGTTGCTCCTGCACGTCGTCGCGCTGGGTCAGGCCGCGCTTGTTGGCTTCCTGCACGAGCAGTTCGCGGTCGATCAGCATGTTGCGGGCGCGCGTGCGCAGCTCCGGGCTGTCGGGCTGGCCGGTGCCGGCGATCAACTTGTCCAGCTTTGCCGACGGAATGGCCTTGCCATTCACGACGGCGGCATTCTGGGCGATGGCCGGCAGGCTGCCGGCAGCAAGCACAGCCGCCAGGCTGAACGAGAGGACGGTGGTCTTCATGGAATCAGGTCTGAGAGTTGCTGGAAGAATCGCGTGAGGGTGCGAGGGATTGTGCGCGGAATTGGTACTCTTGGTCGGTGAACGCAGTCACGGCCAGGGCGTGGATCTGCGTGGGGAACAGACCGCGCAGCGCATCATACACCATGCGGTGTCGGGCAACCCGGTTGTGACCCGCAAAGCGCTCGCTGACGATTGTCACGTCGTAATGTCCGCCGCCGGACGCGGCGCCGGCATGTCCGGCGTGCAGCGCGCTGTCGTCGCGCACGGCCAGGTGGCTGGGGGCGAGCGCTGCGCGCAGCATTGCCTCGATCGTAGCGGGATCGGCTGCCATCGGTGGTTTCCTTCGGTTTGTGGGAACGAAACGGGGGCGGGGCGCCGCCGTCAGTCCTGGGTGTTTTCCGGCATGTGGCGCGACAGCCAGACGCTTTGCGCGACGATGAAGACCAGCATCAGCCCCATGCTGCCGAACAGCTTGAAGTTGACCCAGGCCTCGGTCGAGAACTGGTAGGCCACGTACAGGTTGAGCACGCCCATGGCGGCGAAGAAGCCGGCCCACGCGAGATTGAGGCGCGCCCACACCGGATCCGGCAGGGACACCTGCTTTTCCATCATGGCGCGGATCAGGTTCTTGCGCCACACCAGCACCGAGCCCAGCAGCGCGGCCGCGAACAGCCAGTACAGCACGGTCGGCTTCCACTTGATGAAGGTTTCGTTGTGCAGCACCAGCGTGGCGCCGCCGAAGACCGCGATGATCAGCAGGCTGACCCACTGCATCGGCTCGACCTTGCGGTGGCGGAACCATACCCAGCCGATCTGCACCACCGTGGCGCCGATGGCCACGGCGGTGGCGGTGTAGATGTCGGCCAGCTTGAAGGCGGCAAAGAAAAGAATGACCGGGAACAGGTCGAACAGGAATTTCATGCGGGTCCAGGTTGTGCCCGGCGTCTGGGCCGGGCCATTCAGGCGTCAGGGCTGCGGGTCGCGTTTGGGCGCTTCGGCAGCGTGGGCATCGTCCGCCGCACGCTGCGCCGGGTCGCGATCGTCGAATTTTAGCGCAGCCGAGTTGATGCAATAGCGCAGGCCGGTCGGCGCCGGCCCATCCTCGAACACGTGGCCGAGGTGGCTGCCGCACTCCTTGCAGCGGACTTCGACGCGCGTCATGCCGTGGCTGTGGTCGACATGCTCGGCAATGACCTCGCCGTTGATCGGGCGGAAATAGCTGGGCCAGCCGCAGCCGGCATCGAACTTGGTGGCCGATTCGAACAGCGGCGTGCCGCAGCCCACGCAGTGGTAGATGCCCTGGTCCCAGTGGTCCCAGTAGCGGCCGGTGAAGGGGCGCTCGGTGGCGGCCTCGCGGGTCACGCGGTATTCGATCTCGGAGAGTTGTGCACGCCACTCGGCGTCGGTCTTGGTGGTGGTCATGGTTGTCCTCGCGGTGTTCCTTGGAGTGGATGGCCGGTCAGGCGTTCAGCGTCCACGCTTGTCCTTGCGGTTTGTCCACGGCATTGGTCGCCGGAATTGCGCGAACCTTACACCGGCTTGCGCCGGCTTGCAGGCGTGCGGTGCCGGTTGTAGTCGTCAGGATGAGCAACTCACCTCCAGCCCCGCGGCCCAGTCCGGCGGCAGCGCCGCGTAGTGCTCGGCCTCGGGCTGCTCGTCGAACGGGCGCGACAGCACCGCCAGCAGCCGGTCCACCTCGGTGAAGTCCTTGTCGCGGGCACGGCGGATGGCGGTTTCGGCCAGGTGGTTGCGCAGCACGTACTTGGGGTTGACTGCCAGCATTTCCAGTTCGCGGGCGGCATCGTGCGATTGCTCGGCGCGCAGGCGCACGCGGTAGTCGGCCACCCAGGCGTCGAAGGCGGCGCGGTCGAGGAACAGGTCGCGCACCGGCGCGTCGCGCGAGGCATCGGTGGACGAAATGCCGCACAGCTTGCGCCAGAACAGGGTGTAGTCCACGCGCTGGCCGTGCAGCAGCTGGAACAGGCGGGTCAGCAGCGGCTCGTCGGACCTTTCGCTGGCAACCCGGTCGCCGCCTGCAGGTGGGCGCAGGCCCAGCTTGGCGCGGTAGTGGCGGAAGAACGCCGCGGCGTAGCGCTCGCGGAACGGGTCCAGCGCGGCGCGCGCGGCTTCGACTGCGGCATCGCGCGCGCTTTCCTGATCGGCCTGCCCGGGTGGCAGCCACAGCGGCAGCAGCGCCTGCGCCAGGCAGTGCAGGTTCCAGAACGCCACCTGCGGCTGCTGGCTGTAGGCGTAGCGGCCCTGCGTGTCGGAGTGGTTGCAGATATGGTTGGCGTCGAACGCATCGAGGAAGCCGAACGGGCCGTAATCGATGGTCAGGCCCAGGATCGACATATTGTCGGTGTTCATCACGCCGTGGCAGAAACCCACCGCCTGCCAGTGCGCGATCAGGTCGGCGGTGCGCAGCGAGACCTCGCGCAGCAGCGCCTGGTAGGGCTGGCCCTCGTCGCGGCAGGCGGGCATGAAGTTGTCGATGACGAAATCCGCCAGCTTGCGCAGCGCGGCCACGTCGTCGTGCGCGGCGAAATGCTCGAAGTGCGCGAAGCGTATGAAGGTGGGCGACAGCCGGGTCACGACCGCGGCGGTCTCGATGGTCTCGCGCCGCACCGGCGCGTCGGAGCCCATGATCGAGAGCGCGCGCGTGGTCGGCACGCCCAGCGCGGCCATTGCCTCCGAGCACAGGTACTCGCGGATCGACGAGCGCAGCACCGCGCGTCCGTCGGCCATGCGCGAATAGGGCGTCAGGCCAGCGCCCTTGAGCTGGATTTCCCACGGGCCGGTGTCGGTCTGCGCCTGCGCCAGGCGGATCGCGCGGCCATCGCCGAGCTGGCCGGCCCAGACCCCGAACTGGTGTCCGGAATAGACCGTCGCCAGCGGATCGGCCCAGTCAGGCACCTGGTTGCCGATGAAGGTGTCGATGAAGTCTTGCCGGGCACCGACGCTCGCGTCCCAGCCGAGCAGCGCCGCGGCGGCCGGCGCCACGCTCACCAGGTACGGCGACGGCAGCGGGGTGGGGCGCAGGCGCGTGAAGAAATGCGGGCCCAGGTCGGCAAAGCCGGGCGCGGCAGGGAATGGCAGCGGCAGGGTCGCCGGCGGGGCGGTATCGGCAATGGATGGTGCAGCGTGCGGCTGGGGCGTATCTGGCATCGCGTAGGGCGCTCGGGCGCCAGGTGGCAGTGCGCTTTCCATGCACTTCGGCAGGGTGCCGCGGCACGCGTGTCAGGCGGTGCGGCGCGGCATGCGGAAGGCACGAAAATGCGATGGTGGCTAGGGAAAACGACATGTTGAGGTGCAACATGCCACGCAGTATTGTACGTCCTCAACGGCACGAGACCGCGCCCCGCCGGGACATGCCGCCATGCACCGCAAGGTTATTTCCTGCCTTCACTGAGCCCATGAATCCGGTGCATGGATTTCCGCAGAATTGCGGCCCCGACCACAGCAACGCGACGAGAGTACGGCAGTGCACGATCGGATCGGCTCCTTGCCGATGCCAAACATGCGAACGACCGTCCAAAAATAGTACGGTTGTTCGTTTTTCGGTGGGACAGAACAGCATTCAGGAGACAGGTTCATGGCATTGATGGGTCAAATGATGAGCGCACCGCTGCTCATTTCCTCCATCATCAAACACGCCGCGCGTTATTACGGCAGCACCGAGATCGTTTCGCGGCGCACGGAGGGCGACCTGCATCGCTATACGTACCGCGATTGCGAGCTGCGTGCCCGCAAGCTGGCGCAGGCGCTCGGCGCGCTGGGCGTGAAGCAGGGCGAGCGTGTCGGCACGCTGGCCTGGAACGGCTACCGCCACCTGGAGATCT
Organism: Cupriavidus sp. SS-3; assembly: GCF_035818815.1. Lineage (NCBI taxonomy): Bacteria > Pseudomonadati > Pseudomonadota > Betaproteobacteria > Burkholderiales > Burkholderiaceae > Cupriavidus > Cupriavidus sp. SS-3. Next base: position 57,967 of record NZ_JAYLVT010000018.1, read on the forward strand.
ACTACGGCGTGTCGGGCATGGGCGCCGTCTGCCATACCGTCAACCCGCGCCTGTTCCCCGAGCAGATTGCCTATATCGTCAACCACGCGGAAGACGGCTATGTCTTCTTCGACCTGACCTTCCTGCCGCTGGTCGAGGGCGTGGCGCCGCATTGCCCCAACGTGCGCGGCTGGGTGGCGATGACCGACCGGGCGCACATGCCGGCCGAGTCCAAGGTGCCGCTGCTGTGCTACGAAGAACTGCTCGACGCGCAGGACGGCAACTACGAATGGCCACAGTTCGACGAGAACCTCGCGTCGAGCCTGTGCTACACCTCGGGCACCACCGGCAATCCCAAGGGCGCGCTGTATTCGCACCGCTCCACGGTGCTGCACTCCTACGCCTCGGCCATGCCGGATGCGCTGGGCTGCTCGGCCAGCGACGTGATCCTGCCGGTGGTGCCGATGTTCCACGTCAATGCCTGGGGCCTGCCGTACTCGGTGCCGCTGGTCGGCGCGAAGCTGGTGCTGCCGGGGCCCAAGCTGGACGGCGCCTCGCTCTATGAACTGTTCGAGCAGGAAAAGGTAACGTTCTCCGCCGGCGTGCCGACGGTGTGGCTTGGCCTGCTGCAGCACATGCAGGCGAACCAGCTGAAGTTCTTCACCTTCCGCCGCACCGTGATCGGCGGTTCGGCCGCGCCGCCGGCGATGATCCGCGCGCTCGAGGCGCTCGACGTTGAGGTGATCCACGCCTGGGGCATGACCGAGATGTCGCCGCTGGGCACCGCCAGCAAGCTGCTGGCCAAGCACCACGACCTGCCCGACGCCGAGCGCCACAAGATCCAGGAAAAGCAGGGCCGCGTGATCTACGGCGTCGACATGAAGATCGTCGACGGCGAGGGCAAGGAACTGCCCTGGGACGGCAAGGCTTTCGGCGACCTGCTGGTGCGCGGGCCGTGGATCATCGACCGATACTTCCGCAATGACGCCAGCCCGCTGGTCGACGGCTGGTTCCCGACCGGCGACGTCGCCACCATCGATGCCGACGGCTTCATGCAGATCACCGACCGCAGCAAGGACGTGATCAAGTCGGGCGGTGAATGGATTTCGTCGATTGATATCGAGAACGTCGCCGCCGCGCATCCCGCGGTGCATATGGCGGCCTGCATCTCCGCCTACCACCCCAAGTGGGACGAGCGCCCGCTGCTGGTGGTGGTGAAGAAGGCCGGCGCCGAGGTCAGTCGCGAGGAACTGCTGCGGTTCTTCGAAGGCAAGGTCGCCAAGTGGTGGATTCCGGACGACGTGGCCTTTGTCACCGAGATTCCGCTGACCGCCACCGGCAAGATGCAGAAGCTGCGGCTGCGCGAGCAGTTCAAGGACTACAAGCTGCCGACTGCCTGAGGCCGGCAGGCCAGCATCCGGTGCGCCGGGCCCGCTTGCGGCACGGCGCTGCCGGGGCCGGCCGTGGGGCGCGAACAGGAGGGCGCCACGCGGCCGGCCGCATCGACGACATCGAACCACAAGCCAACGACAAGAGTGAAGGAGACAGGTATGACGAAAATGCGTCCGCTGGTGGCCGGTGTGGCCACGTTTGCCGCACTGGGTTCTGCGCTGGTTTCGGGGGCCGCACTCGCGGATACGGTGAAGATCGCCTTTATCGATCCGCTCTCGGGACTGATGGCGCCGGTTGGCCAGAACCAGCTCAAGAGCTGGCAGTACGTGGCCGATGTCGCCAACCAGAAGGGCTGGGCCGGTCCGCACAAGTTCGAGGTGGTGGGCTTCGACAACAAGCTGTCGCCGCAGGAAAGCCTGACCATCCTCAAGCAGGCGGTCGACCAGGGCATTCGCTACATCGTGCAGGGCAACGGCTCGTCGGTCGGCCTGGCGCTGCAGGACGCGGTGGCCAAGCACAACGAGCGCAACCCCGGCAAGGAAATCGTCTACCTGAACTACGCCGCGGTGGATCCGGACATGACCAATGCCAAGTGCAACTACTGGCATTTCCGCCTGGACGCGAACTCGGACATGAAGATGGAGGCGCTGACCACCTTCCTGGCCAAGGACCCGAACGTCAAGAAGGTCTACCTGATCAACCAGAACTACTCGTTCGGCCACCAGGTGGCGCGCGCCGCCAAGGACTACCTGAAGCGCAAGCGCCCGGACATCCAGATCGTCGGCGAAGACCTGCATCCGCTGGCGCAGGTCAAGGACTTCGCGCCGTACGCCGCCAAGATCAAGGCCTCCGGCGCCGACACCGTGATCACCGGCAACTGGGGCAGCGACCTCGCGCTGCTGATCAAGGCGGGCAAGGACGCCGGGCTCACCACCAACTACTACACCTACTACGCCGGCACCACCGGCGTGCCGACCGCGATGGGCTCGGCCGGTGCCGAGCACGTCAAGTACGTGGGCTACTACAACCCCAACAACAAGGGCTTCCGCGGCGCCGACATCATCGAGGGCTACAAGAAGAAGTACAACGACGACTTCTACGTGATGGCCTCTTACACCGGCATTGCCATGCTCAGCAAGGCGATGAAGGACACCAACTCCACCGATCCGGTCAAGGTGGCCAAGGCGCTGGAAGGCATCAAGGTCGACAGCATGAACGGCACGGTCGAGATGCGCAACACCGACCACCAGGCGCAGCAGCCGCTGGTGGTCGCCACCTGGACCAAGGTCGACGGCAAGGAAGTCAAGTACGACCAGGAGAACACCGGCTACGGCTGGAAGACCAACGCGCTGATGGACCAGTACGTGTCGGCCCAGCCGACCTCCTGCCAGATGAAGCGGCCGGGCTGATCCCGACGGCGGGGCGCGGCCATCGCTGACAGAGTGGCCGCGCGGCCTGCATACTTCCGGTCTTTCCGGCCGACATTCCGGTCTTTTTCCAGACCATAACGGGGAGTGTCCGGGGGCGATGTGCGCCCCCGGCGGTGGCGCTCACCCTCGATCGACCCGGACGGTTGCCGGCATGCCCCCGCATGGCGGCACCAGCTTGAAGGACACGCTGTGGAATTCTTCGTCATCTCACTGCTGAACGGCATCAGCTACGGGCTGCTGCTGTTCATGCTGTCGTCGGGCCTCACGCTGATCTTCAGCATGATGGGCGTGCTCAACTTTGCCCATGCCAGCTTCTACATGCTGGGCGCCTACTTTGCCTACACCATCGCCAGCAAGATCGGCTTCTGGCCGGCGCTGATCTTCGCGCCGCTGCTGGTGGCGGGCGCGGGCGCGCTGGTGGAGCGCTTTGGTCTGCGCACGGTGCACAAGTACGGCCACGTGGCCGAGCTGCTGTTCACCTTCGGCCTGGCCTACCTGATCGAGGAGGGCGTCAAGCTGGTGTGGGGCCTGGCGGCGGTGCCGTACCGGATCCCGGCCGAACTCGACGGACCGCTGTTCACGGTGTTCACCTCGTCGTTCCCCAAGTACCGCGCCTTCATGATGCTGGTGTCGCTGGGCATGCTGGTGGCGATCTACCTGGTGCTGACGCGCACCCGCATCGGGCTGGTGATCCAGGCCGCGCTGACCCATCCGGAAATGGTCGAGGCGCTGGGGCACAACGTGCCGCGCGTGTTCATGATGGTATTCGGCGGCGGCGCCGCGCTGGCGGGGCTGGCGGGGGTGATCGGCGGCAATGCCTTCGTCACCGAGCCGTCGATGGCCGCCGCGGTGGGGTCGATCGTGTTCGTGGTGGCGGTGGTGGGCGGCATGGGCTCGCTGGTGGGCGCGTTCATCGCGTCGATCCTGATCGGCGTGCTGCAGACCTTCGCGGTCACCATCGATGCCTCGCTGGCGGGCCTGATGACCAGCCTCGGCCTGGCGGTCAGCGAGGCCACGCCGTTCTATTCGCTGTGGAAGCTGACGGTGGCCCAGGTGGCGCCGGTGCTGCCGTACCTGCTGCTGGTGGTGATGCTGATCTTCCGCCCGCGTGGACTGATGGGAACCCGGGAGAGCTGACGCCATGGAGCAAGCGATGCAACAACCCCGCGAGCCGGTGACAACCGGCCGCACCCTGCGCTACCGCCCGCTGAACCTGGCGCGCTGGATCATCTGGAGCCTGACCGTGCTGGTCATGCTGGTGCTGCCGCTGTTCTTCACCGGGGGCTTCGCCATCACGCTGATGTCGCAGATGGGCATCATGATCATCTTCGCGCTGTCGTACAACATGCTGCTGGGGCAGACCGGCATGCTGTCGTTCGGCCATGCGGTGTATTCCGGGCTGGGCGCCTTTATCGCCGTGCACGTGCTGAACATGGTCGGCGCCGGCAAGGTGTGGCTGCCGGTGTCGATGCTGCCGCTGGTGGGCGGGCTGGCCGGCGCGTTCTTCGGCGTCATCTTCGGCTACGTCACCACCAAGAAGGCCGGCACCACCTTCGCCATGATCACCATGGGCATCGGCGAGATGGTCTTTGCCAGCTCGCTGATGTTCCCGGAGTTCTTCGGCGGCGAGGGCGGCATCTCCACCAACCGCGTGGTCGGCGACCCGTTCCTGGGCATCAGCTTCGGGCCCGGGCGCCAGGTCTACTACCTGATCGCGGCATGGTGCCTGGTGTCGATGGTGGCGATGTACGCCTGGACCCAGACGCCGCTGGGCCGCATTGCCAACGCGGTGCGCGACAATCCCGAGCGGGTCGAGTTCATCGGCTACAACACCCAGCGCGTGCGCTACCTGGTGCTGATCCTGTCGGCATTCTTCGCCGGCATTTCCGGCGCGCTGGCGGCGATCAACTTCGAGATCGTCTCGGCCGAGAACGTCAGCGCGGTGCGTTCCGGCGGCGTGCTGCTGGCGGTGTTCATCGGCGGCGCCGGCGTGTTCTTCGGGCCGATCATCGGCGCGGTGGTGTTCGTGCTGTTCGCGGTGGCGCTGTCGGACCTGACCAAGGCCTGGCTGCTCTACCTGGGCCTGTTCTTCGTGCTGATGGTGATGTTCGTGCCGGGCGGCCTGGCCAGCCTGCTGCTGATGCAACTGCCGCTGGCGGCGAAGGGCAAGCTGCGCCGCATGCTGCCATCCTATGCCAAGGCCGGCGCGGCCGGCGTGGTGTTGCTGGTGGCCGTGATCGTGACCGTCGAGCTGGTCTACAAGGTCCAGGTCGACAGCGCCAATGGCACGGCCATGAAGCTGTTCGGCATCGGCTTCGATGCCGCGACCTGGGCGCCATGGCTGGCGGCGGCGGCGCTGTGGGCGGTGGGGCTGGCCGCGTGGCGGCTGGCGGTGCGCGCATCGCGCGCGCAATGGGACAAGGTGCAGGCAGAAATCGCAGGAGGCAGGGCATGAGCGCGGCGGCACTGGAACTGACCGATGTACGCAAGAAGTTCGGCCAGACGGAGATCATCCGCGGCGTGAACCTGAGCATCCCGAAGGGCGAGCGCCATGCGCTGATCGGCCCGAACGGGGCCGGCAAGTCGACCACCTTCAACCTGATCTCCGGCCGCTTCGCGCCGAGCAGCGGCACCGTGCGCCTGAACGGCGCCGAGATCGGCGGCCTGCAGCCCTTTGTCATCAACCGCATGGGGCTGTCGCGCAGCTTCCAGATCACCAACATCTTCCACCGGCTGTCGGTGTTCGAGAACCTGCGCTGCGCGGTGCTGTGGTCGCTCGGCTACAAGTATTCGTTCTGGCACCGGCTCACCGGCCTGCGCGACGCGCGCGAGCGCGCCGACGACGTGCTGGAGCTGATCGGCATGCAGCACCGCCGCGATACCCAGGCCGGCCTGCTGACCTATGCCGAGCAGCGCGCGCTGGAAATCGGCATCACCATCGCCGGCGGCGCCGAGGTGATCCTGCTGGACGAGCCCACCGCGGGCATGAGCCGCTCCGAATCGGACCACGCGGTCGAGCTGATCCGCAAGGTCACGGTGGGCAAGACGCTGGTGATGGTGGAGCACGACATGAGCGTGGTGTTCGGGCTGGCCGACCGCATCTCGGTGCTGGTCTACGGCGAGGTCATCGCCACCGATACCCCGCAGGCGATCCGCAACAACCGCAAGGTCAAGGAAGCCTACCTGGGCACCACGCTGGACGAAGCCACCACTGAAGGAGCGCATTGATGGGCAAGCGCATGCTGGAAGTCACGGGCCTGCACGCCTATTACGGCAAGAGCCACATCCTGCACGGCGTCGACGCGCATATCGGCGAGGGCGAGATCGTGGCGCTGCTGGGGCGCAACGGGGTGGGGCGCTCGACCATGGCCAAGGCCATCCTCGGCATGGTCAAGGCCGAAGGGTCGGTGAAGTTCCGGGGGGAAGAGATCCTCGGGCGACGGACCTTCGAGATTGCGCATCTCGGCATCGGCTACGTGCCGGAGAACCGGGATATTTTCCCTACGCTGACAGTGCGCCAGAACCTGCTGCTCGGGGAGAAGCGCAACCCGCGACAGGCCAAGCCGCGCTGGAGCGTCGAGGACATGTTCAACATGTTCCCGCGCCTGAAGGAGCGCGAGAACACCTCGGCCGGCGTGCTGTCCGGCGGCGAGCAGCAGATGCTGACGCTGTGCCGCACGCTGATGGGGGATCCCGACCTGATCCTGATCGATGAGCCTACCGAAGGGCTGGCGCCGATGATCGTGGCGCTGGTGGGGGATTACCTGAAGACCTTGAAGGAACGCGGCGTCTCGGTGCTGCTGATCGAGCAGAAGCTGGCGATTGCGCTCGATATCTCGCAGCGGGTCTATGTCATGGGCCACGGGCATATCGTGTTCGAAGGCACGCCGGGCGAACTGAAGGCCAATGGGCAGGTCCGGAAGGAGTGGCTGGAGGTGTAAGGCTGACCTGTGCGTCCCGCATGGTCTCGCCCTGCTCCCGCATGCGGGAGCGGGGCGGGGGAGTTCTTACGCAGCCTCTCGCTTGTCCCCGGCCTTCGGCTGCGGAAACGCAAACGGCATATCTTCATACGCAATCAGCCGCGACCCGGTGACCAGCCGATATCCCAGCCACAGCACCAGGAACACCGGCACGCCGATATAGGTAGCAACGATTTCCGGCCACCGGTTCGGGATGTCGGCGAAGGCCTGGTAATTCTGCCCGCCGATGATGACCAGACACAGCACAGCGGAAAAGACCGGCCCGAACGGATACAGCGGCGAGCGGTAAGCGAGCTTGCCGAGGTCATGCCCCTGGCGGGCCATGCCGCGGCGGAAGCGATAGTGGCTGACGGCGATGCCGAGCCAGGCGATGAAGCCGGTCATGGCCGAGGTGTTGAGCAGCCACAGGTAGGCGGTCTTGTTGCCGAGCAGCGAACTGAGGAAGCACAGCGCGCCGATGCCGGTGGTCGCCAGCAGCGCGAAAAACGGCACGCCGTTGCGCGTGAGCCGGCCGAACACGCGCGGCGCGCGGCGGCTGACGGCGAGGCCGTACAGGATCCGCGTCGACACGTACATGCTCGAGGTGCCGGCCGACAGCAGCGCGGTCAGCACCACCGCGTTCATCAGCCCGGCGGCGAAGGCCAGCCCGGCATGGCGGAACACCAGCGCGAACGGGCTCACGCCGACGTCGGTCACGTCGTTGCGCAGCAGGTTGGGGTCGGTATAGGGGATCAGCACGCCGATGACCAGGATGGCCAGCACGTAGAACAGCAGGATGCGCCAGAAGGTCTGCCGGATCGCGCGCGGAATGGTGATGGCGGGGCGTTCGGCCTCGCCGGCGGCGACGCCGACGGTTTCGGTGCCAAGGAAGGAGAAGCCGGCGATCATGGCCACGCCGAACATGGCCGGGATGCCGCCGACGAAAGGCGCATCGCCGCTGGTGAAGTTGTGCCAGCCCGACTGCGGGCCGCCCTGCAGGATGCCGAAGATCATCAGCAGGCCCACGCCCAGGAACACCACCACGGTCACCACCTTGACCAGCGCGAACCAGTATTCGGCCTCGCCGAAGCCGCGCACCGAGAAGGCGTTGAGCCCGAACATCAGCAGCAGGAAGCCGGCGCTCCAGACCAGCCCGGGCATGTCGGGGAACCAGTACTGCATCACCAGCTGCGCCGCGGTCAGCTCCACGGCGATGGTCACCGCCAGGCTGAACCAGTAATTCCAGCCCAGCGCGAAGCCGAAGCCTTCGTCGACATAGAGCGCGCTGTAGGTGACAAAGGAACCGGCCACCGGCATGTGCACCGCCAGCTCGCCCAGGCTGGTCATCAGGCAATAGACCATCAGGCCGATCAGCATATACATCAGCAGCGCTCCGCCGGGGCCGGCCTGCGCGATCGACGCGCCCGAGGCCACGAACAGGCCGGTGCCGACCGCGCCGCCGACGGCGATCATGGTCAGGTGGCGGGCCTTGAGCTTGCGCTGGAGGTCGTCGTGCTCGACGACCGGGTGCTGGTGTCCATGCGGCGCCAAAGCGGGCCGGGACGAGGAATCGGTGGGGGAAGACATCAGGGGCGCTGGACCTTCAGCCGCCCGGCGTCTCGTGAAGGCCGGGGGGGCAAAAAACGAAAAGCCGCGAGTCTACCGCGTCTGCCCCGGCGATTTTCCCGTATCGGTCAAATAAAGTCCGATACTGGTCTGGAGGCGGCGCGCGCGGATGGTGGCAAGTGTCTTAACCGGCATCGGGGGCACCGCCTCGCGGCGGTTAAGCGTTGGCTCCATGCAGGCGGATAAGGTGCGGCATTCGCATTGCGCATGGCCCCGAAAATGTTCGGAAATTAAAATTGAACGACCGTGCTATTTTGTGTATGCTTGTTTCGCCCAAGCGCCGGAAGGCGTTGTGGGGCGCGGGAAAGCGGCGGATCGGGTCAAGGGTTAACCCGCCCGTGACGGCCGCGGCCCGGGGGCAGGCGCGGCGTCAGCCGGCATGCCTCGCGCTGCAGAGAACATTCATTCGAGAATTCGAATCCCGAGACAACTTCTGACACCAAAGGAACCAGCATGACAGCGCAGTATCAGGTTCAGGACGGCGTAGCCGTCATCACGCTCGACAATCCCCCTGTCAACGGCCTGGGTCACAGCACCCGGCTTGGCATCGTCGAAGGCATGACCCGTGCGCTGGACGATGCCGCCGTCAAGGCGATCGTCATCACCGGCGCTGGCAAGGCTTTCTCGGGCGGCGCCGACATCCGCGAATTCAATACGCCCAAGGCGATGCAGGAGCCGACGCTGCACTCGGTGATCCGCGTGCTGGAAGCCTCGTCCAAGCCGGTGGTCGCCGCCGTGCACTCGGTTGCCATGGGTGGCGGCCTGGAACTGGCGCTGGGCTGCAATTACCGCGTGGCGTCCAAGGGCGCGCAGATCGCGCTGCCGGAAGTCAAGCTGGGCCTGCTGCCCGGCGCCGGCGGCACGCAGCGCCTGCCGCGCGTGATCGGCCTGGAGGCCGCCGCCAACATGATCGTGTCGGGCACCGCGGTGCCGTCCGAGAAGTTCGCCGGCACCAAGCTGTTCGACGAGATCGTCGACGGTGACGTGCTGCCCGCGGCGGTCAAGTTCGCGCAGAACGTCGGCGCGGCCAGCGGCCCGCATCCCAAGGTGCGCGACCTGAAGGTGCGCCACGAGAATGCCGAGGGCTACCTCGGCTTTGCCCGCAACACCGTGGCCGCGATGGCCAAGAACTTCCCGGCGCCGCTGAAGTGCCTGGAAGCCGTGGCGGGCTCGCTCAAGCCGTTCGAGCAGGGCCTGAAGCAGGAGCGCGAGGGCTTCCTGTTCCTGGTGACCACGCCGGAATCGCGCGCGCTGCGCCATGCCTTCTTCGGCGAGCGCGCCGCCAGCAAGATCCCCGACGTGCCCGAAGGCACGCCGGTGCGCAAGATCGAGAAGGTCGCCGTGATCGGCGCCGGCACCATGGGCGGCGGCATCAGCATGAACTTCCTCAACGCGGGCATCCCGGTCACCATCCTGGAAACCAAGCAGGAAGCGCTCGACCGCGGCGTCGGCATCATCCGCAAGAACTACGAGAACAGCGCCAAGAAGGGCAAGCTGACGCAGGAGAAGGTCGAGCAGCGCATGGGGCTGCTGAGCACGACGCTGTCCTATGACGACATCAAGGACGCCGACATGGTGATCGAGGCCGTGTTCGAAGAGATGGGCGTCAAGGAAATCGTCTTCAAGAAGCTGGACGAAGTGATGAAGCCCGGCGCGATCCTGGCATCCAACACTTCCACGCTGGACGTCAACAAGATCGCCTCGTTCACCAAGCGTCCGCAGGACGTGGTCGGCATGCACTTCTTCAGCCCGGCCAACGTGATGAAGCTGCTCGAAGTGGTGCGCGGCGACCAGACCGGCAAGGACGTGCTGGCCACGGTGATGCAGGTGGCCAAGAAGATCAAGAAGACCGCGGTGGTGTCGGGCGTGTGCGACGGCTTCATCGGCAACCGCATGATCGAGCAGTACAGCCGCCAGGCCGGCTACCTGCTGGACGAAGGCGCGCTGCCCGAACAGGTCGACAAGGCCATCGAGAAGTTCGGCTTCGCCATGGGCCCGTTCCGCATGGGCGACCTGGCCGGCAACGACATCGGCTGGGCCATCCGCAAGCGCCGCGCCGTGGACAAGCCGGACATCCAGTACTCCAAGACCGCGGACCTGCTGTGCGAAATGGGCCGCTTCGGCCAGAAGACCGGCGCGGGCTGGTACGACTACAAGGCGGGCGACCGCAAGCCGTACCCGAACCAGCAGGTCAACGACATGATCGTGCAGCATTCGAAGGACCTGGGCATCACGCGCCGCAAGATCTCTGACGAGGAGATCGTCGAGCGCCTGGTGTTCGCGCTGGTCAACGAAGGCGCCAAGATCCTGGAAGAAGGCATTGCTTCCAAGGCCTCGGATATCGACATGGTGTACCTGACCGGCTACGGCTTCCCGCTGTTCCGCGGCGGCCCGATGCTGTACGCGGACCAGGTCGGCCTGTACAACGTGGCGCTGGCCATGAAGCGCTACGCCAAGGGCTACCACGGCGAAGCCTGGCAAGTGGCGCCGCTGCTGCAGAAGCTGGCGGACGAAGGCAAGGGCTTTAACGGGTAAGACGCGGCTAAGACGCCATCACGGTTCTCCCTGGCACTGATATGGACACCACCCTCCGACCTGGCGATTGCCTGCTGGTGATCGACGTGCAGAACGACTTCATGCCGGGCGGCGCGCTTGCCGTGCCCAACGGCGATGAGGTCGTGCCCGTCATCAACCGGCTGGCGCGCGCGTTCGGGCACGTGGTGCTGACGCAGGACTGGCATCCGGCCGCGCACGTCTCGTTCGCGGCCAGCCATGCCGGTACGCAGCCATTCCAGATGCTCACGCTGCCGTATGGCGAGCAGGTGCTGTGGCCGGTGCACTGCGTGCAGGACACGCCCGGCGCCGCGCTGCATGCGGGGCTGCACGTGCCGCACGCGCGGCTGGTGATCCGCAAGGGCCATCATGCCGGCGTGGACAGCTACTCCGCCTTTATGGAAGCGGACCGCACCACGCGCACCGGGCTGGCCGGCTACCTGCGCGAGCATGGCGTCAGGCGCGTGTTCTGCGCCGGGCTGGCGACGGACTACTGCGTGGCCTGGAGCGCGCTCGATGCGCGCGCCGCCGGCTTCGAGGCCGCGGTGATCGAGGATGCATGCCGGGCCATCGACCTGGACGGGTCGCTGGCCAAGGCATGGCAGGACCTCGGCGCCGCCGGCGTCGCGCGCGTGATGTCCGTTGACCTGCTCCGTGGCCAGGGCTGAACCGAAACACCGAACTGAACGACACAAGAGATTCCGAGGAGCATCACATGAACGAAGCAGTCATCGTATCCACCGCACGGACCGGCCTGGCCAAGAGCTGGAAGGGCGCCTTCAACATGACCCACGGCGCCACGCTGGGCGGCCATGCGGTCCAGCACGCCATCGCGCGCGCCAGGATCGAAGCCGCCGAGGTCGAAGACGTGCTGATGGGCTGCGCCAACCCGGAAGGCGCCACCGGCGCCAACATCGCGCGCCAGATCGCGCTGCGCGCCGGCTGCCCGGTCACCGTGCCCGGCGCCACCGTCAACCGCTTCTGCTCGTCGGGCCTGCAGACCATTGCCATGGCCGCGCAGCGCGTGATCGCCGACGAGGGCGACATCTTCGTGGCCGGCGGCGTGGAGAGCATCTCGTGCGTGCAGCAGGAGATGAACCGCCATATGGTCCAGGAAAGCTGGCTGACCAAGAACAAGCCGGAAATCTACTGGAACATGCTGCAGACCGCCGAGAACGTGGCCAAGCGCTACAACATCTCGAAGGAGCGCCAGGACGAATACGGCGTGCGCAGCCAGCAGCGCGCCGCGGCCGCGCAGGAAGCCGGCAAGTTCAAGGACGAGATCGTGCCGATGACGGTGCTTGCCGGCGTTGCCGACAAGTCCACCGGCCAGCTGGTGACGAAGGAAGTCACCATCGACCGCGACGAAGGCATTCGCGCCGACACTACGCTCGAAGGTGTTTCCAAGATCCGCAGCGCCGTGCCGGGTGGTGTGATCACCGCCGGCAATGCCTCGCAGTTCTCGGACGGCGCCTCGGCGGCGGTGGTGATGAACGCGCGCGTGGCGGCGGCCAAGGGCCTGCAGCCGCTGGGCGTGTTCCGCGGCTTTGCCGTGGCGGGTTGCGAGCCGGACGAGATGGGCATCGGCCCTGTCTTTGCGGTGCCCAAGCTGTTGAAGAAGGCTGGCCTGAAGGTCGACGACATCGGCCTGTGGGAGCTGAACGAAGCCTTCGCGGTGCAGGTGCTGTACTGCGCCGACACGCTGGGCATCCCGATGGACCGCCTCAACGTCAACGGCGGCGCGATCGCGGTGGGGCATCCGTATGGCGTGTCGGGCGCGCGCCTGGTTGGTCATGCGCTGATCGAGGGCAAGCGCCGGGGCGTGAAGTATGTGGTGGTGACCATGTGCATCGGCGGCGGCCAGGGCGCTGCTGGTCTGTTCGAAGTTCTGTAACTGGCGACAAAACCGGCACGCTGCCGGTTTGCTCCCCTCTCCCGCTTGCGGGAGAGGGGCAGGGGGTGAGGGCAGGCGGTGGCATACCGCCGGCCTGTACTTCGTCGTACCGTCCGGCCCTCACCCCAACCCTCTCCCGCAAGCGGGAGAGGGGGCACCCATGCGGTGCGATTCAATGCGGGGCGGTTCGTACAAGAAGGCAGTCAAGAATTCACGGCGCCCCACGCAGTGCGCCGCCTGGAGACACCATGTCGATGATCCTTTCCCGCCGCGACCTGAACTTCATCCTGTATGAATGGCTCAAGGTCGATGAGCTGACCCGCATCCCGCGCTACGCCGACCACTCGCGCGAGACCTTCGATGCCGCGCTGGACACCTGCGAGAAGATCGCCACCGACCTGTTCGCGCCGCACAACAAGAAGAACGACCAGCACGAACCCGAATTCGACGGCGAGACCGTCAGCATCATCCCCGAGGTCAGCACCGCGCTGAAGGCCTTCTGCGACGCCGGCCTGATGGCCGCCGGGCAGGATTACGAGCTGGGCGGCATGCAGCTGCCGGTGGTGGTGGAAAAGGCCGGCTTCGCGTACTTCAAGGGTGCCAACGTCGGCACCAGCTCCTACCCCTTCCTGACCATCGGCAACGCCAACCTGCTGCTCACGCACGGCACGCCGGCGCAGGTCGAGACCTTCGTCAAGCCGGAAATGGAAGGGCGCTTCTTCGGCACCATGTGCCTGTCGGAGCCGCAGGCCGGCTCGTCGCTGTCGGATATCACGACGCGCGCCGAGTACGAGGGCGAATCGCCGCTGGGCGCGCAATACCGCCTGCGCGGCAACAAGATGTGGATTTCCGCCGGCGAGCACGAGTTGTCGGAGAACATCGTCCACCTGGTGCTGGCCAAGATTCCCGGCCCGGACGGCAAGCTGATCCCCGGCGTGAAGGGCATCTCGCTGTTCATCGTGCCCAAGTACCTGGTGAACGAGGACGGCTCGCTGGGCGAGCACAACGACGTGGTGCTGGCCGGCCTGAACCACAAGATGGGCTACCGCGGCACCACCAACTGCCTGCTGAATTTCGGCGAGGGCATGAAGTACCAGCCGGGCGGCAAGGCGGGCGCGATCGGCTACCTGGTTGGGGAGCCGCACAAGGGCCTGGCCTGCATGTTCCACATGATGAACGAGGCGCGCATCGGCGTGGGCCTGGGCGCGGTGATGCTGGGCTATACCGGCTACCTGCATGCACTGGACTATGCGCGCAACCGCCCCCAAGGCCGCCCGGTCGGCCCCGGCGGCAAGGATGCCGCCAGCCCGCAGGTGAAGCTGGTCGAGCACGCCGATATCCGCCGCATGCTGCTGGCGCAGAAGAGCTATGTCGAGGGCGGCCTGGCGCTGAACCTGTACTGCGCGCGGCTGGTGGACGAGGAAGAAGCCGCTGCCGCCGCCGGCGACCAGGAAGCGCATGCGCGCCTGGCGCTGCTGCTCGACATCCTGACCCCGATCGCCAAGAGCTGGCCGTCGCAGTGGTGCCTGGAGGCCAACAACCTGGCGATCCAGGTGCATGGCGGCTATGGCTATACCCGCGAATACAACGTCGAGCAGTTCTACCGCGACAACCGCCTGAACCCGATTCACGAAGGCACGCACGGCATCCAGGGGCTGGACCTGCTGGGCCGCAAGGTGGTGATGAAGGATGGCGCCGCGTTCAGGCTGCTGGGCGAGCGCGTGCAGGCCACCATCGGCCGCGCGCTGGCCGCGGACGATGCCGGACTGGCGCAGCAGGCGCGCGCGCTCGGCTCCTCAACCAAGCGCCTGGCCGAGGTGACCCAGACGCTGTGGAGCGCCGGCGATGTCAACGTGACGCTGGCCAACGCATCGGTCTATCTCGAAGCCTTCGGGCACGTCGTGGTCGCCTGGATCTGGCTGGAGCAGGCATTGCTGGCGCGGGCCGCGCTGGCGCAGGCAAGCGGCCAGGAAGACCAGGACTTCTATCGCGGCAAGCTGGCCGCGGCGGCGTACTTCTTCCACTTCGAGCTGCCCAGGGTCGGCCCCCAGCTCGACCTGCTGGCATCCCTCGACCGCACCACGCTGGACATGCAGGACGCCTGGTTCTGAGCGCCGGTTCTGACGGCTTACTGCCCCATTCAAAGACAACCAAGGAAGAGACAACATGCGCACCATCCAGCAACTGTTTGACCTGAAGGGCAAGACCGCGCTGATCACCGGCGGCTCACGCGGGCTTGGCCTGCAGATTGCCGAGGCGCTGGGCGAGCAGGGCGCGCGCATCGTGCTGTCGGCGCGCAAGGCCGACGAGCTGCGCGCGGCGCAGGAACACCTGAAGGGCCTCGGCATCGAGGCCGACTGGATCGCCGCCGACGGCTCGCAGGAAGCCGAGATCGCCCGGCTGGCCGACGAGGCCATCGCCAGGCTTGGCCACGTCGATATCCTGGTCAACAACGCCGGCGCCACCTGGGGCGCACCGGCGGAAGACCATCCGCTGGAAGCGTGGGACAAGGTGATGAACCTGAATATCCGCGGCCTGTTCCTGCTGAGCCAGCGCATCGGCAAGCTGTCGATGATCCCGCGCCGCTACGGCCGCATCATCAACGTGGCGTCGATCGCGGGCCTGGCCGGCAATCCGCCGGGGTCGATGGAGACCATTGCCTACAACACCTCGAAGGGCGCGGTGGTCAATTTCACGCGCACGCTGGCGGCGGAGTGGGGCGAGCACAACATCACCGTCAACGCGCTGGCGCCGGGCTTCTTCCCGTCCAAGATGACCAAGGGCTCGCTCGAGCGCATGGGCGTCGAGGCCATGTGCGCGGGCGTGCCGCTGCATCGGCTGGGCGACGACGAAGACCTGAAGGGCGCCGCGCTGCTGTTCGCCAGCGATGCCGGCAAGCACATCACCGGGCAGATCCTGGCGGTCGACGGCGGCGTCAGCGCGGTCTGAGCGAACGGCCCTCGTTTGCGGCAATAATGCGGGGTCGGCGCCGGCGGCCAGACCGCCGGCGCCTCTCCAATCCCCCACTTCCACTCGCGTTGCCATGAACCAGTACACCGGCTCCCTGAGCCATATCCCCTTCCTTGCCGAGCTTGGCGTGACCTGCAGCCTGGCCGAGGGCGGGCGCAGCGAGATCTCGCTGCCGACCGAAAAGCGCCACCAGAACAGCTGGGACATGGCCCACGGCGGCGTCATCATGACGCTGCTCGACGTGGCCATGGCGGTGGCCGGCCGCAGCAGCGATGCCGATGGCCGCGGCGTGGTTACCATCGAGATGAAGAGCAGCTTCATGGCGCCGGGCCGCGGCCACCTGACCGCGCGCGGCACCACCGTGCACCGCACCACCACCATGGTGTTCTGCGAGGCCGAGATCGTCGATGCCGACGGCAAGACCGTGGCGCGCGGCTCGGGCACGTTCAAGTACATCCGGCGCATGCCGCCGCAGCGCCCGGGCGAAACCGATACCGGCGCCGACGGCTGAGCGCCGGCGCCAGGGCAGGCCGGGCGCTTCATGTCCGGCATCGCCCGCTTTAGCAGTTTCCATGCAGTTTCCATCTCCCATTGGAAGGAACCCGACCATGTCCAACACGTTCAAGCGCATCGTCCTGGCCTCGCGTCCCGAAGGCGCGGTGACGCCGGCCAATTTCCGGCTGGAAGAAGTGCCCGTGCCGCAGATCGCCGACGGCCAGGTGCTGGTGCGCAATCATTACCTGTCGCTCGACCCGTACATGCGCGGACGCATGAACGACAGCAAGTCCTACGCCGCGCCGCAACCGCTCAACGAGGTGATGATCGGCGGCACCGTCGGCGAAGTGGTGGAAAGCAAGAACAGCAAGTTCAAGCCGGGCGACAAGGTGGTCGGCATGTTCGGCTGGCAGGAAATGGGCGTCAGCGACGGCACCGGCCTGCAGCCGGTCGATACCACGCATATCCCGCTGTCGGCCTACCTCGGCTCGGTCGGCATGCCGGGCGTGACCGCGTGGTATGGCCTGAACAAGATCATCCAGCCCAAGGCGGGCAAGACCATCGCGGTCAGCGCCGCGTCGGGCGCGGTCGGCAGCGTGGTGGGCCAGCTGGCCAAGCTGGCGGGCTGCCGCGCGGTGGGCTTTGCCGGCGGCAAGGACAAGTGCGACTACGTGGTCAACGAGCTGGGCTTCGACGCCTGTATCGACTACAAGGCGGCGAAGGACCCGAAAGAGCTCTACACCATGCTCAAGGAAGCCACGCCCGACGGCATCGACGGCTATTTCGAGAACGTCGGCGGCGAGATCTTCGACGCGGTGCTGTCGCGCATGAACGCCTTCGGCCGCATCGCCATGTGCGGCATGATCGCCGGCTATGACGGCCAGCCGCTGCCGCTGAAGAACCCGCAGCTGATCCTGGTCTCGCGCCTGACCATCGAGGGCTTTATCGTCTCCGAGCATATGGAGGTGTGGCCGCAGGCGCTGAAGGAACTGGGCACTGCGGTCGCGCAGGGCAAGCTCAAGTTCCGCGAAAGCATCGCCGAAGGCCTGGCCAGCGCGCCGGAAGCCTTCATGGGCCTGCTCAAGGGCAAGAACTTCGGCAAGCAGCTGGTCAAGCTGGTCTGACCGGCGCATGCAGGGCCGCGGCGCGTCGGCACGGCGCGCCGCGGGCAACGGATATCACCAGCAACGGAGACACCGATGAATGCCCCGCAAGCCCCGCAAATCCAGAGCGCCGACGAGATCGGCGCCGGCCTGCCCGAAGAGGTCAAGGCCCGCTACCGCAACCTGCCACGGCCGCCGCAGTTCGCCACCGTAAGCGAAGAGCGCCTGCATCGCAAGCAGCGCCTGGCCGCCGCCTTCCGGCTGTTCTCGAAATTCGGCTTCGACGAAGGCGTGGCCGGCCATATCACCGCGCGCGACCCCGAGTTTCCCGACACCTTCTGGGTCAATCCGTTCGGCGTGCATTTCAGCCAGGTCAGGGTCTCCAACCTGATCCGCTGCGACCACCACGGCGATGTGGTCGAGGGCGACTATCCGGTCAATGCCGCGGCCTTCGCCATCCATTCGCGCGTGCACCAGACCCGCCCCGACGCGGTTGCCGCCGCGCATTCGCACAGCACCTATGGCCGCGCCTGGTCGACGCTGGGGCGCCCGCTCGATGCGCTGACGCAGGACGTGTGCGCGTTCTACAACGACCATGCGGTCTATGACGACTTTGGCGGCGTGGTGGTGGAGCTGGACGAGGGCCAGCGCATCGCCAACGCGCTCGGGCAGAACAAGGCTGCGATCCTGCAGAACCACGGCCTGCTGACGGTCGGAAAGACCGTCGACGAAGCGGCGTGGTGGTTCATCACCATGGAGCGCTCCTGCCAGGTGCAGCTGCTGGCCGAAGCCGCCGCCGCGCGCACGCAGGCGCCGCTGAAGGTGATTGCCGACGCCGCCGCGCGCCAGGCCTATTCCATCGTCGGCACGGCGCAGGCGGGCTGGTTCCAGTTCCAGCCGCTCTATGCCCGCATCGTCAAGGAACAGCCCGACCTGCTGGACTGACACTGCCGCGCCGCGCCGCGGCCGGCATTTTCCATTCGACTCACGCGACAGGACACACGACATGAAGGATTTCTCCAACAGGGTGGCCGTCATTACCGGCGGCGCCTCGGGCTTCGGCAAGGAATTTGCCCGCATTGCCGCCGACCTCGGCATGAAGCTGGTGCTGGCCGACGTGCAGGAAGACGCGCTGGACGCAACCGTCGCCGAGTTCCAGGCGCGCAACGTGCCGGTGATCGGCCTGCGTACCGACGTCTCGCGCGCCGAGCAGGTCCAGGCACTGGCCGATGCCGCGATCGAAGCCTTCGGCCAGGTCAACCTGCTGTTCAACAATGCCGGCGTGGGCGCGGGCGGTCTGATCTGGGAAAACTCGGAGCGGGACTGGGAATGGGTGATGGGCGTCAACCTGTACGGCGTGGTGCACGGCGTGCGCATCTTTACGCCGCTGATGCTGGCGGCCGCGGAGAAGGACCCGGCGTTCGAGGGGCATATCGTCAACACCGCGTCGATGGCGGGCTTGCTGAATCCGCCCGCGATGGGCGTCTACAACGTGTCCAAGCACGCGGTGGTGGCGCTGACGGAAACCCTTTACCAGGACCTGGGGCTGGTGACGGAGCAGGTGCGCTGCTCGGTGCTGTGCCCATACTTCGTGCCGACCGGCATCAGCCAGTCGCAGCGCAACCGGCCCGCCGACCTGGCCAACCAGGCGCCGCCGACGCGTTCGCAGCTGGTGTCGCAGGCCTTGTCGGACAAGGCCGTCGGCTCGGGCAAGGTGACCGCGGCGGAGGTGGCGCGGATCACCTTCGATGCCATCCGCGACGAAAGCTTCTATATTTATTCCCACCCCCAGGCGCTCGCCCCCGTGCGCCAGCGCTTCGAGGATATCGTCGGGCAGCGCAACCCCGGCGATCCGTTTGCCGACAAGCCCGAGGTCCGCGCGGGCCTGGTTGCCGCGTTGCGCGGCTGAGCTGAGGTTCGTTAGCCACGTTCGCCAACCCCGGCCCGCACAACGCCACAACGAGGAGGACCGCATATGGAGAACAACATGGCAGCCCCCGCCGCCGTGATCCGCCACCTGCAGTACGCCACGCTGCCCAATGGCACCCGGCTGCACTACGCCAGCGCGGGCGAGCGCGGCAAGCCGCTGATGCTGTTCGTGCACGGCTTTCCGGAATTCTGGTTCGAATGGGAGGCGCAGCTGGCCGAGTTCGGCCGCACGCATTTCGCCGTCGCGCCCGACCTGCGCGGCTTCAACCTGTCGAGCAAGCCGGCCGACGTCAGCGCCTACCGGCCGCGCCATATCGTCGAAGACCTGGTGCAGCTGGTTGGCGCGCTGGGTTATGACCAGGCCGTGGTGGTCGCGCACGACTGGGGCGGCGCGATCTGCTGGAACCTGGCGATCCAGTTTCCGCAGCTGGTGCGCCAGCTGGTCATCGTCAATTCGCCGCACCCTTACCTGTTCGCGCGCGCGCTGGCTACCGATCCGGCGCAGCAGGCGGCCTCCGCCTACATGAACTGGCTGCGCAAGCCGGGCTCGGAACAGGCGCTGGCGGCCAACGACTTTGCACTGCTGGACCGGATGCTGTCCGACGACGACGGCAAGCCGGCGGCCTGGTACACCGCCGAGACGCGCGCCAGGTACCACGCGGCGTGGTCGCAGCCGGGCGAAGGCAGCGACGCCGGCGTGCATCCGCTCACCGGCGGCGTCAATTTCTACCGGGCCTCGCCGATGCATCCGCCGGGCGAGGGCGAGCCGCCGCCCGATATTTCCCGGCTGGACCCTGCAGCGTTCGTGGTACGGGTGCCGACGCTGGTGGTGTGGGGCGAGCGCGACCGCGCGCTACCGAAGTCGCTGGTGGACGGCCTGGCCGATTTCGTGCCCGACCTGCGGCTGGAGCGCATCCCCGAAGGCACCCACTGGGTGATCCACGAACAGCCCGAACGGATCAACCAGCTGATCCGCAGCGCGCTGCCGGCCTGACCGCTGGCAACGCAAGACCCCGCATGCGGCGGCGCAGGCCGCCGCATGCGGGCTTCAACTCAGCCGCTCGCGGTAAAGCCGGTAGTTCTCGTCGTCGAAGCAGACGAAGGTGACCTGCTCGAGCTCCGGCGCCGCGGCCAGCGCCTCGCGCACCGCGGCGATGGCGATATCCGCCGCGCGCTCGCGCGGGAAGCCATAGATGCCGGTGCTGATATTGGGGAAGGCCACCGTGCGCAGGTGATGCTGCGCCGCCAGCCGGATGCTGTTGCGGTAGGCATTGGCGAGCTGCTCTTCCTCGCCCTGGCCCCCGCCTTGCCACACCGGACCGACCGCGTGGATCACGTACGGTGCCGGCAGGCGGCCGCCGGTGGTGAGCACCGCCTCGCCGGTGGGGCAGCCGCCCTGCGCGTCGCGGATCGCGCGGCAGGCTTCCATGATGGCGGGGCCGCCGGCCCCGTGGATGGCCCCGTCGACGCCGCCGCCGCCGAGCAGGCCGCTGTTGGCCGCATTGACGATGGCATCGACTTCCATCCGGGTGATGTCGCCATGGACTACCTGCAAGTGCTCGCCGCTCATGTTGTCTCCTGCGCTGTGGAGGGAGGGCCGCCGGACAGCCGCTTGGTCGGTCCGACCGGCGGGAAGCCGCTGGGTGCTACGCGGTGTGCTACATGGACTGCTCAAGCATACGCCGATAATCCGCGGCGCTGGCTTCTTTCGGGTTGGTCTTGTGGCAGTGGTCGCGCAGCGCGCCGGCGATCACCTTGTCGAACATGTCCTCGGTGACGCCCATCTGGCGCAGCCCGGTGGGCAGGCCCAGGCGCGCGGTCATGTCGTGCACCGCCTGCGCCAGGTCGGCGCCGTCGGGCAGGTGCATGGCGCGGCGCAGGCGCGCGTAGCGGTGATCGCGTACCACGGTAGGGGCATCGGCATTGAAGCGCAGCACCGCCGGCATCACCACCGCGTTGAGCGTGCCGTGGTGCAGGCCGGTGCGGCCGTCGATCTTCAGCCCGCCGAGCGGATGCGACAGCGAATGCACGCAGCCCAGTCCCTTCTGGAACGCCATCGCGCCCTGCATCGACGCGCTCATCATGTTCAGGCGTGCCTCGCGGTCGGTGCCGTCGCGGGTGGCGCGCTCGATATGGGTCCAGCCGCGCTCCAGGCCGTCGAGCGCGATGCCGTCCGCGGGCGGGTTGAAGGCGGGCGCCAGGAAGGTCTCGACACAGTGGGCGATGGCGTCCATGCCGGTGGCGGCGGTCAGGCCGGCAGGCAGGCCCAGCGTCAGCTCGGGATCGCACACCGCCGATTTGGGCAGCAGGTGCCAGGAATGGAAGCCCAGCTTGCGGCCATCGTCCAGGATGATGATGGCGCCGCGCGCGACCTCGCTGCCGGTGCCCGACGTGGTGGGCACCGCGATCAGCGGCGCGGCCTGGTCGGTGATCTTGCCGCTGCCGCCTTCGATGGTGGCATAGGTGGTCAGCTCGCCCTCGTGCGTGGCCAGGATGGCGATGCCCTTGGCCAGGTCGATCGACGATCCGCCGCCCACCGCCACCAGCCCGTCGCAGCCTTGCTCGCGGTACTGTGCGGCGGCCTTGCGCACCATGGCCTCGGTCGGGTTCGACGGGGTCTCGTCGAACACCGCCACCGGCAGGCCCTGCATCGCATCGATGGCGCGCTGCGCCACGCCGGCCGCGACCACCCCCTGATCAGTCACCAGCAGCGGCCGGCGGATGCCGATGCGCTCGCATTCCGACTTCAGCACGCTGACCGCGCCGAAGTCCAGGTGAATGTGGGTCAGATAGTAGATGAACGCCATATTTGCTTGTCTCCTGCTGGGATCTGCCACGAAATAGTGGAATTCGCGCTGGAATTCCTCGTTGTCACGGGCCTGGCCTGTGGCTGGCGCCGTGCGCTGTCCTGGGGTTCAATGGACCTGCCGCAATCGTTTCCGCTCGCCCTCGGCGTGCTGCCAGCCGATCATCGCGCAAAAACTTGCCGCGTGGCACGATGGGTAGGACTTTTCGGGGTTATCTCGGACTGCCGGGGGTCGGAAACATCTGGCATCATACTAAAATCGAACGATCGTTCACTATTCGAACTTGTCCCGATGCCGACGCCGCGCCAGCGCTGCTGCGCGAGGCCGGCGCCGGGTTTGCGCCGCATCACGCCCTATGTCTGTCGTACCGTCTTCCCCATCCGCCACGCCGGGCCTGCCGGCCAGTCCGCTGGACCCGCAGATGGCCGCGTTGCTGGCCTTGATCGCCCGCGCCAAGCGGCCGCCGATCCACGCCATGGCGCCGGAAGACGCCAAGATCGCCTACGAGAAAAGCGCGCCGATCCTCGACATCAACCCGCCGCCGGTGCATACCGCGGAAGACCTGCTGGTGCCGGCCCGCGACGGCCACGCCATCCCGGTCCGGCTGTACACGCCACGCGAGGCCAGCTGGATCGAGCCGCTGCCGCTGCTGGTGTACTTCCATGGCGGCGGCTTCACGGTCGGCAGCGTCGATTCGCACGATCCGCTGTGCCGCCTGCTGTGCGGCCAGGCCGATTGCATGGTGCTGTCGGTGGACTACCGGCTCGGGCCCGCGTGGCGCTTTCCGACCGCGGTCAACGACGCCTTCGATGTGCTGCACTGGGTCTTCGCCGAAGCCGACAAGCTCGGCGCCGACCTGGCCCGCATCGGCCTGGGCGGCGACAGCGCCGGCGGCACGCTGGCCGCCGCCTGCGCGGTCGAGGCCCGCGATGCCGGGCTGGCACCGGTGCTGCAATTGCTGGTCTATCCCGGCACCTGCGCGCGCCAGGATACGCCGTCGCACCGCGCGCTGGCCGACGGCTACCTGCTGACGGCCGACATGATCCGCTGGTTCTTCGCGCAGTACCTGGACCAGGATGCCAGCCGCGACGACTGGCGCTTTGCGCCGCTGGACGGCGGCGGCACCGGCGCCGAGGTGGGCGGGGTCTGCCCGGCCTGGATCGCAGTGGCGGGCTACGACCCGCTGCATGACGAGGGCGTGGCCTACGCCGAAAAGCTGCGCGCCGCCGGCGTCGACGCCACGCTGGCCGACTACCCCGGCATGATCCATGATTTCTTCAAGCTGGGCCGGTTCGTGCCCGCGGTGGCGCAGGCGCATGCCGATGCCGTCGCCGCGCTGCGCACCGCGTTCGGCACCTCGCAGGACTAGGCCACGCCTTGCGGTCGCGCCGGTCCACGCATTTTTCAAGCAGTGATTTGCAGCACTAGGAGACACTTTCAAATGCAACGCCGCCACTTCCTCGCCCGCGCCGGCATCGCCGCCGCCACCGCGGCCCTCGGTCTTGCCGCCATGCCCGCCCAGGCCCAGGCCGACAAGTTCCCGCAGCGCCCGATCCGGCTGGTGATCGGCTACACCGCCGGCGGCTCCACGGATATCCCGTTCCGCGTGCTGGCCGACAACGCCTCCAAGATCCTCGGCCAGCCGGTGATCGTCGAGAACAAGCCCGGTGCCGGCGGCGTGCTGCCCGCGCAACTGATGCAGACCACCGCGCCCGACGGCTACACGCTGGCGCAGGTCGCCATGCCGGTCTACCGCCTGCCGTACACCACCAAGATCAACTGGGACCCGGTCAAGGACCTGAGCTACATCATCAACCTGGCCGGCTATTCGTTCGGCCTGGTGGTGCCGGCCGATTCGCCGATCAAGACCATGCAGGATTACGTCGCCTACGCCAAGGCCAATCCGGGCAAGCTCACCTATGGCTCGCCGGGCAGCATGACCACGCTGCACCTGACCATGGAAGAACTGGCGCTGAAGCAGGGCGTGCAGTTCTCGCATATCCCATACAAGGGCAATGCGGAATCGATGCAGGCGCTGCTGGGCGGCCACGTGATGTCGGTGGCCGACACGCCGGCCTGGGCGCCGTACGTGGAGCAGGGCAAGCTGCGCCTGCTGTCGACCTGGGGCGAGAAGCGCTCGGCGCGCTTCCCCAACGTGCCGACGCTGAAGGAACTTGGCATGGGCAT
The DNA here is from genome assembly GCF_035818815.1 of Cupriavidus sp. SS-3. Classification (NCBI taxonomy): domain Bacteria; kingdom Pseudomonadati; phylum Pseudomonadota; class Betaproteobacteria; order Burkholderiales; family Burkholderiaceae; genus Cupriavidus; species Cupriavidus sp. SS-3. The sequence continues at coordinate 82,291 of NZ_JAYLVT010000018.1, forward strand.
CGTGCAGACCTCGCCGTTTGGCCTGGTCGCGCCCAAGGGCACCGACCCGAAGATCGTGCAGAAGCTGCATGACGCCTTCAAGAAGGCCATGGAAATGCCCAACTACCGCGAATCGCTGGCCAAGTTCGACATGGAGCCGTTCTATATGAACAGCCAGCAGTACGCGCAGTTCGCGGGAGAAACCGTCAAGAAGGAAAAGGCGATCATCGAGAAGCTGGGACTGGCCAAGCCGCAGTAAGCCTGCCGAATGCGTTCAACCAGGCCGCCGCGCCTGCCGGCCCTGTGCCGGCGGGGCGGCGGCCTGATGCTTTGCATTGCTCCGACAAACAACCAGGGAGACCACGTCAATGGCCAAAGAGGAGTTCCGCCACACCATCCCGCTGCGCGTGCGCTGGTCCGAAGTCGATCCGCAATCGATCGTCTTCAATGCGCACTACCTGACGTATTGCGATATCTGCGTGACCGAGTACTGGCGTGCGCTGGGGATCCGCTATCCGGAGGACGTATTGCACGCGCACGGCGTCGATATCTTCGTGGTCAAGTCGACGCTGGAGTACCACGCGTCGGCGCGCTTCGACGATGAGCTGGAACTGCGCGGGCGCATGGCGCGGCTGGGGCGGTCCAGCATGCTGTTCCGGGTGGAGATGTATCGGGGCGACGAGCACCTGATCACCGGTGAAATCGTCTATGTGTGCGCGGACCCGGCGACGCAGAAGTCGGCGCCGATCCCGGGGGTAGTGCGGGAGATTATCGAGGGGTATGAGGTGGTGAAGCCGGCGGGGTAAGGGTTCGCAAGAATCCTCCAAATCCCGCTTGTTTTCTCCCCTCTCCCGCAAGCAAGCGGGAGAGGGGACCGGCGCTCAGCAACTGAATAGGCAGTCGCCATGGCGGAGCGGCGAAGCTTACTTGCCCACTCCCGCATCTTCCACATAAGCCCGGATCACCGCATCAAAGCTGGCATCGTTCTCGAACCCCAGCGACAAGGCCCGTTCGGCATTCCATGCCGCCGGCCACGTGCCGACGATCTTCTCGATGCGCTCCTCGCGTTCCCACGTCACGAGGTCCGCCACCGCATCGCCGGCCACGCGGCGCAGCGCATCGACCATGCCCGCCGCCGTCACCGACAGCCCCGGCAGATTGATCACGCGGCGGTTGCCCAGCCGGTCGCCGGCCAGTTCGATGCCATTGACCAGCGCGGCCACCGCCGCGCGCGGCGACAGCAGCCATAGTTTGGTCTCCGGCGCCACCGGGCAGTTCGCTGCCACGCCAGCCAGCGGCTCGCGGATGATGCCGCTGGCGAACGAAGACGCCGCCGCATTGGGCTTGCCCGGGCGCACGCTGATGGTCGGCAGGCGCAGCACGCGGCCGTCGACGAAGCCGCGGCGGCTGTAGTCAGACAGCAGCAGTTCGCCGATGGCCTTCTGCACGCCGTACGAAGATTGCGGGTTCAATGCGGTGTCGTCCTGCACCACCGGGGGCAGTTCGCCGCCATAGACGGCGACGGAGCTGGTGAACAGCACGCGCGGCTTGTGGCCCAGTTCGCGGCAGGTTTCGAGCAGCGCGCGCGAGGCGTCGAGGTTGACGCGCATGCCCAGCTCGAAATCGGCCTCGGCCTGGCCGCTGACCACGGCGGCGAGGTGGAACACCGCACCGGTGTCCTGGTCGATGGCCTGGCGCAGCACCGCCGGGTCGGACAGGTCGCCGGTGACCACGCGCACGCGCGCATCGTCGAGGCCTTGCGGCGCGACCACGTCGAGCAGCGTCAGGCGCTCGAAGGCAACGGCCTTGCCGTCCAGGTTCAGGCTGCCGCGTTGCAGCAGCAGGCGGGCGAGTTGCAGGCCGAGGAAGCCGGCGCCGCCGGTAATCAGTACGTTCATGGCAAGAGATCTGTGGTGGTTCTGCAATCAGCGGCCGAGGTAGGGCTTGAGCCAGCCCAGTCCTTCGGACGTGCCGGCGCGCGGACGGTACTCGCAACCGATCCAGCCCGTGTAGCCGAGCGAGTCGATCAGGTCGAACAGGTACGGGTAGTTCAGCTCGCCCAGGTCCGGCTCATGGCGCTCGGGCACGCCGGCGATCTGGATATGGCCGATGCCGGCGATGTCGCGCCTGAGCTTCATCGCGATATCGCCCTCGACGATCTGGCAGTGGTAGCAGTCGAACTGCACCTTCAGGTTGGCCGCGCCGACTTCCTTGCAGATCGCCTGCGCGTCGTCCTGGCGGTTCAGGAAATAGCCCGGCATGTCGCGCGTGTTGATCGGCTCCAGCACGATGGTCACGCCCTGCGCGGCGGCCGCCTGCGCGGCGAAAGCGACGTTTTCCAGGTAGGTGGCACGGTAGCGTGCGCGCTCGGCATCGGCCGGTACCAGCCCTGCCATCACGTGCACGCGGTCATTGCCGATCACGCCGGCGTATTCCAGCGCGCGGCCGACGGCATCGCGGAATTCGGCCTCGCGCCCCGGCAGCGATGCCAGCCCGCGCTCGCCCGCTGCCCAGTCACCCGGCGGGGCATTGAACAGCGCCTGGGCGAGACCGTTCGCGTCGAGGCGCGCGCGCAGCTCGGCGGCGGGGTGCTCGTACGGGAACAGGTACTCCACCGCCTGGAAGCCGTCCGCCGCGGCAGCGGCGAAGCGATCCAGGAACGCGTGCTCGTGGTACATCATCGAGAGATTTGCGGCGAAGCGCGGCATGGGAACTCCAGAGCGTAGGACGAAGCCGGCCCGGTCGCGATCAGCGCGACCGGACCGGCCGGATATCAGCGATTGACCAGTTTAGCCGGCGTCAGCCACACCAGCACGGCGCCGACCACCAGGATCGCGGACAGCACGTACATCGGCAGCTGCGTGCTGTGCGTCAGGTCCTTGAGCGCGCCAACCATGTACGGCGACACGAAACCGGCCAGGTTGCCGACCGAGTTCACCACGGCAATGCCGGAAGCGGCGGCAATGCCGGACAGGAACGCCGTGGGCAGCGACCAGAACAGCGGCGCGCAGGTCAGCACCCCGGCGGCGGCCAGCGACAGCGCGGCGATCGACACGGTCGTATTGTTGGTGAACGAGGCGGCGATGGCAAAGCCCACCGCACCCATCAGCGCCGGCACGATCAGGTGCCAGCGGCGTTCCTGGCGTGCGTCGGCGCTGTGGCCGAGGATGTTCATGACGATGATGGCGCAGATGAACGGGATCGCCGACAGCAGGCCGATCTTCAGGTTGCCGGTGACGCCGCTGGCCTTGACCAGCGTCGGCATCCAGAACGTCAGCGCGTACTGGCCGGTGACGAAGCAGAAGTAGATCAGGCACATCCACCACACGCGGCGGTCGCTGAACACGGCGCCCAGCGAATGCCCGTGCGCCTGGCCGGCGGCGGCGCCGGCCTTGTGCTGGTCTTCCTCGACATTGCGCTTGAGCACGCGCTTTTCATCGGCGCTGAGCCACGGCGCCTTGTCGATGCCATCGCGCAGCACGAAGATCGTCACCACGCCGATCACCAGCGCGGGCAGGGCTTCGAGCAGGAACATCCATTGCCAGCCGCTCATGCCATGGGTGCCGTTGAAGGCGTCCATGATCCAGCCCGACAGCGGGTTGCCGAACATGCCGGCGACCGGGATGCCCGACATGAACAGCGCGATCATCTTGGCGCGTCGGTTGGCGGGGTACCAGTAGGTCAGGTACAGGATCACGCCGGGGTAGAAGCCTGCCTCGGCCAGGCCGAGCAGGAAGCGCATCACGTAGAACTGCGTCGGCGTCTTCACGAACAGGAACAGCGCCGAGATGATGCCCCACGTGATCATGATGCGCGCGATCCAGATGCGCGCGCCGATCTTGTGCATCAGCAGGTTGCTGGGCACCTCGAACAGGAAGTAGCCGATGAAGAACAGGCCGGCGCCCAGGCCGAACACGGTCTCGGAGAAGGCCAGGTCCTGGCCCATCTGCAGCTTGGCGAAGCCGACGTTGACGCGGTCGAGGTAGGCGACCACGTAGCACAGCATCAGGAACGGCATGATGCGCCAGAACACCTTGCTGTAGGCGCGTTTCTCGATCTGGGTGTCGGTGTCGAGCCGGGCGTTGCCGCCCAGGCTGTCGAAGGCGGGTACGCTGGCCGCCGGTTGGTTGGAAGGCATCGGTGGTCTCCGGGTAGAGTCAGTCTGGTCTAGTAATGTGTGCCGGCTACGCGAATCGCAGGCATGCGCGTGCCCCGCACGGTGGCCGCAAGGCAACCGCGCCGGTCAGATCCGTATGGCCGTGTCAGTCGGAAAAAAGAGGGCTGTGCTACCAGCGCGCCTGGAAGGCGTCGCGCAACTCAGCCAGTGCGCCGTCGGGCAGCGCCGCGCGGGCGGCGAAGCCCGGCGTGTCCTTCATCATCATCCATAGCTTTGCGGTCTCCTCCAGTTCTTCCAGCGCGAACGCGGCGCGCGAGACGCTGGACTCCCACACCACCGGCCCCAGGCGCTCCAGCAGCACGCCGCGCACCTGCGCGGCCAGCGTGGCCACGCGCGCGGCGACCGCGGGATCGCCGGGCCGGTGATAGGGAATCAGCGGGATATGGCCGACCTTCATCACGTAGTACGGCGTGAGCGGCGGCAGTACGTCGTCCGGTTGCCAGGCACCGGCCAGCGTCAGGGCCACGAGGTGCGTCGAGTGCGTGTGCACCACGGCGTGCGCCCCGGGGTTGTTGTCATAGATCGCGCGATGCAGCGTCAGCGTCTTGGACGGCTTGTCGCCCGAGACCCAGGTGCCGTCGGCGGCGACCTTGGCGACCGCGGCCGGATCCATCATGCCCAGGCAGGCATCGGTCGGCGTGATCAGCCAGCCATCGTCCAGCCGCGCGCTGATGTTGCCGGCCGAGCCGACGGTATAGCCGCGCTGGTAGAGGCTGGCACCGATGCGGCAGATCTCTTCGCGCAGCTTGCTTTCGGTGCTCATCACTCGGCTCCCAGCTGGCGCAGCGCTTGGTCGAAGAAGTCCGGGCCGCCGAAATTGCCCGACTTGAGCGCCAGCGCCAGCGGCGTGGCGCCGAGCGTGACCGTGGCCGGCACGCCGGGGGCGATCTGCGCGCCAATGCGCAGCGCGCGTACGTTCAGCGCCTGTACCACGGCGCCCGAGGTCTCTCCGCCGGCGACGACAAAGCGGCGCGTGCCACGTGCGAGCAGGCCGGCGGCGACGGTGGCCAGGCATTGCTCGACCAGGTGGCCGGCACGCTCGACGCCCAGTTCGGCCTGCACGGCCTTGACCTCGTCGGGGCCGGAAGTGGCGTAGACCAGCACCGGCTCGTCGTGGGCGGCGGCGAAGTCCAGCGCGGCGTCGGCCACGGCTTCGCCGCGCGCCAGCGCGAGCGGGTCGATGCGCAGCGCCGGGCGGCCTTGCTCCAGCCAGCGCGCCACTTGCCCGTTGGTCGCGCGCGAGGCGCTGCCGGCCAGCACCACGCCGGGGCCGTCGATGGCCGGCACCGCGTCGGCGTCGGCGCGCTGCGGAAGCAGGCCGGCGCGGCGGAAGTTCTCGGGCAGGCCCAGCGCGATGCCGGAGCCGCCGGTGATCAGCGGCAGGCCGGCGCACGCCTCGCCCAGCGTAAGCAGGTCGGCGTCGGAGACGGCATCGGCAATTGCCATGCGTACACCCTCGCCGCGCAGCGCGGCGATGCGCCCGGCCGTGGCCTGCGCCCCGCGCGCGACCGCGTCATGGCGCAGCAGCCCAACCTTGTGCTTGCTCTGGCGCTGCAGCACGCGCACCAGGTTGGCATCGGTCATCGGCGTCAGCGGATGGTGCTCCATGCCGGATTCGTTCAGCAGCGCATCGCCGACGAACAGGTGACCGCGGAAAATGGTGCGGCCGTTCTCGGGGAAGGCCGGGCAGGCGATGGTGAAGTCGCTGTCCAGCGCCGCCAGCAGGGCCTCGGCCACCGGGCCGATATTGCCGGCGTCGGTCGAATCGAAGGTGGAGCAGTACTTGAAGACGAACTGGCGGCAGCCCTGCGCGCGCAGCCATTGCAGCGCGGCCAGAGACTCGGCCACGGCCTGGGCCGCGGGCACGGTGCGCGACTTGAGCGCGACCACCAAGGCGTCGGCACTGCCGATATCGGCCATGGATGCGGGCACGCCGATGGTCTGCACGGTGCGCATGCCATTGCGCACCAGCGTGTTGGCGAGGTCGGTGGCGCCGGTAAAGTCGTCGGCGATACAGCCCAGGAGCGCGGTCATCGTCGGTGCTCCTTATTCGGCCTTGCCCGGCAGCTCGATGCCCGGGAAGATCTTGATCACGGCCGAATCGTCTTCGCCGCCGTGCCCGGCGGTGGAGGCCATCATGAACATCTGGTGCGCCGCGGCCGACAGCGGCAGCGGGAATTTGCTGGTGCGCGCGGTATCGAGCACCATGCCCAGGTCCTTGACGAAGATGTCGACCGCCGACAGCGGGGTGTAGTCGCCCTTCAGGATATGCGGCACGCGGTTCTCGAACATCCACGAGTTGCCGGCGCTGTGCGTGATCACGTCATAGAGCGCGTCCGGGTCCACGCCTTCGCGCAGGCCCAGCGCCATCGCCTCGGCCGCCGCGGCGATATGCACGCCGGCCAGCAGCTGGTTGATGATCTTGACCTTGGAGCCGGCGCCGTGCGCGGCGCCCAGGCGGTAGACCTTGCCGGCGATGGCGGCCAGCACGTCCTCGGCCAGCGCGTAGGCTTCGGCGGGGCCCGAGGTCATCATGGTCATTTCGCCGCTGGCGGCGCGCGCGGCACCGCCGGAGACCGGCGCGTCCAGCATCAGCAGGCCTTTTTCGGCGAGGCGCTGTCCCAGCGTCCCGGCAAAGCCCGGCGGCACCGTGGCGCTGGCGATCACCAGCTTGCCTGGCTGCATCCCGGCCACGGCGCCGTCGGCGCCGAACAGCACGGCCTCGGTCTGCTGCGCGTTGACGACCAGCGTCAGCACCACGTCGCAGCGGCTGCCCAGCTCGGCGGGCGAGGCGCACGGCACGCCGCCGGCGTCGGCAAAGCGCTGCAGCACTTCGGCGCGCAGGTCGCAGGCATGCACGTTGAAACCGGCCCGCAGCAGCGACTGCGCGACACCAAAGCCCATGGCACCAAGGCCGATGACGCCGATATTCCTCGACATAGGGACTCCCTGAAACAGATACGGATGATTCGATGCTTGCGACGGCGCGTCAGTTGGTGGCGCCGTGCGTCGCGCCGCTCTCGTCGGCGCCCAGTTGCGCCAGCCGGTGCGCGGCGTTGTACATGTGGTTCTGCGCGGCATTGCGCGCGGCCAGCGGGTCGCCGGCGCGGATCGCGGCGACGATGGCCTGGTGTTCCTCGCGCACCTGGCGCGAAAAGTCCGCGCGGCGCGCTTCGTTGGTGCGGGTCACGCGCGTGGCGGCTTCCAGGTACTGGCTCAGGAATTCCAGCGTCTTGAGGAAATAAGGATTGCCGGTCGCTTCGGCGATGGCGCGGTGAAAGCCCACGTCCTCGGCGACGCCGTCGCCGCCTTGCGCCACCACTTCGTCGAGGCGGGCCAGCGCGGCGTCGATCGCCGCCATCGAGGCATCGGTGCGGCGCCGTGCCGCCTGCGCGGCCACCTCGGCCTCGATCGCACGGCGCAGCTCGACGATCTGCAGCACCGCTTCGAGCGTGCCGGTGTCGGTGTAGTCGATACGCAGCGGCCGGATGCCGGCCTGCAGCGTCACGAACACGCCGCTGCCCTGGCGCGACTCGACTACGCCTTCGTACTTGAGCCGGGAGATGGCCTCGCGCACCACGGTGCGGCTGACCCCGAATTCTTCGGACAGCACCGCCTCGGTCGGCAGCTTGTCGCCGCGGGCAAAGGCGCCGCTCTGGATCTTGTCCAGCAGCTGTTCGGCGACGTTGTCAGTCAGGGCACGGGCAGGGACTTTCTGGAACACGGCAGCTTTTCCGGTCATTCGGTAATCAGGTCATCATACAAATTTGCTATGCGGCTGCCGACCCCAGGTAAACCCTGGTATGGTGCATTTCATCCGGTGCCGTGCGCCCACTGCTCCATATTGGGGCGGCTGCGGTGGGCGCGGGGCTGGCGTATCATTGGCGCCCGCATTGCCACTTGCCCGTTTTTACGCCATGCCCACCACCGTCCTGATCTGCCCCTGGTCCGAAGCTCGCGAGCGCGCGCGCGCCATCCGCTACACCGTCTTTGTCGAAGAGCAGGGCGTGCCGGTGGAACTGGAATGGGACGAATGGGACGAGCCCAGCTGGCATGCGCTGGCGCTGGACGAGGATGGCACGCCGCTGGCCACCGGCCGGCTGCTGCCCGACGGCCATATCGGCCGCATGGCCGTGCTGAAGCCGGCGCGCGGCAGCGGCGTCGGCGCCCTGGTGCTGGAGGCGCTGATGCGCAAGGCGGAACAGCTGGGTTATCCGGAACTGGTGCTCAACGCGCAGACCCACGCGGCGCCGTTCTATGCGCGCGTGGGCTTTGCGCAGGTGGGGCCGGAATTCGAAGAGGCGGGCATCCCGCACGTGGAGATGCGCAAGCGCCTGCGGCGATAAAGCGGCGGCGCGGCGCTCAGCGCGGCGCCTGCACGATGCCGGTGTCGCGCGACAGGTTCAACGTGCCGTGGTAGGCCACCTCGCCGATGCGGCCATCGGCGTCAAAGCTGCGCTCGTTCAGGTCGAAGCGCCCGTCGTGGCGGATGCGCAGCACGGTGCTGGCGCGCGTGCCGTACATCGGCGAACGGATAAAGGCCGACGACAGCAGCTTTTCCCACTCCGGCGCCACGCCGGTGGCGGGCAGCTCGAAATCCGCGGCCTGGCGTTGGTCGGCCAGCATCTGCAGGTAGGGTTCAGCGCTGGCGGTGGGCTGGCCGCTGTCCGCGGCCAGCACTTCGGCCAGCGCGCCGACGCGGCTGCGTACCTTGGGCCAGGGCGTGTCGAGCAGCGCGTTGGACAGCCCGTACAGGCCCGGGCGCAGCCGTTGCGGCTGGCGCGACGCCGAGCGGTTGCTGTACCACCACAATTCGCGCAGGTCGCTCGCCAGCAGGTTGAAGCCGTTGTAGGCGCCGTCTTCGCCGGCGAGGCGGTCGAGGTAGTCGAACGGCGCCGCGTGGCCGCGCAGGAAGCCTGCCACCAGCTCGCCGCGCGAACGGGCGTCGGTGCGTTTTTCGGACGGGGCGCGATAGTTGGTCAGCGCGGCGAAGCGGCCCTCGGCGTTGACGCCCATCCAGGTGCCGGGTTCGCCGATGACCTCGGCGAGGTCGCGGCCGGCCAGCACCTGGGGCGCATCCTGCCACCAGTGCGCGGCCGCCGCGGGGCGTGCATAGAATTCATCGCGGTTGCCGGCCACGACCAGGGCATAGTCCGGGTGCGATTGCCAGGCAACCAGGATCAGACACATCGTTTCGCTTCCTTTGCCGCAGGGGTGCCGCCTCAGCGGCTCCCGCGTACTTCAGTCCGACGGCGCCGACACGTCATCCAAGGGCGCCTACAGCACGTCAAGGTCGATAAAGTGTTCGGCGCGCCGCTCGCCTTCCACCCACTGGTCCAGCCCGCTCTGCCGCCACAGCCCTTCCAGCGTGGCATCGAACGCGGGCGGCACGTCGGCGTAGCACTCCATCCAGGTCTGCACGCCGGCGCGGGTTTCCGGCCTGCGCATCAGCGTACCACCAATTCCGGTGGCTTCGGCGACCGTTTCCATCCAGCGGTGCCAGTGCGGCAGCGCCTCGGCGGCGACGGCCTCCGGCACGCGGAAATAGACGTAGAGGTGATCGCTCATGGCGGGTCCCGTGCAATCAGCCGGCGGCCTGCGCGGCTTCGCCAAGCGGCACCGCATAGGGCAGGCTGGCGGTGACCAGTGCCGCGCCCTCGGCGCTGCCCAGGCGCAGCGCGCTGCCGGCGGCATCGATCTTCAGCTCGGCCAGCCCGGCCCAGCCGCCATCGGGCGCGGGCGCGGCGTTGACGATCATGCCGCAGGGCTGGCCCGGGTCTTCCGGACGATAGATTTCGGCCGCGGGCGCCGGCACCTCGCCTGCGCCCTGCACCAGCCACATGCGGCGCTTGAGGGTGCCGCGGTACTGGCTGCGCGCCACCACTTCCTGGCCGGGATAGCAGCCCTTGCGGAAATTGACGCCGCCGACCAGCTCGAAATTGATCATCTGCGGCACGAACTGCTCCTGCGTGGCGGCGACGATGCGGGGCAGGCCGGATTGCACCTCGAGCCAGTCCCACAACGCCGGCGTGGCAGCCGTCAGCGCGGCGGACAGCGCCGCCTGCACCGCCGCGGCGCGCTCGGCCGGCAGCACCAGCTGCCAGCGCGGCTGGCCGGCGCTGTCGGGCAGGCGGATCACGGTGGCGCCTTCGGCGGCGACCACGGCAAACGCGGTCTCCGGCGCGGGCAGCCCGGCGGCGGCCAGCGCTGCGGCGGCGCCGGCGCCGGCCACGCCGAGGATGGCATGGCCCGGGGTGATATCGGACAGCCTGGCCTTGGCGCGCAGCACGAACATCGACAGCCGCTTCTGTACCGCAGGCTGGATCTCGGCCGACAGCTGCAGCACGATGCCGTCGGCGTCGCGCCACATCAGGAAGGTGGCCAGCAGCCGGCCCTTGGGGGAGCAGTAGCCGGCCAGGCGCGCCGTGCCCGGCGCCAGGTCGTCGACCGCGTTGGTCAGCTGGGTGTGCAGGAAGCTGGCGGCATCGTCGCCCGCCACGCGGACGAGGCCGAGCCCGGCCGGTGTGCAAACCACGCCGCCGGCAGTCAGCGCGTCAAGGTTTGCGGCGAGTTCCTGGGCTTGGGGATTCAATGCTGGCATTGCGAGGCAATCGTCGAGGCAAATCGGGGGAAGAGTTCAGGCCACCGAAGGGGCGCGGTGCCGGGCCTGCGGAGGCGCCGGCGCCACGGCTCACGGTCGGTGCCAGGCTGCCGGTTATTATATGGGGCTACGAGATTTTCGGCCGGCGCCGTTGGTCTGCCGCGGCGCGTGCTTGCGCCGCGGTGCCCGGGGCTGGTCGCTACAACGGATACATGAAACGTTTATTCCTAAGTCTTGGGCTGGCCGTGCTGGTATTTGCGCTGGCGGCCGCGGGCGGCTTCGCGTGGTGGGCCAATCACCCGGTGGCGCTCGCCCGGTCGCCGGTGGAAGTGGTGATCAAGCCCAATTCAGGCGTGGCCAGCGTCGGCCGGCAGATCCAGCGTGGCGGCGTGGGCATGGACCCGCGGCTGTTCGTGCTGCTGGCGCGGCTGACCGGCCACGGCGCGGACCTCAAGGCCGGCGGCTATGAATTCGAAACCGGCGCCACGCCGTTGTCGATCGTCGCCAAAGTGGCCCGCGGCGAAGTCACGCACTACGTGGTCACGGTGATCGAGGGCTGGGAATTCCGCAAGATGCGCGCCGCGGTCGACGCCAGCCCGGCGCTGCGACACGACACCCGCGGCATGTCCGACGCGGAACTGATGAAAGCCATCGGCGCGCCCGAGGCTTCGCCCGAAGGGCTGTTCTTTCCCGACACCTACCTGTTCGCGCGCGGCAGCAGCGACCTCGAGCTGTACAAGCACGCCTACCGCGCCATGCAGCGCCGGCTGAACGAGGCCTGGAACGCGCGCTCGCCCGACCTGCCGTACAAGACCCCGTACGAGGCGCTGGTGATGGCGTCGATCGTCGAGAAGGAAACCGGCCAGGCCGCCGAGCGCCCGATGATCGCCGCGGTGTTCATCAACCGGCTGCGCAAGAACATGCTGCTGCAGACCGACCCGACCGTGATCTACGGACTGGGCGAGGCCTTCGACGGCGACCTGCGCAAGCGCGACCTGCAGGCCGACACCCCGTACAATACCTACACCCGCACCGGCCTGCCGCCCACGCCGATCGCGCTGCCGGGGCTGGCCTCTCTGGCCGCGGCAACCACGCCGGCGCCGTCCGACGCGCTGTACTTCGTTGCCCGCGGCGACGGCAGCAGCCATTTCTCCAACTCGCTACCCGAACACAACCGCGCGGTCGACAAGTACCAGCGCGGCAAATAGGCATTCCATGCGCGGAAAATTCATTACCTTCGAGGGCATCGACGGCGCCGGCAAGAGCACCCATATCGACTGGGTTGCCGACCGCCTGCGCGCGCGCGCCGACATCGCCGGTGTCGTGACCACGCGCGAGCCCGGCGGCACGTCGCTGGGCGAAGACCTGCGCCAGATCCTGCTGCACCGCAAGATGCACCTGGAAACCGAAGCGCTGCTGATGTTCGCGGCGCGGCGCGAGCATATCGCCGAAGTCATCGCCCCGGCGCTGGAGCGCGGCAAGTGGGTCATTTCCGACCGCTTCACCGACGCTACCTTTGCCTACCAGGGCGGCGGCAGGGGCCTGGCCACCGGACGGCTCGAAGTGCTGGAAGGCTGGGTCCAGGGCGACCTGCAGCCGGACCTGACGCTGCTGTTCGACGTGCCGCTGGAGACCGCCAGCGCCCGCCTGGCCGCCGCGCGCACCCCGGACAAGTTCGAGGCGGAATCGCGCGCCTTCTTCCAGCGCACCCGCGACGAGTATCTGCGCCGCGCGGCCCAGTCGCCGCAGCGCTTCCGCGTTATCGACGCTACCCGCAGCATTGCCGATATTCGCGACGAACTTGAAAAGATCCTCGCAACTATCTGATTAGCCGGCATTTTTACCCGGCCTCACGGCAATATTCAGCCGGCACTCGAAGTTGGACCGCTAACTTACTGATTTACATGCTATATCCCTGGCAGAAAGAAGACTGGCAACGGCTGGGCGCGCTGCGCGAGCGGCTGCCGCATGCCTTGCTGATCCACGGCCAGCAAGGCATCGGCAAGCGCGACCTGGCGCTGCATTTCGCTCAGGGGCTGCTGTGCGAGGCGCCGCTGGCGGACGGGCAGCCGTGCGGGCAATGCGCCGCCTGCCACTGGTTCAGCCAGGGCAACCATCCGGATTTCACGGTGGTGCGGCCCGAGGCCCTCGACGCCTCGGCCGAGGCGGAAACCGACGAGGGCGGCAAGAAAAAGGCGCCCAGCAAGATCATCCGCATGGAGCAGGTGCGTGCGCTGATCGAGGCCGTGGCGGTAGGCACGCACCGCGCCGGGTTGCGCGTGGTGGTGGTCTATCCGCTCGACGCGCTGCAGACCGAGGGCGCCAACGCCTTGCTCAAGACGCTGGAGGAACCGCCGCCGTCGACGGTGTTCCTGCTGGTGACCGACCGGCTTGACCGCATCCTGCCGACCATCCTGTCGCGCTGCCGCCAGTTCTCGGCCCAGCGCCCGACCCCCGAGGCCGCGCTGGCGTGGCTGCGCGGGCAGGGCGTGGCGGATGCCGAGGCCCAGCTGGCGCTGGCCGGCGGCGCGCCGCTGACCGCGCTGCACGCGGCCGAGGCCGAGGAGCAGCCGCTGCAGCGCTGGCTGGTGGGCCAGCTCGGCGCCGCGGCGGCCATCGACGCCGCCGCGGCGGCCGAGCAACTGCAGAAGCTGCCGGTGCCCGCCGTGCTTGGCATCCTGCAGCGCTGGACGTACGATCTGCTGGCACTGCGGCTGGATGGCGGTGCCACGCCGCGGTACTTCCCCAGGGAGCGCGCCGTGCTGGCGCGCTGCGCCGGTGCCACCGATGCGCGCGGCCTGCAGGCGTTTGCCGCGCGCCTGAACGCACACCGCCGCAGCGAGAACCATCCGCTGGCGGCACGGCTGGTGATGGAAGCGGTATTCCTGGAGTACCGGCAGCTGTTCCGCTAGCGCGGCCGCGGCCGGACCCGAACCATAACAACAAGCAGCATCGTCATTGTCAGGGGGTCATCCATGAACACGGCAGTCGCCGGCACTGCGCCGGGCGAGGTGGGGTTTGGCAACACGGCGGGCGGCGCAGCGGGCAGCGGGGCGGCGTCGCGCCCCAATGTGCTGTCGCTGTCGATCAAGGACCAGGCCGGGCTGTACGCGGCCTATATGCCGTTCCTGGCGCGCGGCGGCATCTTCGTGCCGTCGAACCGGCCGTTCCGGCTGGGCGAACAGGTGTTCCTGGTATTGTCGCTGCTGGACCGGCCGCAGAAATACCAGATCGCTGGCCACGTGGCGTGGATTACGCCCGCGGGCACGCCGATGAAGACACCCGGCGTCGGCGTGCACCTGCCCGACGACGACAGCGGGCGCAACCTGCGCCGCGCGGTGGAGGAAATCCTGGGCAAGATGCTGGAGTCCGGGCGCCCCACCCAAACTTTATGAAGGTTGCGAGATATCTCTCGCAATATATTGATTTTAATGAACTTCTCGCTACGCATTGCCGAGCCCGGCGACCTGCCGGGCATCGTCGCCATCTACAACAGCACCGTGGCTTCGCGCATGGTCACCGCCGATACCGAGCCGGTCTCCGTGGCCTCGCGCCAGGCCTGGTTCGACGCCCACCAGCCCGCGCGCCGTCCGCTCTGGGTGTGCGAGGATGCCGATGGCAGCATGGCCGGCTGGATGAGCTTTTCCGATTTCTACGGGCGCCCGGCCTATGGCGCCACCGCCGAGGTGTCGATCTACCTGGACGCACAGCGCCGCGGCCAGGGGCTGGGGCGCTACCTGCTGCAGCAGGCCATCGACCACGCGCCCACGGTCGGCGTGAACACGCTGCTGGGCTTTATCTTCGGCCACAACGCGCCCAGCCTGAGCCTGTTCGCGGCGCTGGGCTTCACGCGCTGGGGTGACCTGCCGCGCGTGGCCGTGCTCGACGGCGTCGAGCGCGACCTGATCATCGTCGGCCGCCGCGTGGATGCTGCCTGAGCGCCGCCTGAACGCCGTACCTGAGATTTCCCATGTTTGTCGATTCCCACTGCCATATCGATTTCCCCGAACTGGCCGCGCGCCTGCCGGAACTGCTGGACAATATGCGCGCCAACCAGGTCACGCATGCGCTGTGCATCTCGGTCACGCTGGAAGACTTCCCGCGCGTGCTGGCGTTGGCCGAGCAGCATCCCAACCTGTATGCGTCGGTCGGCGTGCATCCTGACTACGAAGAAGGCGAGGACCCGACGCTGGAGCGGCTGGTGGCGCTGTCCGCCCACCCGCGCGTGGTCGGCACCGGCGAGACCGGGCTGGACTACTACCGGCTCAACGGCCGCAGCATCGCCGAGATGGAATGGCAGCGCGAACGCTTCCGCACCCATATCCGCGCCGCGCGCCAGACCGGCAAGCCGCTGATCATCCATACCCGATCGTCCGCCGAGGACACGCTGCGCCTGATGCGCGAGGAAAACGCGGGTGAAGCCGGCGGCGTGATGCACTGCTTCACCGAGACCTGGGACGTCGCCCGCCAGGCGCTGGACCAGGGCTTCCATATCTCGTTTTCCGGCATCGTCACCTTCAAGAGCGCGGCGGACCTGCAGGAAACCGCGCGCAAGGTGCCGCTGGACCGGATGCTGATCGAGACCGATTCCCCCTACCTGGCCCCCGTGCCGTACCGCGGCAAGACCAACGAGCCGGCCTGGGTGCGCCATGTGGGCGAGTTCATCGCGCAACTGCGCGGGGTTCCTGTGGAGCAGGTCGCGGAACAGACCACGGAAAATTTCTTCAATTTATTCAAGCATATCGATAGGAAATCTCATGTTTGACATGAAGTTCGTCCGCCGTGCCGCCGGCGCTGTCGCGCTGGCCGCCGCCACGATCGTTCAGGCCGCGCCGGCCGACGACATGCGCAAGGCGGTGGAATTCGACGACGCCAACACCGTCAAGAAGCTGCTGGCCAAGGGCGTCGACCCCAACGTGGTCGACAGCCGCGGCAACCCGGCCCTGGTGCTGGCGCTGCGCGAGAAGTCGCTGAAGGCGGCCACGGTGCTGATCCGCGCCAAGGATATCGATTTCGACAAGGCCAACCCGGCCGGCGAAACCCCGCTGATGATGGCCGCGCTGCAGGGCCAGCTCGACATGGTCAAGCTGATGGTCGACGACATGGAGGCCGAGATCAACAAGACCGGCTGGGCTCCGCTGCACTACGCCGCCACCAACGGCCACAACGACGTGGTCAAGTACCTGGTCGACCATGCCGCGTATATCGATGCCGAAAGCCCCAACGGCACCACGCCGCTGATGATGGCCGCGCGCGGCGGCCATATCGAGACCGTCAAGCTGTTGCTGGACGAAGGCGCCGACATGCGCCTGAAGAACCAGCAGGGCATGACCGTGATCGACTTTGCCGAGCGCTACAACCAGGCCGAGATCGCCAGCGGGCTGAAGGCGCGCTGGCAGAAGCTGTATCCGCAGACGCCGATCGTGGCGGCGCCGCCGCTGAAGCCGCCCGTCGCCGAGCCCGGCGGCCAGCGCCCCGCGGCGCCGCAGAGCAAGGGCTGGTAAGCCGGCGCGGCGGCGATGGCCAGCGGTTCGCGCCTGCGCCAGTGGGCGCGCGGGCTCAAGGGCAGCCTGCTGACGCTGTGGTTCTGCAGCCGCCATCCCGGCACCCCGTGGGCGGCGCGGCTGCTCGGCGCGCTGGTGGTGGCCTACGCCTTCAGCCCGATCGACCTGATCCCGGATTTCATCCCGGTGCTGGGTTATCTGGATGACGTGCTGCTGGTGCCGCTGGGCATCTGGCTCACGCTGCGGATGATTCCGGCCACGGTCAAGGACGAATGCCGCGGCCGTGCCGAAGCGTGGCAGGCCACCCATGCGCAACGGCCGCGCAATCGCGCGGCCGCCGTGGTCATAGTGCTGGTGTGGGTTGCGCTGGCGTGGCTGACGTGGCGCTGGCTGGCGCCATACCGGGCCCCGGCCTAGGCGTCGTCGGCCAGCCGCACGCCGGTGAACTGCCAGCGCTGGTGCGGATAGAAGAAGTTGCGGTAGGTCGCGCGGATATGCGATTCGGGGGTGACGCACGACCCGCCGCGCAGCACCATCTGGCCGCTCATGAACTTGCCGTTGTACTCGCCCACCGCGCCCGGGTTGGGGCGGAAGCCCGGATAGGGCAGGAAGGCGCTGGCGGTCCATTCCCAGACGTCGCCGAACATCTGGCGCAGCACGCCGGCGGTGTTCTGCCGGTCCGGCAGCGGCCGCAGCGCGCGCCCCTCGACAAAATTCCCGGTGGCCGGCAGGCGGCTGGCCGCGTGCTCCCATTCCGCCTCGGTTGGCAGCCGGCGCTCGGCCCAGCGTGCGAACGCATCGGCCTCGTAGAAGCTGACGTGGGTCACCGGGCTGTCCGGATCGACCGGATGCATGCCACGCAGCGTCATCTGCCACCAGGTGCCGTCGCGTTCTTCCCAGTAGAGCGGCGCCTGGATGCCTTGCTCTGCCACCCAGCGCCAGCCGTCGGACAGCCACAGCCCGGCGCTCTGGTAGCCGCCATCCTCGATGAACTCGAACCACTGCCGGTTGCTGACCGGGTGCGAGCACAGCGTGAAGGGGGCCAGGTAGGTCTTGTGGCGCGGGGTTTCGCAATCGAAGGCGAAGGTCTCGCCGCGGTGGCCGATCTCGACCAGGCCGCCGTCGAAGCCGATCCAGTCCGGCGCGGGACGCGGGTCGGCAATGACGGGCGCGGGCAGTTCCGGGGCAAAGGCGGGGCGCAGCGGGTTCTGCGCGAACAGGTGCAGCACGTCGGTCAGCAGCAGTTCCTGGTGCTGCTGTTCATGCTGCAGGCCAAGCGTGATCAGCGCCGCCTCGTCGTCGGTCTGGGCTGTGCCCAGCAGCGACAGCATCGCTTCGTCGACCGCCTCGCGGTACGCCAGCACTTCGTCCAGCGACGGGCGCGTCAGCAGCCCGCGCTGCGGTCGCGGGTGCCGCGCCCCGACCGCTTCATAGTAAGAGTTGAAGAGATAGCGGTAGGACGGGTCCACCGGCTCGTAGTCCGGCACGCGCGCGGCCAGCACGAACTCCTCGAAGAACCACGTGGTGTGCGCCAGGTGCCATTTCGCCGGGCTGGCGTCGTCCATGGACTGCACGGTGGCATCGGCATCGGACAGGTCGGCCACCAGGGTCTCGGTGGCGGCGCGTACATGCCGGTACTGCGAAAGCAGGGCGGGTTCGTGCGGCGGATGGAGGGCGGCTCCTGGCAACAGGGCTGAAGTCATGCGGGCTCCCGGGTTGGATCGGTCGATGACTGCAGGCGGTGCGCCGCCGGCGCCCACGGGCCGCGGCTGCGCGCCGCCCATGGCACGCGGGGCGCCGTAGCGCCCCGAACCATCATAGACCCGATCCGGTCCCGGGGCGAGCCGGCGCCGTCCTACAGCGACGGCGCCGCGGCCACGGCCGGCTTCAGGCAGCCAGCTCAGGCAGCCAGCCGGCTGGCGTCGTTCAGCGCCGCGATCTCGGTGCGGGCGCTGGCCAGCCCGGCTTCGCGGAACTGCGGCCCCATGGCCAGGCCGTGGGCGCGCACGTAGGTGATGTCGGTGATGCCCAGGAAGCGCAACACCACGTCGACGGTCTGCTCGTGCAGGTCCAGCGCGTTGGCATCCTGGCGCACGCCGCCGCGCGACGACACCACGATCACGCGCTTGCCGCCAGCCAGGCCCACCGGGCCGCTCTCGGTGTACTTGAAGGTGCGGCCAGCCTGCGCGATGCGGTCGATCCAGGCCTTGAGCTGGCTCGGGATGCTGAAGTTGTACTGCGGCACGCCCAGCACCAGCACGTCGGCGGCGAGGAACTCGGCCAGCCACTGCTCGGTGCGCTGCAGCTCGGCCTGCTGCACGGCGTTCAGGCCGTCCTTGGGACCACCCAGCACGGGCAGCAGGTTGCCGGACAAGTGCGCCGGGGCATCCTGGTCCAGGTCGCGCACGGTTACGGTGGCACCGGGGTTGGCGGCAACCAGGTCGGCCACCACTCTGGCGGTCAGGCTGCGCGAAACGGAGTTGTCGCCGAGGACGCTGGTATCGATCTGCAGGATGTTCATGTCTTTCTCCACAAGGATGCGGTTGCGATGGAGGAAAGATAGCGGCTGGCCATTGGTATCGGTAGTGAGGCAAAATGCAAATGATTGTTCTACCGATGCAACGCCCCCCGGGCGCCGTCCGGAGCGGGTTGTGGAGCCATCGGGGTGACCCCGGAGCCATCCATGCAAGACCTCAACGACCTGTCGCTGTTCGCCCAAGTGGTCGAGCACGGCAGTTTTTCCGCGGCCAGCCGTGCCACCGGCGTGCCCAAGTCGCGGCTGAGCCGGCGCATCGCCCAGCTCGAGCGCGACCTGGGCGTGCAGCTGCTGCGCCGGACCACGCGCCAGGTACGCGTGACCCCGCTGGGGGAATCCTTTTACGAACGCTGCCGCGCCATGCTCAACGAGGCCGAGGCGGCGCGCGAGGTCATCGAGCAGGCGCGCGAGCAGCCCGGCGGCACGCTGCGGGTGAGCTGCCCGATCGCCATCGCCCAGATCCTGCTGGCGCCGGCGATCGGCCACTTCATGCGCGCCAACCCGGCCGTGCGCATCGAACTGGAAACCACCAACCGGCGCGTCGACGTGATCGCCGAGGGCTTCGACCTGGCGCTGCGCGTGCGCGAGGTGATGGAAGATTCCAGCCTGGCGGTGCGCACCTTTGGCGAAAGCGAACTGATGCTGGTGGCCAGTCCGTCGCTGCTGGACAGCATCGGCCGGCCGCGCACGCCGCAGGCGCTCGACGGCATGCCGGGCGTGGGCCAGCAGCCGCACGACGGCAAGCATGTCTGGACCCTGCGCTGCAAGACCGGCGATTCGATCCAGATCGCCTACGATCCGCGCCTGGTCACCGACGAGTTCGCATTGCTGCGCGAGGCCGCCATCGCCGGGGTCGGCGTGGCCATGCTGCCGCGCATGTTCTGCCGCGAGGCGCTGGAGAGCGGCGAGCTGGAACTGGTGCTGCCGCAGTACGACATGCCGGTCGGCACGCTGCACGCGGTGTTCCCGTCGCGCAAGGGCGTGACGCCGGCCACGCGGCGTTTCCTGGACTTCCTGGGCGAGGTGTTGCCGGAATGCGCGCACAAGGTCGGCATGCAGCAGCCGCGCACGCCGTCGATGCACCGCGTGGTGTAGCGCCGCATGCGGCATGTGCCGAGCCGTGTGCAAGGGGTGGTGCCGGCCGCGCCGGTGCTGGCCAATGTCGCGCATTTGCGGCTTTACGTTCACGCCGCCTCGCACTAAGGTACAGGGGCGAACCGTGCGCGTGAGGGCTAAGGCGCATGGATCGATAACCTCTCACAGACAACGGCAAGGAGAATGGCCATGGGTGGCTCTCAGGGTTCCCAGGACTTGGGCAAGGCGCTGCTGCGCATCGTGCTTGGCGTGTTGATCCTGATGCATGGCATCGCCAAGGTCACGGGCGCGTCCGGCATCGGTTTCGTGTCGAAGGTGGTCGCCGACGCCGGCTTGCCGGCCTGGGTCGCCTACGGCGTCTACCTGGGCGAGATCGTCGCGCCGATCCTGCTGATCATCGGGTTGTGGAGCCGGCTGGCGGCGCTGGTGGTTGCCCTCAACATGCTGTTCGCCATCGGGCTGGTGCATACCAAGGAGCTTGGCATGCTGTCCAATACCGGCGGCTGGGCCCTGGAGCTGCAGGGCATGTACCTGGGGGCGGCGCTGGCGGTGGTGCTGCTGGGGGCGGGCCGGCTCAGCGTGGGCGGCATCAACGGCAAGCTCAACTAGCGCGACCCGCAATCCCGCGCCTTGCCGCCAATTCCTGGAGATGTAACGTGAATGCGTTCCGGCAACTCTTCCCCGCCGCTGTCGCGGCGCTGCTGCTGTCGGGCTGCGCCAGCGTGCCCGACATCAAGACCGACTACAACCCCGCGACGGACTTCAGCGCCTACCGCACCTTCGGCTTTGTCGAGCGTCCCGGCACCGACCGCGCCGGCTATGAAAGCCTGACCACCCAGTACTTCAAGACCGCGGTCCAGCGCGAACTGGGCGCGCGCGGCTACCGCTACGTGGCGCAGTCGCCGGACCTGCTGGTCAACTTCAATGCCAGGCTGCAGGAAAAGGTGGAGGTCAGCCCGGCACCCGCGCCGATGATGGGCTACTACGGCTATCGCGGCGGGCTGTATGCGCCGTGGCCGGGCTATGGCTTCTATAACGACGTGTACCGCTACACCGAGGGCACCGTCAACATCGACCTGGTCGACCGGCGCCAGATGAAGCTGGTGTGGGAAGGCGTGGCGGTCGGCAGCGTCGACACCAGCGACAAGGCCAGTGCCCAGCAGCGCATCGACAGGACCGTGGCGCAGATCTTCGCCAAGTACCCGTTCCGGGTCGGGCAGTAAGGCTGGCGGCGCCGCGGCTCAGGCCGGCGGCGTTGCCATCGCGCGCTCGATGGCGTCCGCGACGAAGGCCTCGGCCGGCCTGGGCGCCGACCACAGATAGCCCTGGCCCAGCGGACAGCCCAGGGCCCCCAGCGCGGCGCGCTGGGCCTCGGTCTCGACGCCCTCGGCCACGCACTCCAGCCCGAGCTCCCGCGCAAGGCCGATCATGCTGCGGCAGATCGTGGCGCGCTGGCCGTGCCCGTCGACCGCGGCGACGAACGAGCGGTCCACTTTAAGCTGGCTGAACGGCAGGTCCGCCAGCAGCTTGAGCGTGGCGATGCCCACGCCGAAATCGTCGATCGCCACGCCATAGCCAAGCAGCCGCAGCCGGTTCAGCGCGACCGACAGCGCCAGCGTGTCGCGCACCGGGTAGCCCTCGGTCAGCTCCACCGTCAGCGCCTGCCGCGGCACGCCGCTGGCGGCCACCAGCGCGTCGAGCGATTCCAGCAGGCCCGGCCGGCACAGCGTCTGCGCCGACGCGTTCAGGCCCATCGCAACCTCGACCCCGGCGGCGCGCAGGCGCTGCTGCGCCGCCAGGCACTGGCGCGCGACCAAAAAGAACACCGGATCGGCCGCGTCCAGCGCCTCGAGCTGCGGGATGAACTGGTCGGGCGGCACCAGGCCATGCTCGGGATGGCGCCAGCGCACCAGTGCTTCGGCCCCGGCCAGGCGGCCGCTGCCAATGTCGTGCTGGGGCTGCAGCATGACCAGCAGGTCCGTGCCGGCGCGGGTCGCGGCGAGCAGTTCCTCGGCGTCGGGGGTCCAGGCGGGCACGCCGGCTTCGGCATCCTGGCGCACCAGCGCATCGGCCAGGATCACTTCGAGCGCATCGGGCGCCAGCGGCTTGCGCAGCGCGTGCACGCGCGGGATGCCGGCGGCATGCGCCAGGCCGCGGTTGGAATCGAGGATGTCTTCGGCCAGCGCCGTGACCCACACCCACACCGGCGGCGCGCCGGCGAAGGCGCGCGGGCCGCGCCGGTGCAGTTCGGCGATCAGCTCGGGGCCATTGCAGCCCGGCATCTCGATATCGCACAGCACCACGTCGAACGGCTCGCGCGCCAGCAGCTCGGCCGCCTGCGTGCCGTTGTGCGCGCTGGTCAGGGCCTGCACGCCGACATGGCGCAGCAGGCCCTCGGCGGCGGCGCGCTGGAACGGATGGTCTTCAACGACGAGGATGCGCAGCCTGGCGTAACGGATTGGCATGGAGCGTGAGCAGCAGGGGAGGGCGGCGCGCCGCGATGCGATGCACCCGGGTTGCCCAATGGTAGCGCGGCGCGGCTACGCCAATTGCCGGCGAGACCATGGCGCGGTCGTGAATGGGCCGGCGATCGTCCTGGCATCGTTGCGCAATGGCGTTCAAAAAGCGCCGCGTTACGAATATTTGCGCTTTCCGATTCAATCGCCCACTGACATAACCGCTACAATCGCTGCCCGGTGTTTTGAAGATGGCATGTCGATAATGGGTTTGGGCTGGTTCGGGTTTTCGACTTTCTGGATAGTACCGCTGCTGTGGCGGCTGGTGTCGCGCTGGCTGGCGGGCGAGCGGCGCCTGGCCGGGCCCGGCTCGCTGCGTGTGTGGCTGGGCACGCTGGCGGTGCTGTGCGCGAGCGCCAGCCTGGAGGCACTGACCAGCGGCGCGGATCCGGAATCGACCGCCGGCGGCGGCGTCGGCCGTGCGCTGGCCGGCGGCTTCGGCAGCCTGTTCGGCTGGACCGGTGCCTTGCTGCTGATGCTGGCCGTGCTGGCGCTGGCCGCGCCGATGGTGTTCGGCGAGACCTGGCGCAGCCTGTTCGCGCGCAAGCCGCGCCGCGCCGCCGCGCCCGCCACGGCGCCCGACGATGCGCCGGTGACCTTCGCCGCCACCCAGCCGCTGCGCGAGGCCGAGCGCCGCGATGCACCGGCAGCGGGCAACGCCGGCTGGACCGCGCCCGCGCCGCGCCATCGCAGTTTCGAGGCCGTCTCCGCGCGCCGCCAGCCCGCCTGGCAGCCGCCGCGCCGCACCCGTGAATCGCCGCCGCAGCCGGGCGAGCTCTGGCTGCATCATGCCGACGCGCCTGGCGCGCCCAGGCCTGAGCGTGCCCCGCAGCCGGCGCCGGCTGCCGCCGCACCGGCAATGCGTGTCGCCCAGCCGGCGGCACGCAAGCCGGTCGCCGCTGCCGCGCCCGCACCGGCCCCCGCGCCGCGGCCGGCACAGCCGTTGCGCGCCACCGTGGTCAGCAGCCCGTTCCGTCAGCCGCAGCCGCTGGTCCGTTCGGCGATCACGACGCTGCCGGAAGCGTCCGCGAAGGCCGCCGCCGCTGTGGCCGTGCCGGCCGCCGCCGCCGCCGAGATCGCTGTCGCCACGCAGGCGGCCGCCAGTGTCGAAGCGGAGGCCGTCGTCCCAGCGCAGGCAATCGCCGCACCCGAGACCGAGCCCACACCAGAGCCGGAAATCGTGCTGGCGGCGCCGGCCATTGCTTCCGTTCCGGTCGACGACGCTGTTACCGCGGTCCCGGCCGAACCCCTTGCGCTGGATGGCGATGCCCCATCGCTGGCCGCGCTCCGGCAGCAAGCGCTCGACCTGCTCGCCGAGTTGCAGGCCCTGATGGGCAAGCCCGCGACAGTGCAGTCGGCCGCCCCGGGCTCGGACGCCTTGCCGGTGGCCATGCCCGAAGCGGCAGCGGATCCTGCCATCGACGTGAACGCTGCCGAGCCCGACCCGGTCGCGACACAGCCGCTGGCTGACGCCGCGCCGCAAGCCCCTGTCGAAGCGGAAGTCGAAGCTCTGTTGGCAGACGTGCCGGAAAGCACGGGCGAGACCGCTCAGGAACGCGAAGCAAGCGCACCTGATCACGACGCCGGTGCTGACGCCGTAGCCCACGCCGTCGCAAGTTCCGCGATGGAGGAGGGCGGCGCGCCCGAGCCCGAGGCCGTGGCACTGGTCCCGGCCGAAGACGCCGGCACGGAAAGCGCCGTGATGGACGGCAACGGCCTGGTCGGCGAAGCCGACGAGCCGGAGCAGTTGCCGGCCATCGACGCAGCCGATGTAGCCGATGTAGCCGATGTAGCCAACGCAAGCGAGGCAGTGGAAGCCGCCGAGCCCGTCGAATCTGCCACCTCCGCTGAAGCTCGGGCACCCGTCGAAGTCGCGCCAGCCGGCCCGACCCCCGCCAAGCCCCGCATCGTGCTACCCGCCGTGGTCGGGCGCACCGTGCCGCTGGCAGCCACGACGCCGCCCGCGCCCGCACCGATGCCCGCACCGGTGGCGCCACCGTCGCCGCGACCCGTGGTCGACTACCGCCTGCCGCCGGCTGACTTGCTGGAATGCGAGGTCGACAGCGCCGAGCAGGTCTCGGAAGAGCGCCTGCGCGAAACCGGCGAACTGATCGAACTGCGGCTGGCCGAGTTCAAGGTGCCGGTCGCCGTGGTCGGCGCCGGCGCCGGCCCGGTGATCACCCGCTTCGAGGTCGAGCCCGCCATGGGCGTGCGCGGCGCGCAGGTGGTCGGGCTGATGAAGGACCTGGCGCGCGCGCTGGGCGTGACCTCGATCCGCGTGGTCGAGACCATCCCTGGCAAGACCTGCATGGGGCTGGAGCTGCCCAATGCGCGCCGGCAGATGATCCGGCTGTCCGAGATCGTCAAGGCGGCCTCGTTCCAGGCGCATCATTCGCGGCTGGTGCTGGCGATGGGCAAGGACATCACCGGCAACCCGGTGGTGACCGACCTGGCGCGCGCGCCGCACCTGCTGGTGGCTGGCACCACCGGCTCGGGCAAGTCGGTGGCGGTCAACGCGATGATCCTGTCGATGCTGTACAAGGCCACGCCGGAAGACGTGCGCCTGATCATGATCGACCCCAAGATGCTGGAGCTGTCGGTCTACGAGGGCATTCCGCACCTGCTGGCGCCGGTGGTCACCGACATGAAGCAGGCCGCCCACGCGCTCAACTGGTGCGTTGGCGAAATGGAAAAGCGCTACAAGCTGATGTCGGCGCTGGGCGTGCGCAACCTGGCCGGCTACAACCAGAAGATCCGCGCCGCCGAGGCCGCGGGGCAGAAGGTGCCCAACCCGTTCTCGCTGACGCCGGATGCACCCGAGCCGCTGTCGCGCCTGCCGATGATCGTGGTGGTGATCGACGAACTGGCCGACCTGATGATGGTCGCCGGAAAGAAGATCGAGGAACTGATCGCGCGCCTGGCGCAGAAGGCGCGTGCCGCCGGGATCCACCTGATCCTGGCCACGCAGCGCCCGTCGGTGGACGTGATCACGGGCCTGATCAAGGCCAATATCCCCACGCGCGTGGCGTTCCAGGTCTCGTCCAAGATCGATTCGCGCACCATCCTCGACCAGATGGGCGCCGAGAGCCTGCTCGGGCAGGGCGACATGCTGTTCCTGCCGCCGGGCACCGGCTATCCGCAGCGCGTGCATGGCGCCTTTGTTGCCGACGACGAAGTGCATCGCGTGGTCGAGCACTGGAAGCAGTTCGGCGAGCCCGACTACGATGAGGCCATTCTCGCCGGCGACCCGGCCGAGGCCGGCGGCGCCGACCTGTTCGGCGACGGCGGCGGCGACGGCGAGGCCGACCCGCTTTACGACGAGGCCGCCAGCTTCGTGCTGACCAGCCGCCGCGCCTCGATCTCGGCGGTGCAGCGGCAGCTGCGCATCGGTTACAACCGCGCGGCGCGGCTGATCGAGCAGATGGAAGTCGCCGGACTGGTCTCGCCGATGGGCCGCAACGGCGCGCGCGACGTGCTCGCGCCCGGGCCGGGCGACTGAGCGAGGCGCAAGCAGCGCCGGAAGGGGGCACCATGCAGACGGAACACGGAAACCTTTTTGCCGGCGTCCCGGCCGGCGCGGCGCAGGAAATCTTCGAGCCGCTGCTGCAATGCCCGGGCCTGCGCATCGAGCGCATCGTCTCCAACGGCCAGGCCAGCCCCGCGGGCTTCTGGTACGACAGCGCGGAGGCGGAATGGGTGCTGTTGCTGAGCGGCAGTGCCGCGCTCGAGATCGAGGGGCAGCCCGGCGAGCATCGCATGGCGCCGGGCGACTGGCTGCATCTGCCGGCCCACTGCCGGCACCGCGTCGCGTGGACCGATGCCGACCAGCCTACGGTCTGGCTGGCCGTGCATCACGCCGCGACGGGCGCCTGACGCCAGCTGAAGCTATGCGCCGGTTTGCTCGGGAAACACCGGTTCCCCAAGATTCAGCATCAGCCGGTTCGCCCACGCAAAGATCGCGATCGAGTGGATCAGGTCCAGGATCTCGGCATCGGTCACGCCGGCCTCGCGGAGCGGCCTGAGCTGCTCGGCGGAAACTTCGGCCGGACGCTCGGTCAGTTCCGCCGAGAACTTCGCGATGGCGCGTTCGCGCGCGGTGGTGCCGGCGCTGAAGGGGTCGTCGAACACCTGGCGGATCACATCGTTGCGCTTGGCCAGCTGCTCGAAGCGCTGGGCGTGCACCGAAGCGCAGTAGACGCAGCCGTTGATGCGCGACACCACCGTGGTCGACAGCTCGCGCTCGGCGCGCGGCATGCCGCCGGGCGCGTACATGATGGCGTTGAAGGCGGTCGAGCGCTGGCGCAGGATCTCGGGCTGGTGGACCAGGAAGCGGTAGTAGTCCTGCACCTTGGCCTTGGGGTGGCTCTCTTCGAGCACGGCGATCTGCTCGGGCGTGGCCTGGTCGAGGTCGACCACGTCGAGCCATGCCTTCCAGTCGAGGACTTCGTTGGTGAAGCCGTGGGATTTGATGATTTCGCTCATGCCTGGGCTCCGGCGGGGTTGTCATTCAGGGCTTGCAGGGCTTTCAGCGCGTCCAGTCCGGCCACCAGCCGCACCTGGTACGACAGGAACGCGACCAGCTGCGCCAGCGTGACCACCGCCGGGGTGCTCAGGCCGGCGGCGGGCAGTGCCAGCAGCGCGGCCTGGTCGCCCTCGACCGGTTTTTCGATCAGCTTGCGGGTGAATTCGAGCATGGCGCGCAGGCGCGGCTCGGCGATGTCCGCAGGCGTGCCCTCGGCCGCGGCGCGCACCTGGCTGGCATCGGCGCCAAGCTGCCCGAGCCGGCCCCGGTAGTGCGCGGCCAGCGCCGGCGACGGCGTCAGGCGGGCGGCGTACAGCGCCACCAGCAGCCGTTCCGCCAGCGACAGGCCCGGCAGTTCGGGGTCGAACAGGGCATCGTAGCTGCCCTGGGTGGCGGCCACGACCTTGTCGCGCTGGTGCCGCAGGGCGTGGGTGGCGCTGCCCGGCGCGAGGCCGGTGAGCTGGTCGATCAGGTCGACCGGGGAAGTCGGGGGCTGGGTCATCGGACGCTCTTGTCTGGGTTGGGTCGGGAGTGGGATCAGGGATTCAGGCCTTGGCGGTGCGCAGCGCCGGCGGCGGCGCCGGCACCCATTCGTCGCCGAAGACCTCGGGTTCGGCATAGGCTTGCAGCGCGGCGTAGTGCAGCTCGATGTCTTCCTGGTACAGCCGCGCGGCAATGCCCTGGCCAAGCCGGCGCGCGCCGTCGCTGATCGCCGGGATATCGCCGGAGACAGTGCCATGCGACAGCGCCGCCGGATAGCAGAAGCAGTGGATGCGCGTCAGGCCCGGGCAGGCGCCGGGAGTCTTTTCCTGGAATTCGAAGGCTTCGCCGAGATCGGGCGAATCGGACAGCTCGCGGTCTTCCTGGCCCGCGGGCGGCGCATGGCGGTCGCGCCAGAAGCGGACATGCGGGGCGAAGGCGGCAAATTCCGGGCGCGTTTCCAGCGCGATGCGGAAGCCCGTGGAGAAGATCAGGAAGTCCAGTTCGAACTCGCCCCGCGGGGTCCGCACCCGCAGCACATCGCCCTGCGCTTCGATCGCTTCCAGCGCGGCGCCCAGGTTGAAGTACGCGTTGGCATGCCGCGACACGCGCAGCGTGCTGCCGCGCGGCGGCGGCACCTGCTGGCTGTTGATGTAATGGCGCAGGCGCCATTTCCACGCGTCGGGCAGGCCATAGTGGCCGAAGGTCAGGCCGGGGTTGCCGGCGCCCTTGCTCTTGTTGACGCGCGGAATGTCGGCGCGGCGGATCAGCATCTCGACGCTGGCGGCGCCGGCCTCCAGCGCGGTCGCGGCGCTGTCCATGGCCGAGGCGCCGGCCCCGACCACGCCCACGCGCTTGCCGCGCAGCGCGGCGTAGTCCATCTCGTCCGACGAATGCGCCCACAGGTGGCGCGGCAGCGCGGCCGCCAGCGGCGGCACATAGGCGCCGCCGAGGCCGTCGCGGCCGGTGGCCAGCACCACGCGGCGCGCCAGGACCGTGTGCGGGCCGGCCGGGGTCTGCATCGACAGCGCCACCACCCCGTCGGGGCGCGGCACGATCCGCTCGACCTGGTGTTCGTTGCGGATATCCAGTGCCAGCACCTCGCGGTACCAGCGCAGGTAGTCCATCCATTGCAGCCGCGGGATCTTGTCCAGCGCCTGCCAGGCAGCCGCGCCGAACTGCGCCTCGAACCAGGCCCGGAAGGTCAGTGCCGGCAGGCCCAGCGCGGGGCCGGTGAGCTGCTTGGGCGAGCGCAGCGTTTCCATGCGCGCGGTGGTCGCCCACGGGCCCTCATAGCCCGCCGGGGCGCGGTCGAAGGCGCGCACGCGCACGCCCAGGTGCGTCAGCGTGGCATTCGCCGCCAGGCCGGCCATGCCGCCGCCGATCACGGCGACGTCCAGCACCTCCTGCCCGTCGACGCTGCGCGGCATGGTCCAGGCCTTGGCGGGCAGCTCCAGCCAGGCCAGGTCCTGGCGCAGCCGGGCTTCGAGGGCGGCCAGGCCCGCGGGCGGGGGAGCGGTCGCAACGTTGGGGTCAGTCATGGCTAGTCAGTTCGGAATCGTGGGTGGGGTGGTGCACGGCATCGCCGGGGTCAGCCGCATAGCCTGCGTCGCCATAGAGCGATTGCAGCAGCGCGCCGTGCTCCGCCGGCTCGCGCCGCACCAGGTCGGGCAGCAGCGCGGCAGCGGCGTCGGCCACCGCCTGCACCAGCCCTTGCACGGCGGTGCTGGCCGGGCGCGCCTGCGGCGTGATCACGCCGAAAAAGAACGGAATATCGGCATCGATGGGCCGCACCGCGATATCGGTCAGCGGCAGCCCGCGCGCGGTCACCGGCTCCAGCAGGGCAATGCCCAGCCCAGCGCGCACCAGGGTCAGGGCGCTGATCGAGGTGTTGGTGTCGATCACGCCCGCCGCCGGCACGCCGGCTGCGGCGAGCGCGCGGTCGACGCGGCGGCGCAGCCGGTAAGGGTTGTGCATGGTGATCAGGCGGCGGCCGCGGCAGTCCTGCAAGGTGAGGGCGGGCCGTGCCGCGAGCGGATCGTCGGCGCGCAGCGCCGCCACGCACGCGGACTGGCCGATCCAGTGCACGGTCACGCCGCGGTGCTCCAGTGGCAGGCTGTTCAGGCCGATGTCGGCGGCGCCGGTCAGCACCGCGTGCACCACCTGTTCCGGCGACTGGCTCTGCACCGCCACGCGTTCCGGCGCGCACAGCCCGCGCGCGAACGCCAGTGCCAGCGCCGGCGGCAGCAGGCCCGCGGCCAGCGCGGGCGTGGCGGCAATGCGCAGCGGCCGGCCATCGCCGCGCGCCAGCGCCGCGGCGCGCGTGCGGATCCGTTGCATGCCCGCCAGCGTCTGCTCGACCTCGTCGTAAAGCAGGAAGCCTTGCTCGGTCGGGCTGACCCGCGGGCCGCTGCGTGTGAACAGGGCGAAGCCGAGCTCCGCTTCCAGTTCCTGGATCAGACGCGTGATGGCCGGCTGCGAGCGGCCGAGCAGCCGCCCGGCGGCGGTGACGCTACCGGTGGTGACGACTGCGGCGAAGGCTTCCAGTTGCCGGATATCCATGGGGCTCGAGAGGATTGGGGGCGCGCTAACGGGTTGTATGTCTAAACTGGATTCTGACGCCTTCAACATGCAGATTGCAAATACTATTTCGGGATAAGTTCATGCGCCGCCTATGATGTAGCGATGCCGGGCGCACACCGGCGCCATATCGGGACGGACGCGTTGGCCGGGATTCGTGGAAGTCGGGCAGGCGGCAGGGCATGGCCCGTGCAGCAAAGGCTGGGCCTGGCCCTGGCATGGGTGCTGGCGGCCGCACTTGGCGCAAGCCTGCCGGCCTATGCGGCGGATCCGCTGCGCGTCGGTTCCAAGCGCTTCACCGAGTCCTACATCCTTGGCGAACTGCTGAGCCAGGCCGCGGGGCCGCCCGGCACTGCGCAGCACCAGCCCGGCCTGGGCAATACCGCGATCGTGTTCGCAGCGCTGAAGGCCGGCAGCATCGATCTCTACGCCGACTACACCGGCACGCTGGCCGCCGAAATCCTCAAGCTGCCGCCCGGCGCCGGGCTCGACCAGATCCGGCGCGCGCTGGCGCCGATGGGGCTGGGCGCGGGGATTCCACTGGGATTCGAGAACACTTATGCGCTGGCCGTGTCCGACGCCCGCGCCGGGTCGTTGCAGCGCTTGAGCGATCTTGCGGCGCAGCCCGGGCTCAGGCTCGGGCTGTCGCACGAGTTCCTCGGCCGCGCCGATGGCTGGCCCGGGCTGGCCAGCCGCTATGGCTTGCCGCAACGCCCGCTCGGGCTGGACCACGGCGTTGCCTACGAGGCCCTGGCGGCAGGGCAGGTCGATGCCATCGACATCTATTCCACCGACGCCAAGATCCGCAAGTACCGGCTGCGCGTGCTGGCGGACGACCGGCATTACTTTCCGCGCTACGACGCCGTGGTGGTCTACCGGCTCGACGTGCCGCAGCGCTTTCCGCAGGCCTGGCAGGCGCTGCAACACCTGGCCGGACGCGTCAGCGCTGACGACATGATCGCCATGAACGCGGCGGCGGAGCTCGATGGCCAGCCGTTTGCCGCGATCGCGCGCGCCTTCCTCGACGGTGGCGGAGCGCAGGCAGCGCATGCTGCTGACGCTCAGCGCAGCCGGCTGCTGGCCGCGCTGTTCGGCCCCGACACCGCGCGCCTGGCGCGGCGCCATGTCGGGCTGGTGGCGGGCGCAGTCGGCGCCGCGACGCTGGTGGGCGTGCCGTTGGGGATGCTGGCGGCGCGGCGGCGCCGCACCGGTCAGGTGGTGCTGGGCGCGGTCAGCGTGCTGCAGACGGTGCCGTCGCTGGCGCTGCTGGCAATGCTGATCCCGCTGCTGGGCCGCATCGGCGTATGGCCGGCCATGGTGGCGCTGTTTCTCTATGCGCTGCTGCCGATCGTGCGCAATACCGCCACCGGGCTGGAGCAGGTGCCGCAGGGCATGCGCGACGCGGCGCGCGCGCTGGGGCTGCGCGGCGCGCAGGTGCTGCGCTATGTGGAGCTGCCGCTGGCGTTGCCGGTGCTGCTGGCCGGCGTCAAGACCGCGGCCATCATCAGCGTGGGCACAGCCACCATTGCGGCGTTCGTCGGCGCCGGCGGTTTCGGCGAGCGCATCGCCACCGGGCTGGCGCTGAACGACACCACGCTGCTGCTCGCCGGCGCGATCCCGGCTGCGGTGCTGGCGCTGCTGGTGCAGGCCGGGTTCGAGGCGCTGGAGTGGGCGCTGCGCCGGCAGCGGGATGCGCGCTAGGCCGCCTGCTGCTGCGCGATGAGCCGCCCCAGCGTGGCCACGGCGGCATCGGCCTGGTCGTTCCACAGATGCCCGTAATTGAGCCGGATGCAGTTGCGGTAGCCTTGCCGCGCCGAGAAGATCGGTCCCGGCGCGATGCCGATGCCGGCTTCCAGCGCGGCATGGTGCAAGGCCAGCGCATCGAACCCCGCGGCAAACTCGACCCACAGGAAATACCCGCCCTCGGGCCGCGACACCCGCACCTCTTCCGGAAAGTGCTGGCCGATCGCGTCGATCATCCGCCCCTGCTGCATCTCCAGCACGTGGCGCAGCTTGCGCAGGTGCTTGTCGTAGCCGCCGTGCTGCAGGTATTCGGCCAGCGCCACCTGCGCGGGCACGCCGGCCGACAGCGTGGTCATCAGCTTGAGCCGCTGGATCGCCTCGCCAAAGCGGCCCGGCGCGACCCAGCCGATGCGGAAGCCCGGTGCCAGGGTCTTGGAGAACGAGCTGCAATGCATCACCAGCCCGTGCGTATCGAAGGCCTTGGCCGGCAGCGGGCAGCGGTTGCCGAAGTAGAGCTCGCCATAGACGTCGTCCTCGATCAGCGGTACCTGGTGGCGCGCGAGCAAGGCCACCAGCGCCTTCTTCTTGTCCTCCGACATGCTGGCGCCGAGCGGATTCTGGAATTGCGTCATGAACCAGCACGCCTTGACCGGATGGCGCGACAGCGCGGTGTCGAGCGCGCCCAGGTCAATGCCTTCGGCGGGATCGACCGGAATCTCGACGGCCTTGAGCCGCAGCCGCTCCAGCGCCTGCAGCGAGGCGTAGAAGCCAGGCGACTCGATCGCGACCACGTCGCCCGGCTGCGTCACCGCCATCAGGCACAGGTTCAGCGCCTCGAGCGCGCCGTTGGTGACCACCAGGTCTTCGGCCGGCTGCGGCGCGCCCGCGCCCAGGTAGCGCAGCGCGATCTGGCGGCGCAACGCGGCATTGCCGGGCGGCAGGTCGTTGACCGAGTACCACGGGTCGAGTGCGCGGCCGGCGCGCGCCAGCGACTTGCCCAGCCGCTCCCATGGAAACAGCTCGGGTGATGGAAACGCAGAGCCGAACTGCACCAGGTCGCGGTCGCGCGCGCCTTCGAGCACGGCGAACACCAGCTTGGAGATGTCCACCTGCGTCGACACCTGCCGCGACGGGCGCGCCTGCGGCTGCGGCAGCTCGCGCCGCGCCGGCCCCGCCACGTAGTAGCCGGAGCGCTCGCGCGCCCGCACCAGTCCGCGCTCTTCCAGCCGGTAATAGGCCTGGAACGCGGTCGACGGGCTGACGCCGTACTGGGCCACGGTCTTGCGGATCGACGGCAGGCGCGTGCCCGGGGGCAGGCTGCCGTTGCGGATATCGGCGGCCAGGGTTTCGGCCAGGGCTTCGTACCGTTTCATGGTGGGGGGCAGGGCGGCGGCGGTCAGGGGATTATCGCCCGGACGCAGCCAACTGATACGTAAATTTTCCAGTTATCTGATGCTGGTATGGCTGGCGGCGACGGGCCATAATCGGCCTCTCGTCCCGATACCCGTTGCCCTTGTGCGAGGAGATGCCATGAACCCGTTGAGGCTGTTGCGGACCGTGCTGTGGGGCTTCTTCGGCCTGCGCCAGGGCAGCGAGCACCAGCGCGACCTGGACAACCTGCGCCCGGTGCCGCTGATCGTGACCGGCGTGGCCGTTGCCGCCGGACTGGTGGCCTGCCTGGTGCTGGCGGCCAACTGGGCCGTGTCGGCGGCATGAGCTGACTGCATCCATGCGCTTTCCTTTTCACGGGCCTGGCCTCGCTTTGTTCCGCGCGTTGCGCAATCTCGCCGGGCTGTCCGTGGCGCTGCTGCTGCCCGCGGGCCTGGCGCAGGCCGCCGGCGACGCGCAGCAGGTCGAACGCGGCCGCTACCTGGCCCGCATCGCCAACTGCGCCGCCTGCCATACCAGCACCGGCGGCAAGCCCTTTGCCGGCGGGCTGCCGATCCGCACCGCGGTCGGCACGCTGTATTCGACCAATATCACGCCCGATGCCGCCAGCGGCATCGGCGCCTACACGCTGGCCGAATTCGACCGCGCCGTGCGCCATGGCGTGGCGCGCGACGGCAAGCGCCTGTATCCGGCGATGCCGTACCCGTCGTACGCGCGCCTGCGCAGCGACGACGTGGCGGCCCTGTACGCCTACCTGCGCGCCGAGGTGGCGCCGGTCGCGCAGCGCAATCCCGCGCCGCAGATGCGCTGGCCGTTCGGCATGCGCGGCCTGCTCGCGGTGTGGAATGTGCTGTTTCTCGATGACGATCCGGTGCGTAACGACCCGGCGCGCGATGCCGCCTGGAACCGCGGCGCGTACCTGGTGCAGGCGGTGGCGCACTGCGGCGCCTGCCATACGCCGCGCGGCACGCTGTTCGCCGAAAAGGGCCTGGACGAGCGCAGCCGGCATTTCCTGTCCGGCGCCAGCGTCGAGGGCTGGTCGGCCACCAACCTGACCGGCGACCAGCTCACCGGACTGGGCGCCTGGTCGCGCGCGGACATCGCCGAGTTCCTGCGCACCGGGCGCAATGCGCACGCGACCTCGTTCGGCCCGATGTCCACGGTGGTTTCCACCGCCACCCAGTACATGAGCCCGGCCGACCTCGATGCGGTGGCCGCCTATCTCAAGTCGCTGCCCGGCGCGCGCGGCGAAGACAAGCCGTTCCGGCCCGATCCCGCCACCGCGCAACAGCTGCGGCATGGCCGCTTCGACCTGCCCGGCGCGCGCCAGTACGCGGTGTTCTGCATGCCGTGCCATGGCGCCGACGGCAAAGGTTTCGCCAGGGTATTCCCACCGCTGGCCGGCAACCCGACCGTGGCCGATCCGGATCCGGCATCGCTGGTCAACCTGCTGCTCGACGGCGCCGTGACCGCCCGGGTGGGCACCGCGCCGTCGGACTACCACATGCCCGGCTATGGCTGGACCCTGGACGACCAGGAGCTGGCCAACGTGCTGACCTTTATCCGCGGCAGCTGGGGCAACCGCGCCGCGCCGGTAGCGGAGGCCGACGTGGCCGCGCGGCGCCGGGCCCTGGCTGCGCAGCGCCAGGCCGACGCCCGACCATGAGCCGCCGATGACGATCACCCGAAGAGACTTCCTCAATGGCACCGCGCTGGCGATTGCCGCGGGACTGGCGCCGGCGCAGCTGCTGCACGCGCAGCCGCGCGCGGGCGCGCCGTCCGCTGCCTACCCGCCGGCGCTGACCGGCCTGCGCGGCAACCATGCCGGCACCTACACGCTGGCTCACAGCCTGGCGCGCGAAGGCGCGAAGTATCCCGCGGTGCTGGCGCGCGAAGCCTTCGACCTGGTGGTGGTCGGCGGCGGCCTCAGCGGCCTGGCGGCGGCGTGGTTCTACCGCCGCCGCTTCGGCGCCAACCGCCGCATCCTGATCCTCGACAACCACGACGATTTCGGCGGCCACGCCAAGCGCAACGAGTTCACGGTGCGCGGCAAG
The DNA here is from genome assembly GCF_035818815.1 of Cupriavidus sp. SS-3. Lineage (NCBI taxonomy): Bacteria > Pseudomonadati > Pseudomonadota > Betaproteobacteria > Burkholderiales > Burkholderiaceae > Cupriavidus > Cupriavidus sp. SS-3. Next base: position 117,467 of record NZ_JAYLVT010000018.1, read on the forward strand.
CGGCTGGTGACCTATGGCGGCAGCGCCGAGATGCCGGCAAGCGCGGCCGGCGACGCCGCGGTGCGCGAGCTGCTGGCCGGGCTTGGGCTCGATGCCGCGCAGCCGCCCGCGGCGGCGGCCGCTGACCCGTATGCCGCGCTCGGCATGGGCCGCGCGGTGTTCTTCGACGCCGAGCACTTCGGCCGCGACCAGTGGGTGGCAGGCGACCCCTTCGGCGAAGCGATCGACGCGCGCAGCGGCGCGCGCGCGGGCGGCCCGTCTGGCGGCCCCGATCCTGCGGCCTTGTCGCGCTTCCTCGACAGCGCGCCCTTGCCCGTCGCGGACCGCGCCGCACTGGCGCGGCTGGTCGCCGGCACCACCGATTACCTGCCGGCGCTGGCGGGCGCAGAACGCAGCGCGGCGCTGCGCACCATGCGCTACGCCGCCTTCCTGCGCGACAAGGCCGGCATCGGCCTGGCCGGGCAGCGCTTCCTGCGCAGCCGCAGCCTCGATGCCTACGCGCTCGATGCCGACGGCATTTCGGTGGCCGACGCCATCGCCATCGGCCTGCCCGCCGGCGCCAACATGCCAGCGCCGGCGGGCAACGCGCGGCTGGGCAAGTCGCCCGCCTCGCGGCTGTGGTTTGCCGATGGCAATGCCTCGCTGGCGCGACTGCTGGTGCAGAGCCTGATCCCGGACGTGGCCCGCATCGCCGCGCCGGCGCAGGTGGTGTCGGCCGCGTTCGATTACGGCCAGCTGGACCGCGACGGGCAACCGGTGCGGCTGCGCCTGAACAGCACCGCGATCGCGGTCGAGCCCGACGGCCCGATCACGCGCGTCACCTATGGCTTCAGCGGCAACCTGCATCGGGTCGAGGCGCGCCACGTGGTGCTGGCCGGCTACAACATGATGATCCCGTACCTGCTGCCGTCGCTGCCGGCGCAGCAGAAGGCCACGCTGCACAACGAGGCCAAGGCGCCGCTGGTCTATACCAAGGTGGCACTGGACCACTGGCAGGCGTTTGCGGCGCTGTGCACCCGCCGCATCCATGCGCCCGCCATGCCCTACACCGATCTCTGGCTGGAGCCGCCCGCGGGCCGGGAACCCTCCGATCCGGCGGTGCTGCACATGCTCCATGTGCCGACCGTGCCCGACAGCGGCATGCCCGCGCGCGACCGCTTCCGCGCCGGCCGCGCCCTGCTGCTGGGCACGCCGTTCGAGGCCATGGAGCGCGACATCCGCGCGCAACTTGACCGCATGCTGGGGCACCAGGGCTTTGCTTCGAAGGATGTCATCCGCGGCATTACCGTCAACCGCTGGGCGCACGGCTACAGCTACATGCCCGACAGCCTGGCCGGCGAGAACGTGGCGCCCGACGCGGCGTGGCCGGGCCTGGCTGGCGTCGGCAACATCAGCATCGCCAACAGCGACAACGCCGGCAGCCCTTCGCTGACGGCGGCGGTGGCGCAGGGCAAGCGCGCCATCGAGCGGCTGCCCGGCTAGCCGCGGCTCAGCCCTCGCGCGCCGGCGTCAGCGCGTCGATCTCCGCATCCTTGGCCTCCCACTGGCTTGCCAGCCAGTGGTGGAATTCGGTGCGGAAGGCCTTGTCGCTGCCGTAGTCTGCGTTGCAGAAGGACGGCGGCACCGGCAGCTGGCGCATCCGCACCAGCACCGGCCCCGCGCGCCCGCAGGCCAGGTCCCAGAAGCCGGGCGCGCCTTCCGGGTAGACGATGGTGACATCGATCAGCGAGCGGAACTTGTCGCCCATCGCGTTCAGCGCCACCGCCAGCCCGCCGGCCTTGGGCTTGAGCAGGTGGCGGTAGGGGGAATCCTGCGCGGCGTGCTTGGCCGCGGTAAAACGCGTGCCTTCCGCAAACACCATCACGCTGGTCGGCACCAGCGAAAACTTGGCGCAGGCGCGCCGGGCGGTCTCCTGGTCCTGGCGCCGCAAGGCCGGATTGCGCCGCAGCTCGGCCTTGCCGTGGCGCTTCATGAACGGAAAATCCAGCGCCCACCAGGCCAGGCCGATCACCGGCACATAGATCAGCTGCTGCTTCAGGAAAAACTTCAGCAGCGGGATGCGCCGGTTCAGCGCCCGCTGCAGCACGAAGATGTCGGCCCACGACTGGTGGTTGCAGTTGACCAGGTACCAGTCGGCATAGCGCAGGCCCTCGTTGCCCCGGACGTCCCAGGGCTCGCGCTGGATCCACGCGAACCAGCCGGTGTTGCCCGAGATCCAGGCGGTGGCGATGCCATTGAGCAGCGGGTCGATGCGCCGCCTGACGGCGGTGAACGGCAGCGCCAGCTTCAGCAGCGCGAATGGGAACAGCAGGGTGCACCAGAACAGCGTGCTGGCGATCAGCAGGGTCCAGCTGAGGAGGCCGGTGACAAAGGCGAAGCGGCCGCGCGGCACTAGCGCCCGGCGGCGCGGCGGCACGGCGGGGGCTGCGGAGGTGGGGTGGCTGGCGTCGGGGGGATGGCTGGAAGCGGGGGAAGAAGAGGGCAACGTCGTCATGGGCGCCAGTTTGCAGGCAGGAAAGGGATTGGAGCTTGCGCTTGATCAACGCGGACGCTGGCGCGTGGGTATCTCAAGTTGACGCGTGATGCCATCAAAACACCAGTGTCGCCGTGCCCATGAAGGTGTTGGTGCTCTTCAGCCGGTTCTTGCTGGCCACCGTGGGCACCCAGCGCAGGCCGAGCGACAGCAGGCTCCTGGCGCCAATCTTGGTGTCGTAGGTGACAATCGGACCTACCGCCCAGTCATGGCCGCGAAAGCCGTTCAGGCGGTCGGCCAGCGGGCCGCTGTCGTCGCCCAGCTGCTGCGTGGTGCCGGCGATCAGGCCGACGCCGGCGCCGTTGGCAAAGCGCTTGAGCAGCATCGTGTCGAGCGTGAACAGCGGTGCGTTCTGGTAATCGGTGGCGTGGTTGCGGGTGTAGAACTGGATGCCGGCGACGGCATCGAACTCGAGCCCGTGTTCGGGGAACAGCCGGGTGTAGGCCACCTGCGGGATGAAGGTCCAGTTGTTGAGACTGGGATTGGCCAGGGCGTTGGGGTCGTACTTGCCGGTCGGCGCCCACACGTTCAGGCTCAGCGCCACGTGTTCGGTCTTGGAAAAATGGTAGCCCGCGATGACCGGCGCGAACGAGATGTCGAACAGGTTCGAGGCGGTGTCCTGGGTGCCGAGGCTGCGGCCGCCGACGGCAAGGTTGGCCGTGACTTTGGTCCACACATACGGGAGCGTAAAGCTGGAGGCGAAGTTCCAGGCGCCGGTGTCGGTGTCCCACACTTTCATCACGGTCGCCAGGGTGAAGGCGATCTTGCCGTCGATGCCGGCCGAAGCCTTGCCCGCAACCGGCACGGTGCGGCTGCCGCCGATCGAGCCGTCGAGGTAGATCTCGCCGACATTGACGATCAGCGCCGGTTCGGGCGACACCACCCCCGCGTTGGGAAGCACGCTGGTGCCCGTCACGGGGCGCCCGAGCGCGCCTTCGGTGGCGTGGGCGCCGACGCAGGCCAGCAGCAGCGGGGCAGTCAAGGCAAGCCGTCGTGCGAAGGTCTTTGGCATGGGCATCAACAGGTAGGACAGCCGGGCAGGGCATGCGGTCGGCGTCCGCGCCGGTTTTTTGACATTGCATACTAGCAGCAAACCCCCGCGTCACTGTTGGCGCGAAAGCTCGCAAGAAAAGCACGTTAAAACTTTCAGCACGGCATCGCAAAGTTTTACTTCACAAGGCCGAAGCCGCCCGGCGATGATGCTTGCCGATGATTCATCCCGCCATGACAAAACGCCTTGCCGTGCTGATGGGCGCACTGGCCGTGTGCTGGTGCGGCGGCGCATGGGCGCAGGCCGACGCGCCTGGCGCAAAGAAGCCGCTGTCGTTCTTCGACCCGGACGACGGCGCGCTGGACCTGAGCGACTTCCTGCTCAACCACAGCGGCGCGCTGCCCGTGCCCACCATCATCACCGAGCCGGCGGTCGGCTATGGCGCGGGCCTCGGGCTGATGTTCTTCTCGCAATCGATGGCCGACGCGGCCGCCAGCGCCAGGGCCAGCGGCAAGGGTCCGGCGCCGCCCAACATCACCGGCATCGGCGGCGCGTATACCGAGAATGGCACCTGGGGCGCCGGCGTCGCGCATTTCCACACCTGGGACGGAGACCGCTATCGCTATCTCGGCGCGCTGGCCAAGGTCGACGCCAACCTCGACTACTACGGCTTGCGCAACCAGCCGCGTGCCTATGCGCTGCGCGGGGTGTTCCTGGTGCAGCAGCTGCTGGTGCGCATCGCCGACACGCGCTGGTACGCGGGCCCGCGCTATGTGTATTTCGATTCGACCGCGACCTTCAGGTTTGGCGATGCCGGCGAGCTCGGCAGCTTCGACCAGACCCAGCGCATCGGCAAGGCCGGCCTGGTGGTCGACTACGACTCGCGCGACAACATCTTCTACCCCAGCCGCGGCAGCTATGCCGAACTCGAGGCGCAGTTCGCGCGCGGCGGCTTCGGCAGTACCCAGTCGTTCAACATGTACAACGCGCGCGGCTTTACCTGGCTGCCGCTGGCGCGCACCGTGATCCTCGGCCTGCGCGCCGATACGCGCTTTTCCAGCGGCGAGGTCCCGTTCTACGCGCAGCCCTACGTCGACTTGCGCGGGGTGCAGAAGGGGCGCTACCAGGACCGCAATGCGCTCGCGGCGGAAATGGAATTGCGCTGGGACGTGACCCCGCGCTGGTCGCTGCTGGGCTTTACCGGCGTCGGCAAGGCCTATGGGCGCTGGCACGATTTTTCCGATGCCTCGACCATCTACAGCGTCGGCGCGGGCTTTCGCTACATGATCGCGCGCAAGCTGGGGGTGTCGATCGGCCTCGATGTGGCGCACAGCAAGGGCCAGAACGCGTTCTATATCCAGGTAGGCAGCGCCTGGCGCTGAGGCGCCAGCGGAATGCGAAAAAAACTTAATTCACTGCTGCCTGAAATCATAAAAAGCTGACTTCTGATTGCCGAACCCATCTGAGATCATTGTTTTCGCTGATCGGCGCAGTGTTTTGCATACAGAGACAATAGGAATGAGCGGACCACGTGATAGCGGCAATCCCGGTGCTGGCCCCGCGGCCCTGGCGCCCGCACGGCGCGGCGGCAGGCGGGCGTGGCTGCTGGCGAGCCTGCTCGGCGTCGGGCTCGCGGCCGGCCTTGGCGGCAGCTACTGGTATCTGAAGGGACGGATGCCAGCCACGCCCGCGATTGTCATCGGCGATGGCAGGAACGGCCCCGCCGGCATGGTGCGCGTGCCGGGCGGCGACTTCCTGATGGGCAGCGACAGCAAGATGGCGCAGCCCAATGAAAAGCCGGCGCACAAGGTGAGCGTGCATGGGTTCTGGATGGACCAGCACCACGTCACCAACGCGCAATTCCGCAAGTTCGTCGAAGCCACCGGTTATGTCACCACCGCCGAGCGCGCGCCCGACTGGGAAACCCTGCGCGTGCAGCTGCCGCCCGGCACGCCGCGCCCGCCCGACAGCGCCATGGTCGCGGGCGGCATGGTCTTCGTCGGCACGCCGCGCCCGGTGCCGCTGCAGGACTACTCGCGCTGGTGGCGCTATGTGCCCGGCGCCGACTGGCGCCATCCGACCGGCCCCGGCAGCTCGATCGAGGGCAAGGACAACCACCCGGTGGTGCAGGTTTCGTACGAAGACGCACAGGCCTATGCCAAGTGGGCCGGCAAGCGGCTGCCGACCGAGGCGGAATGGGAATTCGCCGCGCGCGGCGGGCTCGAGCAGGCGACCTATGCCTGGGGCGAGCAGTTTGCCCCCGATGGCAGGCAGATGGCCAATGTCTGGCAGGGACAGCAGAACCAGCCGTTCCCCGTGGTCAGTCCCAAGGCCGGCGGGGCGCTGGGCACCAGCCCGGTCGGCACCTTTCCGCCCAATGGCTACGGCCTTGCCGACATGACCGGCAATGCCTGGCAGTGGGTCGCGGACTGGTACCGCGCCGACCAGTTCCGGCGCGAGGCCGGCAAGGCGCAGCCGATCGACAACCCGGTGGGCCCGCTGGCATCGTGGGATCCGTCCGAACCGGGGGTGCCGGTCAACGCGCCCAAGCGCGTCACGCGCGGCGGTTCGTTCCTGTGCAACGAGGATTTCTGCCTGAGCTACCGCCCCAGCGCACGGCGCGGCACCGATCCCTTCAACAGCATGTCGCACCTCGGCTTCCGCCTGGTGATGGACGAAAGCCGCTGGGCCGAAATGCAGCGGCGGCCGCCGGTGGCGATGGCCGGGTCGGCCAAGCCGGCAGCGCGCTAACGCCGCGCGCGAACCAGGTTTCTTTCCAGCAGGGCAACACGCTACAGGAGCGAGCAACATGACCATGGCAGCGCCTCCCGCAATCCTTGCCAGCCACACGCGCAAGGCCATCGCCGCGCTGGCGCTGGCCGGCCTGGCGCTGGCCGGCTGCTCGACCTCCGCCACCGCGCCGGCGGCGCAGGATGCGGCCGCGCCGTCGGTGCAGGCCGCGGCAGCGGCGCTGCCGTCGTGGCGCGACGGTGCGGCCCGCCAGGCGCTGCTGAAATTCGTCGCCGACGTGACGCGGCCCGGCTCGCCCGGCTTCGTGCCGCCCGAGGAACGCGTGGCCGTGTTCGACAACGACGGCACGCTGTGGAGCGAGCAGCCGCTGTACTTCCAGTTCTTCTTCCTGCTCGACCAGGTGCGGGCGGCAGCGCCGCAGCACCCGGAATGGCGCAATAACCCCGCGTTCAAGGCGCTGATGGCCAATGACATGCAGGGCCTGATGCGCAACGAAAAGCAGTTGCTTGGCCTGATCGCCGAGGCCAACAGCGGCATGACCGTGGACGAATACGACCGCACCATCCGCGACTGGCTGGCAAAAGCGCGGCACCCCAAGTTCAACCGGCCTTACACCGAACTGGTGTACCAGCCGCAGCTGGAACTGCTGTCCTACCTGCGTGCCCACGGCTTCAAGACCTACATCGTCTCGGGCGGCACCATCGACTTCATGCGGCCGTGGAGCCAGGCCATCTACGGCGTTCCGCCCGAACAAGTGATCGGCTCCTCGCAGGCGGTGCGCTACCAGGTGCGCGACGGCAAGCCGGTGCTGGTGCGCGACCCCAAGCTGGACTTCATCGATGACGGGCCGGGCAAGCCGGTCGGCATCTACCGCCATATCGGCCGCCGGCCCATCCTTGCCGTGGGCAACTCCGACGGCGACCTGCAGATGCTGGAGTACGCCACGGGCGGCGACGGCCCGCGCCTGGCCATGCTGGTGCATCACGACGATGCCGAGCGCGAGTTCGCCTATGACCGCCAGTCCAAGGTGGGCAAGCTCGACAAGGCCCTGGACGCGGCCCGCGCCAGGGGCTGGACGGTGGTCAGCATGAAGCGGGACTGGCAGCAGGTCTATCCGGCCGGCAAGCCATGACCACACGTATCAGCAGCAAACCAGCAGCAAACCGACCGTAACGGGTCAATGAACGGAGGCGGGACATGCACAGAGTTGAAGAACGCATAGTCAGAGGGCGGAGTTCCAGGCTGGCGATGCTGGCCGTGGCCGCCGTGGTGGTCGCCGTGACCGGCTGCGACAAGAAGGAGACCCCGCCCAAGGCGCAGCAGCCGGCGGCGCAGGCGCCTGCCGCCACGCCGGCACCGGGCGCGGCCGCACCGGTACCGGCCCGCGAGAATCCGCCGGTGGCGACCAGCGCCCCGGTTGCCGCGGCCTCCGCGCCCGCGCTGGCGGCACCGGCCGCCTCCGGCAAGAAGCCTAACATCCTGGTGATCTTTGGCGACGACATCGGCCAGACCAACATCAGCGCCTACAGCCATGGCGTGGTGGGTTACCGCACCCCGAACATCGACCGCATTGCCCAGGAGGGCATGCTGTTCACCGACTACTACGGCGAGAACAGCTGCACCGCCGGCCGCTCCACCTTCATCACCGGTGAAGTCGGGCTGCGCACGGGCCTGCTGAAGGTCGGCATCCCGGGCGCGCCGGTCGGGCTGCAGGCGCAGAACGTGACCATTGCGCAGGCGCTCAAGCCGCTGGGCTATGCCACCGGCCAGTTCGGCAAGAACCACCTGGGCGACCGCAACGAGTACCTGCCCACCGCGCACGGCTTCGACGAGTTCTTCGGCAACCTCTATCACCTGAACGCGGAAGAGGAACCGGAGCGCCCGTACTACCCGAAAAACGACGAGGCCTGGGTCAAGGCCAACGCGCCGCGCGGCGTGATCCACTCGTTCGCCGACGGCAAGGTCCAGGACACCGGGCCGCTGAACCGCAAGCGCATGGAGACCATCGACGACGAGACCACGGCGGCGGCGATCGGCTTCATGGACAAGCAGGTGAAGGCCGACAAGCCGTTCTTCGTGTGGATGAATACCACCCGCATGCACGTGTTCACCCACGTGCGCGAGTCGATGCGGGGGCAGAGCGGCATGCCGGGCAACGAGTACGCCGACGGCATGATCGAGCACGACGGCCACGTCGGCAAGCTGCTCAAGGCGCTCGACGACCTGAAGATCGCCGACAACACCATCGTAATCTACAGCACCGACAACGGCCCCAACCAGTTCAGCTGGCCGGATGCCGCGACCACGCCGTTCCGCAGCGAGAAGGACACCAACTGGGAAGGCGCGTTCCGGGTGCCGGCGATCATTCGCTGGCCGGGCCGGATCAAGCCCAACACGGTATCCACCACGATGATCTCCGGGCTCGACTGGTTCCCGACGCTGCTGGCCGCGGCCGGCGATGCCGATATCAAGGAGCGCCTGCTCAAGGGCACCAGCATCAGCGGCAAATCGTTCAAGGTGCATCTGGACGGCTACAACTTCCTGCCATACCTGACCGGACAGACCAACACCGGGCCGCGCCAGGACTTCTTCTACTTCAACGATGACGGCCAGCTGGTGGCGATGCGCCACAACGACTGGAAGTTCGTGTTCTGCGAGCAGCGCCAGCCGGGCGGCTTCCAGGTCTGGGCCAACCCGTTCACCTGCCTGCGCGTGCCCAAGGCGTTCAACCTGCGCATGGACCCCTATGAGCGGGCCGATTCGGTTTCCGACCAGTACTACGACTGGACCGCGAAGAACGCCTACATGATCAGTTATGCGTCGTCGCGGGTGGCACCGTTCCTGCAGTCGTTCAAGGACTACCCGCCCAGCCAGCGGCCGGCGAGCTTCACCATCGACCAGATGACCGAGGCGGTGATGTCGTCGATCGACAGGGGCGCGGCCGGCGGCAAGTAGCCTCCGGCGTGACCGGCCAGCCGGCTTCCACTGCAAAGGCCGGCTGGCCCATTCCACAGGGATCGCACCATGGTAGAAGCGCGCGCCGGCGCAGGCTCCGGCAAGGATAAGGTGCGGTATGCGGCGGCCACCAACGGGCAGGGCGCCCGGGCCGCCGCGCAGGCGGGGCAGGACGGGCAGGCGTGGCATGACGCCGCGCTGGTGCCTGCCCTGCTGCTTTTTGCCTCGGGCACCGCGGGACTGGTGTTCCAGGTGCTGTGGATCAGGCAGCTCGCGCTGGTGGTGGGTGTCGAGGTACACGCCGTCACCACCGCCGTGAGCGCGTTCTTCGGCGGCCTGGCACTGGGCGGCTGGGTCTTCGGCCGCAGCGCCGATCGCCATGGCCATCCGCTGCGGCTGTATGCCTGGCTGGAACTCGCGGTGCTGGTGCTGGGCGTCGGCGCGACGCTGGCCCTGGCGCAGGCCGCCGCGCCGTTTGCCTGGCTGGAAAGCCGGGTGGGCCTGCTGGCGTGGGCGTTGCCGTTCGTGCTGGTGATCCTGCCGGCGGCCGCGATGGGCGGCACGCTGCCGGTGCTGATGCGCGTGCTGGGCTCGCGCCCGGGCCGCGTTGGCACGCACGGTGGCCGGCTCTACGCCGCCAACACCGCCGGCGCCATCGCCGGCACGCTGCTGGCTGGCTTTGTGCTGGTGCCCGGGCTTGGCATCCTCGGCAGCGCCATCGCGGCGGGCATGCTCAACGGCGTCGCGGCGCTGTGTGCCTGGCTGCTGGCGCGGCGGGCAACGAGTCCCTGCGCTCCCGCCAGCGCCCACGCAGCGCAACCTGCCGCTGCCGCCGGCGATGTCGCCAGCGGCCGGCTCGCGCTGCTGCTGTATGCCGCCGCCGGCGGCATCGCGCTGGGCTACGAGGTGGTCTGGTCGCAGGCCATCGTGCAGTTCCTCAGCACGCGCACCTTCGCCTTCACCGTGGTGCTGGCCACCTACCTGGCCGGGCTGGCCATCGGCAGCGCGCTGGCCGCGCGCCATGCCGACCGCGTGCGCGACCCGTGGGGTGCCTTCGGGCTGCTGGTGGCGGCGGCCGGGCTGGTGGCCTTGCTGGAATTCGTGCTGCTGGGCGAATGGCTGATGCGCGCACAGGGCAGCGTGTCGGCATGGGTGCAGGGCCTGAGCGCGAGCCCGCTGCTGGCGGCCTGCGCGCGCTTTGCGCTGGCGGCGCTGACGGTGGTGTTCGTGCCGACGCTGCTGCTTGGGGCGGCGTTCCCGTTCGTGTTGCGTGTCAGTGTCGACAGCCGGCGTATCGGCGCGGGCGTGGGCAGCGTGATCGCCCTCAACACGCTCGGCGGCATCGCCGGCACGGCGCTGGCCGGCTTTGTGCTGGTGCCGTACCTGGGGCTGGTGCGTACGCTGGCGCTGCTGGCGGTCGCGGCGGCGGTGGTCGGCGTGGTGGCGGTGGCGCTGGGCAGCGGCGTGCGGCCCGCGGCGCGCTGGGCGGTGCCGATGCTGGGCGTGCTGGCAGTGATCGCCGCCGCGCTGGCGCCGCCGGACCGCCTCGCCACGCTGCTGGCGCGGGCGCGCGGCGGCGAACTGGTGTTCTACGAGGAAGGGCGCGGCGCCACCGTGGCGGTGGTCGAGCAGAGCTCCGCCACCAATCGCTTCCGGCGCCTCTATATCCAGGGCGTGTCCAATTCCGGCGATGCCATGACCTCGCAGCGCTATATGCGGCTGCAGGCGCTGCTGCCGTTGATCGTGCACAACGGCGCGCCGAAGTCGGCGCTGGTGATCGGGCTCGGCACCGGCATCACGGCGGGCGCGACGCTGGCGTGGCCGGGGCTGGAGCGGCGCGTGGTGGCGGAGTTGCTGCCGCCGGTCGCGCGCGCGGTGCCCAGCTTCAAGGGCAATTTCGGCGTCGCCACCGACCCGCGCGTGGAGATCCGCCTGCGCGACGGCCGGCGCGAACTGCTGCAGAGCCCGCAGCAGTACGACCTGGTCACGCTGGAGCCGCCGCCGCCATCGGCTGCCGGCGTGGCCAACCTGTATTCGACCGACTTCTACCGGCTCGCTGCCACGCGGCTGCAGCCCGGCGGCCTGGTGGCGCAGTGGCTGCCGCTGCCGACGCAGAACGACGCCGATACGCGCATGCTGGTGCGAAGCTTCCTCGATGTGTTCCCGCACGCCACGCTGTGGACCACCGAGCTGCACGAGATGCTGCTGGTGGGTTCGATGTCGCCGCTGGCGCTGGATGTGGCGCAGGTCCGCGCGCGCTTTGCGCAGCCGGATGTCGCCGCGGCGCTGCAGGCGGTGGGGGTGCGCTCGGCGGCGGCGCTGCTGGCCACCTGGGTCACCGACCGCGCCGGGCTGGACTGGTATGCGGCCGATGCGCCGGCCGTGACCGACGACCGCCCGCGCATCGAGTATGCCGGCTGGGTCCGCCCCGACGCCTTCCCGGAATCGTTGTCCAGGCTGCTGTCCCTGCAAAGCGAACCGCCGCTGGCGGGCGCCGACGATGCCTTCTGGCGCGAGCTGCGCCACGAGCGCGAGATCCTGCACACGTTCTACCGCGCCGGCCTCGACGCCTACCGCGGCGACCGCGAGGCGTGGGCCAGCCATATCACGCAGGCCATGCGCGCCGATCCCGACAATCCCTACTACGCATGGTTCGTCGGCGGGCAGGCCCGCCGTGCCCCGGCCGCATCCGAGAACACCCCAAGGAACGCCCCATGAGCACACGCGACGACGTCCTGGCCCTGCAGCAGCGCATGGGCGAATCGATCGTGGGCCAGCAGCGCATGATCGAGCGCCTGCTGCTGGGCCTGCTGGCGGACGGCCACCTGTTGGTCGAAGGCCTGCCGGGGCTGGCCAAGACGCGCGCCATCAAGATGCTGGCGCGCAACCTCGATGCGCGGCTGTCGCGGATCCAGTTCACGCCTGACCTGCTGCCGGCCGACATCACCGGCTCGGAAATCTACTTCACCGAAGGCGGCAAGGGCGAGTTCCGCTTCCAGGCCGGCCCGGTGTTCGCCAACCTGGTGCTGGCCGACGAGGTCAACCGCTCGCCGGCCAAGGTCCAGGCGGCGCTGCTGGAGGCGATGGAAGAGCGCCAGGTCACCGTCGGCGGCACCACCCACAAGCTCGAGTCGCTGTTCCTGGTGATGGCGACGCAGAACCCGATCGAACAGGAGGGCACCTACGCGCTGCCCGAGGCGCAGATGGACCGCTTCCTGATGCATGTCAGCGTGGGCTATCCCGAAGCGCAGGCCGAGGCCGACATCGTCAGGCTGGCGCGCGCGGAAGAGGCGGGCGGCGCGGCGGCTGGCGCGAGCGCTCCGGTGCGGCTCGCGCCCGAGGCCATCTTCGCCGCGCGTGCGGCCATCCATGACATCCATGTCAGCGAGGCGGTGGAGCGCTACATCGTCGCGCTGGTGCAGGCCACGCGCGCGCCCAAGCTTGTCGACGACGATCTCGACAAGTGGATCCAGGTGGGCGTGAGCCCGCGCGGCTCGATCGGGCTGGACAAGGTGGCGCGCGCGCATGCGTGGCTGCACGGGCGCGACTTCGTCACGCCCGAGGACGTGCAGGCCGTGGTCGGCGATGTGTTTCGCCACCGGCTGATCCTGTCGTACGAGGCGCATGCCGCCGGCGTCGGCGCCGATGCCGTGATCGAGCGCCTGGTGCAGCAAGTGGCGGTGGCCTGAACCAGCGCGAGGGCCGCCTTTCATGCGCCTGCCATTCCGCGCCATCGCCCGCGCCGCCCCGGCGGCGGCGCACGCGCCGTCTTCACAGGCGCTGGCCGGAGTCAGCGTGGATGCCGCGGCGCTGGCCCGGCTCGAGGTGGCCGCGCGCGACTTCCATTTCCTGCCGCGCCAGCCGGTGCACAGCGTGCTGGCCGGGCGCCATGCCTCGCGCGTGCGCGGGCGCGGGCTGACCTTCGAGGAATTGCGCCTCTACCTGCCCGGCGACGATATCCGCAGCATGGACTGGCGCGTGACCGCGCGCACCGGCCGGCCCCATGTGCGCGTCTACACCGAGGAAAAGGACCGGCCGGTGCTGCTGGTGGTGGACCAGCGCATCAACATGTTCTTCGGCAGCCGGCGCGCGATGAAATCGGTCAGCGCAGCCGAAGCAGCGGCGCTGGCCGCGTGGCGCGTGCTCGCCGAAGGCGACCGCGTCGGCGGCGTGGTGCTGGGCGACGAGCGCATCGAAGCGTTCGCGCCGCGCCGCAGCCGCGACGCGGTGCAGCAGCTGCTGGGCGGCATCGCTCGCTTCAACCAGGCCCTGCGCGCCGACGCGCCGGCGCGCCGCGCCGCCGGGCAGCTCAACGCGGCGCTGGAGCGCACCGCGCGCATGGCGCGCCACGACTGCCTGGTGATCGTGGTCAGCGATTTCGACGGCCATGACACCCGCACCCGCGACCTGATGCTGGCGCTGGCAACGCACAACGATGTGCTGACCATCCTGGTCCACGACCCGTTCCTGGGCGCGCTGCCGGGCTCGGGGCAGCTGGTGGTCAGCGACGGCGAGCTGCAGGTCGAGCTGGGCTTCGGCCACGCCGCCACGCGGCGCGGCATCGCCGAGTTTGCCGATGCCCGCGCCAGGGCACTGCTGGACTGGCACCATGCCATGGGCGTGCCGCTGCTGCCGCTGTCAGCCGCCGAGGAGACCGCGCCGCAGTTGCGCCGGCTGCTGGGCCGGCCGCTGCAGCAGGCACCGGTGCGGCAACGCGCGGGGGCGGCGCGATGAGCCTCACGCACAGCGCCGCCCCGGCGACCCTGGCAACGCTGGCCGACCTCGCCGTGCCGCCGCCGCCGTCGTGGATGCCGCAGACCATCGGCTGGCCGATCGCCGGCGGCGTGCTGCTGCTGGTGCTGGCCTGGGCCGGCTGGCGCGGCTGGCGGCGCTATCGCGCCAACCGCTACCGGCGCGAGGCGCTGGCGGAACTGGCGGCGCTGCCGCAGGACCCGGACCCCGCACACCGCGCCGCGGCCTTGCGCGCGATGGCGGCGCTGCTCAAGCGCACCGCGCTGGCGGCGTGGCCGCGCGCGCAGGTGGCCAGCCTGGCCGGCGGCGGCTGGGCCGAATTCCTGCGGGCGCATGCGGGTCGGGCCGGGGATGTCGCACCGCAGCTGGCGGCCCTGGTGCAAGACGCCGAGTACCGTGGCGACGCCGCGCTGGCGCAATGGCCGGACGCCGAGGTGCGCGCCGTGGCCGCGGCATGCCGGCGCTGGATTGCGGAGCACCATGTACCAGTTTGAATATCCGTGGCTGTTCGCGCTGCTGCCGCTGCCCTTGCTGCTGTGGTGGTGGCTGCCGCCGTACCGCGAGGAAAGCCGGTCGGTGCGGCTGCCGTTCTTTGGCGAGGTCGCCAGTGCCGCCGGGCTGACGCCGGCGGCCGGCGCCGTGGTGCCGCGCCGCAACCGGCTGCAATGGGTGCTGGCGCCGCTGGCGTGGGTGCTGGTGGTGACGGCGCTGGCGCGGCCGCAGTACCTCGAGGCGCCGGTGCAGAAGGTGCAGCCCGCGCGCGACCTGCTGCTGGCGCTGGACCTGTCGCAGTCGATGGACACGCGCGACTTCCGCGATCCGTCCGGCGCGCTGATCCCGCGCGTGCAGGCGGTGCGGCAGGTGGTCGGCAATTTCGTGGCGCGGCGCCCGGGCGACCGCATCGGCCTGGTGGTGTTCGGCGATGCGCCGTACCCGCTGGCGCCGTTTACCCTGGACCACCAGCTGGTGCAGGCGCTGCTGGCCGACCTGCTGCCCGGCATGGCCGGACCGAGCACGGCGCTGGGCGATGCCATCGGCCTCGGCATCAAGCTGTTCGGGCACAGCGAAGCGCCGGAGCGCGTGATGATCGTGCTGACCGACGGCAACGACACCGCCAGCCGGATGCCGCCCGAGCGCGCCGGCGGCATCGCGCGCGAACGCAAGGTGGTGGTGCATACCATCGGCATCGGCGACCCCAACGCCGCGGGCGAAGAGAAGGTCGATCTCGACGTGCTGCAGCGGCTGGCGGCGCAGACCGGCGGGCGCTATTTCTTCGGCGCCGACCAGGCCAGCCTGGAGAGCATCTACGCGACCCTCGACCGGATCACGCCGCATGAGCAGAAGACGTTGTCCTGGCGGCCGCGGCGCGAGCTGTTCATGTGGCCGCTGGGCGCGGCGCTGGCGCTGGTGCTGGCGTACCAGCTGCTGATGTTCGGCTATTCGGCGTGGGTCGCGCGGCCCAGGCCACCCCGAGCCGGCGTGGTGGAAGCGACGGAAGCGACGGAAGCGACGGAAGCGGTGGACCCGCCGGGCGCGATGGCGGATGCCGCCGGGAGCGGGCGCTGATGCCGGCCTGGCTCGAGCCGCTCGCCCACTTCCATTTCCTGCGCCCGTGGTGGCTGCTGGGGCTGCTGCCGGCCGCGCTGCTGGTGTGGGCGGTGCGGCGCCGCGGCGACGTGCGGCGGCGCTGGCGCGACACCATCGCGCCGCACCTGCTCGACGCGCTGATGCTCGGCGAGCGCCGCCGCCTGGCGCTGCGCCCGGTGCACCTGACCGCGCTGCTGCTGGCGCTGGGCACGGTGGCGCTGGCGGGCCCGAGCTGGCGCCAGGAACGCCCGCCGTTCCTCGACGACAAGGCGCCGCTGGCGATCGCCGTGGACCTGTCGCCGAGCATGGACGCGGTCGACGTCACGCCCACGCGGCTGGAGCGCGCCAAGCTCAAGGTCAAGGCGCTCCTGGCGCGCCGCGACGGCGGCCGCACCGCCATCTACGCCTATGCCGGCTCGACCCACCTGGTGTTGCCGCTGACCGACGACGCCAGCCTGCTGCAGACCTTCGCCGATGCGCTGCAGACCCGCATCATGCCGGTGCCCGGGCGCGACATGGCGCAGGCGCTGCGCGTGATCGACGCCGACCTGAAGCGTGAGCCGGTGCCGGGCACCATCCTGTTCCTGACCGACGGCGTCGACCCGGCCGCCGCGGCGGCGTTCCGCGCCCAGGCCGGCAGCGGCCGCAGCCAGCCGGTGGTGCTGGCGCTGGGCACCGCGCAGGGCGGGCCGCTGCGCGATGCCGCCGGCGGCTTTGTCGAGCAGGACGGCGCGCGGGTGTTTGCGCGGCTCGATGTGAAAGCGCTGGAGCGCTTCGGCGATGACAGCGGCGTGCCGGTGGCGACCTTCACGCCGGACAGCGACGACGACGTGGCCTGGGTGCAGCGCCACGTGCAGTCGCATCTCGAACAGATGCAGGCCGGCGACCGCACCCGCTGGAAGGATGAAGGCTGGTGGCTGGTGCCGCCGCTCGCGCTGCTGGCGATGCTATGGTTCCGCAAGGGCTGGACCGTGCGCTGGAACGCGGGCCTGCTGCTGGCGCTGGCGTTGGCGCTTGCCGCGCCGCCCGAGGCGCAGGCGCAGTCATCCGCGCCAGCCACGCAAGCCAGTGAGGTACGCCCATGGCGCTTCGTCGACCTGTGGCTGACCCACGACCAGCAAGGCCGGCGCGCCTTCGAGCAGGGCGATTTTGCGCGCGCCGCGACGCTGTTCGACGATCCGATGTGGCGGGGCATCGCCCAGTATCGCGCCGGCCAGTACGCGCAGGCGGTGCAGAGCTTCGCGCGGGTCGATTCCGCACAGGCCGACTACAACCAGGGCAATGCGCTGGCGCGGCAGGGCCAGTACCGGCAGGCCGCCGCGCGCTACCGCCAGGCGCTGAAGCGCCAGCCGCAATGGCCAGAGGCAAGCGCCAACCTGGCGCTGATGGAAAAACTGCTGGCGCAGCAGCTGCCGAAGGACAAGCCGGACCCCGACGACGGCGAAGAACCACCCGACCTGCCGCCGGACCAGGTCAAGTACGACGCCGCGAAGCCGTCGGCACCGGGCGGCAAGTCGCTGCAGGTGGTACTGACGCAGGACGCCGAGATGTGGATGCGCGCGATCCAGACCACGCCGACCGACCTGCTGCAGCGCAAGTTCGCGCTGCAGCACGGACAGGCGGCGCCGGCGCAGGGCGCGCGATGAGGCGCCACGCCATCCGGCCTCGCGCGTGGCTGCGGCGCGCCGCGCTGCTGGTGCTGCTGCTGGCGGCGTGGCTGTGGCCCTGGCTGGCGCGGGCCGCTGCCGGACCGGCCGGGCCCATCGTGCGTGTCGACGTGGGCGCGCACCAGCCGGTGCTGGTGGGCCAGCAGGTGGGCATCGACGTCACCATCCTCGCGCCCAACTATTTCCTGTCGGCACCCGAGTTCCCGCCGCTTGCGGTGCCGGGCGCGGTGGTCACCTTGCCCGATGCGCGCGCCGTGAATTCCACCGAGACCATCGACGGCGTGGCCTATGCGGGCATTCGCAAGACCTATGCCTTCACTGCCGAGCAGGATGGCGACTTCCGGCTACCGGCCGCGACCATCCGCGTGACCTACGCCGGCGACGACGGCGCGCCGCGCGAGGGCAGCGTCACCTTGCCGCTCACCACGATCCGGGTCGGCACGGGCGGCACCGGCACCGCGGCGGCGGGCGCCACCGCCGGCCGGCGCTTGCTGCCGGTGGCGCGGCTCAGCGTGACGCAGACGCTGGACCACAACCCCGACCACGGCGTGGTCCGGCTGCATGCGGGCGATGCGCTGGTGCGCACCGTCACCACCTTTGCGCCGCAGACCCAGGCGATGATGATCGTGCCGCCGCATGCCGCGTCGCCGCGCGGCGTGCGCATGTTCCGCGCGGACGCGCGGCTGTCCGACCAGGCCCAAGGCGACCAGGCCCAGGCGGCGCCGGAGCCGGGCGGCACGCGCATCGATACGCTGACCTACGTGTTCGAGCGACCCGGCACCTATACGCTGCCCGCGGTCACAGTGGACTGGGTCGATCCCGCCACGCGCCGGCCGACCAGCTCCGAAGCGCCGGCGGTAAAGGTCGAGGTGGCCGCCGCGCGCAACGCCGGGGCGCTGGCGCCGGGCGGGCCGTCGGCCGGCGCGCTGCCGGGCGCGGGCGGCCTGCCGTGGCGCACGCTGCTGTGGGGCGCGGTCGCGCTGCTCGGCGTCGCCTTGCTGGCGCTGCTGTGGCGGCGGCTGCGGCCGCGCCTGGCGCGCCTGCGGCAACGCCGCGCCGAGCGCCGCCGCGCCCGCGCCGGGGGCGCCGAGGCGCGGCTGGCGGCCACGCTGCGGGCCTGCCGCGCGGGCGATGCGGCCGCCGCCAGCCAGGCGCTGGGCGACTGGACCCGCGCAGCGCATGGCACCACGCCCGCGGCCTGGGCCGAAGCCGCCGGCGATGCCGCGCTGGCCGACGCCGTCACCGGCCTGCAGCGCCATCTCTACGGGGCGGTGCCGGTCCCGTCCGCCTGGGACGGCAACCCGCTCGCGCAAGCACTGGGCCGCCACGCCAGGCCCGCCCCGCAGCGCCGGCGCCACGCCGCGCCGGCGCTGCCACCGCTCAATCCCTGATCCCGCCCTGATCCAGCCGCTACCACGAACCCAACCCGCGCCCCCATGACCTGTACCGTTGATTTCCTTGCCGCCAACCCGTTGCTGGTGCTGTTCATCACCGTCGGACTTGGATACTTCGTCGGCAAGGCGCGGGTGGGACCGATCCAGCTGGGAGGCGTGTGCGGCACGCTGATCGTCGCGCTGTTCATGGGGCAGACCGGCTGCCAGATGCATGGCGAACTGAAGGACATGGCCTTCGCGCTGTTCATCTTTGCCATGGGCTATTCCGGCGGGCCGCAGTTCTTTGCCAACCTGAACCGCTCGAGCCTGCGCTATATGGTGCTGCCGGTGGTGGAGGCGGTGGTGGTGCTGGCGATCGCGCTCGCCGCGGCGGCCTGGCTGGGCTTCGATCCGGGCACCGCCGCCGGGCTGGCCGCCGGCGCCGCGACCGAGTCGGCGGTGGTGGGCACCGCCGCCGAAGCGCTCAAGCACCTCGGCCTGGATGCCGCCACCGTGGGCCGCTACGAGGCCAATATCGCCACCGCCTATACGCTGACCTACTTGGTCGGGCTGATCAGCATCGTGTTCTTCACCAGCCAGATCGCGCCGGCGCTGCTGGGCATCGACCTGCGCCAGGCCGCGCGCGAGGTCGCGGCGCGCATGGAGGCCGCGTCCGACGACGACGTGGCCACCCAGCCGGCGCTGCCGCGGCTGATCGGGCGCGCCTACTCGGTGCACCAGGCCGCCGGCATGACGGTGAGCCAGCTGCAGCACCAGGTCGGCGGTCGGGCGTCGGTGGTCAAGGTGCTGCGCGGCGGGGCCGGCATCGAGCTGGGCGATGACGACGCCGTGCAGGCCGGCGATATCCTGGCCCTGGTCGGCATCCGCAGCAACCTGCTGAAGGCCGCCGCGCTGATCGGCCCGGAAGTGCTGCTGCCCGAGGCGCACACCGATGCCATCCAGCTGGTGGAGAAGCGGGTGGTGGTGAACAAGCGCCGCGTCAACGGCAAGACCCTTGGCGAGCTGGCGCGCCTCGCCGGCCCGCGGCGGCTACGCGAGGTCTGGGTGCTGGAAGTGCGGCGCTCGGGCCTGTCGCTGCCGATCACGCGCTCGACGCCGCTGCAGCTGGGCGACGTGATCACGATCGTCGGCCTGGAGCCTTCCCTGTCCGAGGCCATCGCCGGCATCGGGGTGGAGGCCAAGGCCTCCGAGGTCACCGACCTGGTGTTCCTGTGCGTGGGCATCCTGGCCGGCCTGCTGGTGGGCACGCTGAGCCTGAGCCTGGGCGGCATGCACATCTCGCTGGGCAGCGGCGGCGGGGCGCTGCTGAGCGGGCTGGTGTTCGGCTGGGCCCAGTCGCGCAAGCCATCGCTCGGCACCTTTCCGGCGTCGGCGGTGCAGATCCTGAAGGACCTGGGGCTGGCGGTGTTCGTCGCCTGCGTCGGGCTGTCGGCCGGGCCGGATGCGATCGCGCTGATCCGCGAGCACGGCGCGGTGCTGCCGCTGATCGGGCTGGCGGTGTCGCTGGTTCCCGCGTGCCTGTCGTTGTGGATCGGGCACAAGCTGCTCAGGATCGAAGGCCCGCTGCTGGTCGGCGCGATTGCCGGGCAGCATGTCAGCACCCCGGCGATCAGCGCGATCCTGGCCGCCAGCCAGAGTTCGGTGCCGCTGCTGGGCTACACCATCACCTATGCCATTGCCAACGTGATGCTGCCGGTATTGGGGCCGATCATCATTTCGCTGGCCTACCGCTTCACCTGAGTCCGGCTGGCCGGGCGCCGGCGGGTGCCTGACAGACCATTTCTTTGCCGTTCGCGCCGCGCCGTCCTACAACTGATGGGTGGGGCGGAGGGCACCGCGCCGCACCCGCAAAGGACAAGGAGGAGCAATATGTGCCGCTGGCTGGCGTACTCGGGCAGATCCGTTGCATTGGAAACGGTGCTGTTCCAGCCGGAACACTCGCTGATCGACCAGAGCCTGAATTCCCGGCTGGGCCATACCACCACCAACGGCGACGGCTTTGGCGTTGGCTGGTACGGGCGCCATGCCGAGGTGCCGTTCCGCTACCGCTGCCTGCATCCGGCGTGGAGCGACACCAACCTGCGCGAGACCGCCAGGGCGGTGCGCGCGCCGATGTTCGTGGCGCACGTGCGCGCCGCCACCGGCACGCCGACGCAGGAAACCAACTGCCATCCGTTCCGCTTTGGCCGCTGGCTGTTCGTCCACAACGGCCTGATCCGCGACTATCCGCTGGTGCGGCGCGACCTGATGATGGCGGTGGCGCCGCACCTGTTCCGCTGGATCGAGGGCTCGACCGATTCCGAGGTGATGTTCTTCCTGGCGCTGACCTTTGGCCTGGAGCGCGATCCGGTCGGCGCGCTGGAACAGATGGCCGGCCTGATCGAGGATGTCGGCCTTCGCCACGACGTGCAATTCCCGCTCAACATGACGGTCTGCGTGACCGACGGCCGGCAGATCGTCGCGGTGCGCTATTCGAGCGAGACCAACTCGCGCTCGCTGTTCCACAGCACCTCGTTCCGGCAGTTGCGCGAGCTCTATCCGGACGACCCGCGCATCGCCGCGGCGGGCGACGATGCCTTCCTGGTCCTGTCGGAGCCGCTGATCGACGTGCAGGGCGTGTGGGAGGAGATTCCCGAGGGCACCATCCTGGTTGCGCGCGGCGGCGAGATCGACCGCCACCGCTTCGTGCCGCGCCTGCCGAGCCAGCCGGCATTGCACGTGGTTCAGGGCAACGCGGCCGCGGGCTGAGGGTCGCGGGCCCGGCAGCACCACGCAAGTCTCAGGGGCACGCCAGCGCGGCGGTGGCGTACATCAGCAGCGCCACCAGCACCACCACGGTAAAGCCGGCGTGGATCGCCAGCAGCGTGGCCAGCACCGCCGCCACCACCGAGGCGCAGGCGTTGATGCCCCAGGCCCACGGCACCAGTGTGTCGTCGCGGGCCGCGAGCCCGGACAGCCCGAGCGGGAACGGCATCCCCATCAGGAAGCCCAGCGGCGCGATCAGTGCCACCGCAACGGCGACCCGGGCGGGATCCGGCCAGGCAATCAGCCGCGGGAACACATCAGGCAGCGCCACCAGGTAGAGCAGCGCCACGGCACACACGCCGCCGATCGCCAGCGCCACCTGGCGCCGGCCGCGCCCGGGCCCGGCGCGCGCCGGCAGGCGCGGGGCAAAGCGGCTGCCCAGCCCGGCAAAGCACAGGAACGCGCACAGCACCACCGCCACGGCATAGAGCGGATGGCTCAGGAACAGGATGAATTTCTGGATAAAGGCGATCTCGACGAACATGAAGCCAAGGCCGACCGCGACAAAGTAGAAGCCAGTGCGCGCTACTGGCACCAGCGGCACCGATGACGCTGGCGCGCGCCGCCGCAGCACGCGCAGCGGCACGCCGATCAGCAACAGCGCCGCGGCCGTGGCCTGCAGCAGCGTTGCCACCAGCACCGGATAGCCCCAGTCCAGCAAGGGCAGCCCGCCCTGCGCCTTCAGCGAGATCAGCTCCGGCAGCGTGCGCCATTTGAAGAAGTGGAAGAAGTAGGGCCGGTCGTCGGTGGCGGGCCGCACGTCGAACTTGTAGCGCGCCAGGAAGCGCTCGCGCTCGGGGCCGAGCAGCGCCTGCGCGGCGGCGTAGAAGTCTGGCTGGTCGAGCACGTTGTAGCGGTTGGCCGCGCCGGGCCGGATGCCGGGATGGTATTCGACGTCGAACGAGCGCATACGCCCGAAGTCGAGCAATGCGCCGATTTCCGCGGGCTGGAAGTCGCCGTGCTTGACCACCAGCGTGGCCGTCTTCCAGCCGCGCAGCAGCACCAGCCGGCGCGACGGATCGGACACGCCCGCGCGCGCCATCGCCGCCACGGCGGTGGCGAACAGTTTCGGGATATCGCGCGGCGGCAGCGAGACCCAGCGCGTGATCGCCAGCAGGCCGCCGGGCCGCAGGTGGCGCAGGTAGGCCTCGAACGCTTCCACGGTATAGAGGTAGCTTTCGGAGAGCGCATACAGGCCCGCCGACGAGGTGCTGAAGGAATCCAGCAGCGCCACCTGGATCAGGTCGTAGCGCTGCCGGCTGGCGGCCAGGAAGCCGCGCGCCTCGCCGACATGCACCTGCACGCCCGCCGCGCTGTACGGCTTGCCCGAGAACGCGCCGAAGCGGTCCTGCACCAGCCCGATCACCTGCGGGTTCAGCTCGACCGCATCGACCGCGCTGGCGCCGTGGTAGAGCGCCTGCAGCACGTCGGCGCCGGCACCGCTGCCCAGCACCAGCACGCGCGGCGGCGCCTGCAGCAGGTGATACGGCAGCGCCGAGGTCAGGTCGCCCAGGTAGGCCAGCGGCTCGCGCCGGCCGTCGTAGCGGTTGAGCGCGCTCAGGCCGTCGCCGTCGGCCAACACGGCAAGCTGCGGCGGCGGTTCCGCGGTGGCATTCAGGCTGAGCCCCGGCGCATGGCGCAGCGGAATCGCCGGACTCTCGACTACCGTGATCAGCCCCAGCGGACTGGAGCGCTGCGCCACCACGCGCGCGTCGCCGATGCGCAGCAGCTGGCTCAATTCCTTGTAATCCGACGGCCGCAACGTCATCCAGCTGCCCGGGATGGCCGCGGGTAAGGCTGCCGCCGCCAGCAGCAGCGCCGGCAGCCACGGGCGATGCCAGCGGCATTCCATGCAGGCCAGCGCCGCGGCCGCCATGCCCGTCATGCTGACCAGGCGCAGGGCGTCGATGGGGGCCAGCACGAACAGCGCGGCGATGATGCCCAGGCTACCCAGCCCGGCGCCGAGGATGTCGAAGCTGTAGAGCCGGGGTACCTGCACCGGGAAGCGGGCAAAGGCCAGGCACACGCTGGTGGCCGCGCACAGGAAGGGCACGAACAGCAGCAGGTAGATCGCCACCAGGCGCAGCGGCTGGGTGGGTTCCCACAGGATTTCCAGCGGGTTGAAGCCGACGCGCTGCGCCAGCTCGAAGCAGACCAGGGCGCTGATGCCGAACAGCAGCGCGCCGCCGGCAAACACCGGCACGAAATGCCGCACCAGCCCCGGCTGCGCCAGTGCCACCAGCGCCCCCGCGGCGCCGTAGCCGAGCAGGGCCACGCTGATCATCATGTAGGCGAAGTGATGCCACAGGATGATCGAAAGCAGCCGCATCAGCAGGATTTCATAACCCAGCGCGGCGGCGGAGAGCAGGGCCAGGGCAAACAGCGGCGGGCGTGGCATCGCGTTCATCGCCTGGGGTGTCCCGCCGGGTGCCCGCGCCTCAGTGCTTGCCGACCAGCGGCACGAAGCGCACCGGCAGGATCTGCCGGGTGCTGACGCTGCCGTCCGGGGACTTTTCCACCAGCAGCAGGTACTGCGTCAGGAACTGCGCGCCCACCGGGATCACCATGCGCCCGCCCGGCTTGAGCTGCCGGATCAGCGGCGGCGGCACGTGGCTGGCCGCGGCGGTGACGACGATGGCGTCATAGGGGGCATGCTCGTCCCAGCCGTAGTAGCCGTCGCCCACCTTGCACGCCACCTGCCGGTAGGCCAGCCGCTGCAGGCGCTCGCAGGCCTGGCGCCCGAGCGGCTCGATGATCTCGATGGTATAGACCGCGCGCGCCAGCTGGCTCAGCACCGCGGCCTGGTAGCCGGAGCCAGTGCCGATCTCGAGCACGCTGTCGCCCGGCCGGACCCGCAGCAGATCGGTCATCAGCGCCACGATATACGGCTGCGAAATGGTCTGGCCATGGCCGATGGGCAGCGGCCGGTTCTCGTAGGCGTGCGGCTTCTGCGGGTCCGGCACGAACTCATGGCGGGGCACCTGGCCCATCACGGCCATCACGCCCGGGGCGATGCCGTGGCTGCGGTTGGGCACGCCGGCGCCGGCGTCGATCGCCACAATCTCGCTGACCATCTCCGCGCGCTGCTTCTGCCGTGCGTCGTCGGCGCGGCACAGCCCGGCCGATGCCATGGCGGCAACGGCGAGCAAGGCGAGCAAGACGATAGAGGGATGGCGGGTGAACGGCTGCACGATGGGACCCCCGGGGAGCCTACCGTCATCGTAGGTCATCGCCTGCCCCGGCGCCGGCAAGTGGCAAACGAGGCGCTTGCGGGCGCTCGCCGCCCGGGGCGGGCTAGCCCGCGATCAGCTTGAGTCCGGCCGGCAACGCCTCGCCGAAGACCCGTCCCTCGTCCGCGGCGTCGAGTTCGACTACCTCGCGCACCATCGCGATCCAGCCCGGCGGCGCGTTGGCGGCCTGCAGCCGGCGCACCACGTTCGCGCGCAGCTCGTCGGGCAGGTCGCGGGTGCGGTCGCCGGTCAGGCGTGCGATCTGCACCGCGGCGAACGCGGCCGGCTCCACCTTTTTCCAGTCGAGCGCCAGGATGGCGTCCAGCCACTGGCCGGCGGTGTCGGCCGGCACCACGCTGTGGGCGCTGCCGTAGAACGGCATGCGGGCGCCGATGCGGCCCACCGCCCACCAGCCCTGGTTGTTCTCGGAGGGTTTGCGCAGCCGGGTCAGCAGCCAGCCGGCCAGCTCGGTCTTGGCGTCGACGGGCAGGCGCTCGAGCGAGCCGGCCAGCCGGACCATGTCGGCATAGCCGCCACGGGTGGGCCCGGCCGGCTTCTTGAAGTGCGCGCTGCCCGGCGGCTGCAGGTAGAAGGCCATGTCTTCCAGCAGGCGCAGCTGCGCGCTTTCGTCGAGCCCGCCGGCGGCGCGCCGCCACAGCGTCCACCATTCCGACCAGTTCTGGCTTTCGTTGACGTACTGGATGCCCTGGTCGTACTGCGACCACAGCTGCGCGACGCGCCATTCGTCGAGCGGGTAGCCAAAGCCGGGGCGCACGCAATAGCCCGCCAGGTTAAGCCACAGGCGCTCATGGTCCGCCGTGCGGCGGCGGCGCCTGGCGCGTTCCCACAAGGCGCCGAACAGCTCGCGCAGCAGCGCGCTGTCCCACTGCTCGCGCGCGCCCAGGATCTGCTCCAGCTGCGCGCGCAGGCGCTTGACCTCCTTCGGCCCGACCTCCTGCGAACGCGCGCCGAAGGTGCGGTCGATCAACTCCAAAGCCTGCGGCAGAGACGGGTGGGCCGTTGGCGCCGGCGCGGCCGCCGCGGCGTCGTTGCCGCGCAGCTGGAACTCCAGGCGCCAGCGCTGCGCGGCATCGCCGGTGTTGATGCAGTGGACTTCGAGCGTGCCGACTTCGGTCAGCGACGTGGTGATCTGCACCGGCGTTTCGCGCGGGCCGCCGGCGCCGCGCGTCGGCACCACGGTGGCGATCGGCGGCAGGCGCACGAAGTCGCCGCCGGACAGGTCGGTCAGCGCGCCGGCCCGGTAGGGCGTCTCGGCCACCGAAGACACCAGGTGGAACTGCACCGGGTGCCCCAGCCGCAAGGCGAAGGTGCGGTCGCTGAGGTGGATTTCGTGGCCTTCCTCGGTGCCGCGCGGCAGCAGGCAGATCCCTTGCTGGCCCGTGGCGCCATCGTCGAGCACCAGGAAATAGCTGCGCGCCGAGCCGCCGCCGATGCGCGGCGCCTGTCCGGCGCGTGCGCGCGCATACGCGACCGCGCCGCGCGCCACGGCAATGTCGGGATCGGCGTTGTGCAGCACCTGCAGCGGCGCGCCGCGCCAGCCGCCGAGCGTGTCGGCGATGCGGTCGGCCAGCGCCTGCGCGCGGAACACGCCGCCGTTGAGCAGCAGCGTGTCGGGCACCGGCAGGATATCGTCCGGCGCGCCCTCCAGCTCCAGCGCGGCACGGGCCTGCGCGGCATGCTGGCCAAGGAAGGCGGCGACGTGGCGGGTCACGGCGGGATCGGCGGCATAGGGCAGGCCGAACTCGACGATGGCGCCGCGCGCGCGCCGGGGACGTTCGCTGGCCGGCACGTTGGGGAAAAAGCCATCGACCACCAGCTGCTCGACTTCCTGCCGCGTCACCTGTACCGAGCGCGCGCCGCCGACCAGCCGGGAACCCGCGCCCAGCAGCGTTACGTTGACGGCATCGGGCGCGTCCGCGCCCAGCAGTTGTTCCTTGGCGGCGCGGCAGCGCGCCACCAGCTGCGACAGGCTCGCGGCCGACAGGCGCGGCTGCGCCGGCTCTGCCTTGCCCAGGCGCGCTTCGACCTGATGCGCCAGCCCCAGGTCCATGTTGTCGCCGCCGAGCATCAGGTGGTTGCCCACGCCGATACGGGTCAGCTGCGGCTGCCCGTCCTGCATCGCCACGCGGATCAGGGTGAGGTCGGTGGTGCCGCCGCCGACGTCGCAGATCAGCACCAGCCGGGTTTGCGCGAGGTCCTGCTCCAGCGTGTGGCGATGGTGGAACAGCCAGTCGTAGAGCGCGGCCTGCGGCTCTTCCAGCAGGCGCAGCGCGGGCAGGCCCGCCAGGCGCGCGGCTTCCAGCGTCAGCGCGCGCGCGCCCTCGTCGAACGAGGCCGGCACGGTCAGCACCACGTCCTGCTGTTCGAGCGGCGCCTCGGGGAAGCGGTGATTCCAGGCCGCGCAGACATAGCCGAGATAGCTGGCGCTGGCGACCACCGGCGAAATCTTGTCGAGATCCTCCTCGCCGCCCCAGGGCAGGATCGGCGCGGTGCGGTCGACCGAGGCATGCGACAGCCAGCTCTTGGCGCTGGCCACCAGCCGGCCCGGCACCTGCGCGCCCAGCGTCGCCGCCAGGCGGCCGAACACGGTGCGGCGCGCGGCTGCGCTGGCGGCCGATTGCCAGGGCAGCTGCAGGTCATCGCCATTGAGCTCGCCCGACGCCGCGTGGTAGCGCACCGACGGCAGCAGGGGGCGGGCCGCGACCTCGCCCGGCGCGACCAGCTGGTCGATGTCGAACACGCGGATATCGTCGGAGCCGGCCCGGGCGTAGGCCACCACCGTGTTGCTGGTGCCAAGGTCGATGCCGACGATGTATTGCTTCATCGACTGCTTCATCGCCGCTGCCGCGGCTTCAGGCATCGGCGTTGCCGCGCACGTCGAATTGCACCTTCCAGCGTTCGCCGCTGGCACGCGGCACCGCCTCGAGCTCCAGCGTGCCGGCCTCGGTCACGCGCGCATGCAGCCTGACCGGCACCACTTCGCCGGCGGTGCGGCCTTCGGCGGGCAGCGTCGCCTGGATTTCTTCCAGTTCCTGCAGCTCCTCCGGCCCCCAGAAGTCGAGCAGGGTGCCGACCTGGTCCTGGCGCCGCACGGATGAGCCGAAGAAGCGGAAATGCACCGGTTCCCCCACCACCAGGCCGAACTCCTGCGGCGGCAGCTCGGCCTCGGTGCCTTCTTCCATGCCGAACGGCGCCAGGCACAGCGCCTGGATCGGCGGCTCGAAGCCCGGCACGGCGGGCATCGACGATTCCACCGCGACGTAGTAGGCGCGTGCGGTGCCGCCGCGGATGCGCACGCCCTTGCCGCGCCGCACATAGCCGTAATAGGCGGCGCCGCGCGCCACCGCCAGGTCCAGTTCGGCACCATCGAGCAGGCGCGCCGGGGCCGCGCCCTCGGCAGCGAGCCAGCCGTTGAGCGTCTGCAGGATGCGCTCGACCAGCAGGCCCGACTTGAACACGCCGCCGTTGAACAGCACGGCGGTGGGGCGCAGGAAGCTGGCGCCTTCCGGCTGCGTGGCCTGCAGGCCTTCGATCTCGGCCAGCGCGCCTGCTTGCCGCCCCAGGAACGCCGCCAGGTGGCGCGTGATGGCCGCGTCCTGCGCGTAGGGCAGGCCCAGCTGCGTCAGGCCGGCACGGGCCCGGGTGACGGGGCGCGCCGAGGCGTCGACTTGCGGGAAGAACCCTTCGAGAATGGTCTGGGTCAGTTCGGCGCGGGTCAGTTCGGTGCGGATCGAGCCGCCGATCAGCTTCGCGCCGCGGCTGGGCACGACCAGCGGCACGCTGTCGGTGGCCGGGTCGGTCAGCAGGGTTTCCTTGGCGGCGCGGCAGGCGTAGGTCAGCGCGCGCAGTTGCCACGGGTCGGCCTGCGTGCCCTGCGCCGCCAGCTTGCGCGCGACCACGTGCGCCAGCGCCAGGTCCATGTTGTCGCCGCCCAGCAGGATATGGTCGCCGACCGCGATGCGATGCAGTTCCAGGTTGCCGTCACGCTCGATCACCGCGATCAGCGACAGGTCGGTGGTGCCGCCGCCCACATCCACCACCAGGATGATGTCGCCCACCTTGACCTGCTTGCGCCATTGGCCGGCGCTTTTCTGGATCCAGCTGTAGAGCGCGGCCTGCGGCTCCTCGAGCAGGGTCATGCGGGCATAGCCGGCCGCCGCGGCGGCCTCGGCGGTGAGTTCGCGCGCGGCAGGATCGAACGACGCGGGGATCGTCACGGTGATGTCCTGCTCGCCGAACGGCGCGTCGGGATGGGCCTGGTCCCACGCTTCGCGCAGGTGCGTCAGGTAGCGCACCGAAGCCTCTAGCGGCGACACGCGCGGCACCTCCGGCGGCGCGTCGGCGGGCAGGATCGCCGCGCGGCGGTCGACGCCGGCATGGCACAGCCAGCTCTTGGCGCTGGACACCAGCCGGATCGGCGTGCCCGCGCCGCGGCTGCGCGCCATCTCGCCGACCGCGAAGTCGCGCGTGGCGCTCCATGGCAGGTTCAGGTCGCCCGGCGCCAGTTCGCTTTCGTGCGGCAGGTACAGGAACGAGGGCAGCAGGTCGAGATCCTCGACCGCGCCGGGCGCGGTCAGCTGCGTGACCGGCAGCACGCGCTGGCTGGTCTTCTCGCCATCGCTGGCGGCCAGGTCGACGTAAGAGACCGCGCTGTGGGTGGTGCCCAGGTCGATGCCGATTGCATAGCGGGCCTCGCTCATAGCTCCACCTCGGCGGGGGCGATCACGCTGGCGTCGTGGCGCTCGGCCAGGCGCGGCAGGCGCACGTCTTCGACCTTCCAGCCGCGATGGCTGATGGCGCCATGGAACGGCGCGCTGCCCACCACGTTGCCGGTCAGGCGGATCGCGCTGGCATCGAAGCCGTCGGCCAGCGTGACGCGGCTGCCCTCGGCTTCCTCGCGCACCGGCCGGATGGTGAAATGCTCGCGCAGCACCGCGCGGCAGCCATCGTGCACCAGGCGCGCGGCGGCGCCGATCTCGGCGTCGGCATAGCGCGTGATGTCTTCCTCGACGAAGTCGACGAAGCGGGCATCGCGCTGCAGCAGTCCGAGCAATTGCAGCGCGGCCACCGGGCTGGCTTCCTTCAGCGCGGGCGCGGGTTCAGCAACCGGCGCGGGCGCGGGGGCGCTCACCGGGGCCGCCGGCGCAGCGGCCTCGCCCGCGCGCAGGCGCTTGATGCCTGCAGCCAGGTCGCGGTCGCCCAGGATGGCGAAGAACGTGCCCATGGCAAGCGAGAGCCTGCCAAAGAAAGAGAGGTTCGGGTCAGGCATGGATAACACTCCTCTGTGCGCGGATGGCGGAGGACCGCTCAGGCGTCGCGCAGATAGGTGATCAACTGGTCCGCGCGGCTGGGATGCCGCAGCTTCTTCATCGCCTTGCTTTCGATCTGGCGGATCCGCTCGCGCGTGACATCGAACTGCTTGCCGACTTCTTCCAGCGTGTAGTCGGTCGACATGTCGATGCCGAAGCGCATGCGCAGCACCTTGGCTTCGCGCGGCGAGAGCTCGTCGAGCATCTCGCGCACCACCGCGCGCAGGCCGGCCTGCAGGGCGGCGTCGGCGGGCGTGGCGGTGTCCGAGTCGGCGATCATGTCGCCCAGGCTGGTGTCGCCGTCCTCGCCTACCGGGGTCTCCATCGACACCGGCTCCTTGGCGATCTTCATGATCGAGCGCACCTTGTCCTCGGTCATGTCCAGGCGCTCGGCCAGCACCGCCGGATCGGGTTCCTTGCCGGTCTGCTGCATGATCTCGCGCGACAGGCGGTTGAGCTTGTTGATCTGCTCGATCATGTGCACCGGCACGCGGATGGTGCGGGCCTGGTCGGCGATGGCGCGCGTGACCGCCTGGCGCACCCACCAGGTGGCGTAGGTGGAGAATTTCCAGCCGCGGCGGTACTCGAACTTGTCGACCGCCTTCATCAGGCCGATGTTGCCTTCCTGGATCAGGTCCAGGAACTGCATGCCGCGGTTGGTGTATTTCTTGGCGATCGAGATCACCAGGCGCAGGTTGGCCTGCGTCATCTCGTGCTTGGCCTGGCGCATCTGGCGCTCGGCGGCCAGCATCTTGCGGTTGACTGACTTCAGCTCGGCCAGCGACAGCGCCGCGCGGGCCTGGATGTCGATCAGCTTCTGCTGGTGGGCTTCCAGGTCAGGCAGCGCGCGCGCGACCGCGGCGCTGTAGGGGCGGCCTTCGGCGGCCAGGCCCTGGCCCCAGGCGAGATTGGTCTCGTTGCCGGGGAAGCGCGCGACGACGTCCTCGCGTTCCATGCCGCAGCGCTCGACCAGCAGCTGCACCACCTGGCGCTCGATCGCGCGCACCTCGTCGACCATGCCCTGGACGTTGGCGCACAGGCGCTCGATGGTGCGGGCGGTAAAGCGGATCGTGCGCAGCTCCTCGCGCACCGCGTCGCGCGCGGCGGCGAAGGCCGGTGCGGCCGCGCGGCCGGCTTCGCTTTCGGCGCGCATGCGCTCGAACTGCTCGGCGACGCGCGCGAAGCGCTTCATGCATTCGTCGCGCAGCCGGGCCAGGTCGGCTTCGGCGCTCTGCTGGGCGCTGCTGCCTTCATCGGCGCTGTCGTCGTCGTCTTCGTCGGACTCGTCGGCGCTGTCGAGGCTGCTGTCGTCGGCGTCATCCGCGGCGGCGGCGGGCTCGGCGATGGTCTCGTCGCTGAGCCCGTCGACCACGTCGTCGATGCCGATCTCGTTGGCGGCGACCTTGGCCGACAGCTCGAGGATGGCGGCGACGGTGAACGGGCACGCCGAGATCGCGTGGACCATGTTGTTCAGGCCTTCCTCGATGCGCTTGGCGATCTCGACTTCCTGCTTGCGCGTCAGCAGCGTGGCCGAGCTCATTTCGCGCATGTACATGCGCACCGGGTCGGTGGTGCGGCCGAACTCGGAATCGACGGTGGCCAGCGCCACCTCGGCTTCCTCTTCGGCCTGCTCGTCGGAGGCCACCACCGGGCCGTCGCTCAGCAGCAGGGTCTCGGCATCCGGGGTCTGCTCGTAGATCTTCACGCCCATCTCGGCGAAGGTGCCGACGATGCTTTCCATCGCGGCCGTATCCGTGAAGTTCTCGGGCAGGTGGTCGCTGATGTCCGCGTGCGTCAGGTAGCCGCGCTGCCTGCCCAGCTGGATCAGCGCGCGCAGCTGCTGGCTGCGCGCGGCGGCTTCGGCCGTCGGATCAGTGTGTGCCGCGGCCGGGCTGGCCTGGCCGTTGTCCTTGACTGCTGCTGCTCGTGTTTTGGCTGCCGTTCGTTGTGCGCCACTTGTCATTGACTGCTGTTTCCTTCGTGCATCGCGTGTCGACGGCAGTGCGCACGAGGGCGCGCGTGATTCCAACCTGCTGTCAAGGCTCGCGTGGGGTTCGGCGGGGGCGGGGCGGATAACCGTTGGCCGCGGCCGTTTGAATAGGGGCCGCATATTCTACAGCCATTGCTGCGTCGCAGCAGGTTCCGGGCCCGGAATGCGTGGCGGCTAGTCTGCCGGAATGCGTGGTATTTGCAACAGGATGCGCCGAAAAGCGCGGCAGAAGCCGCTGCCATGGCGGAAATTGCGAGAAATTCCGCACCGGGCCGCCGCGCTACGGCCAGCCAAGTGCCGCCTCAGGCATAGTCCAGCGGCAGCGCGGTGGTGTACTTGATCTGCTCCATCGCGAAGCTGGAGCTGACATCGGCCAGCTCGGCGCCCTGGATCAGCTTCTTGTAGACGCTGTCGTAGGCGGCGATATCCGGCACCACCACGCGCAGCAGGTAGTCGGTGTCGCCCGCCATGCGATAGAACTCGGTCACTTCCGGGATCGACGACACCAGTCCGTGAAACTGCTTGAGCCATTTCACGTTGTGCTGGCTGGTGCGGACGGAAACGAACACCGTGACGCCTGCATTGAGCTTGGCGGCGTCGAGCAGCGCCACGCGCTTGCGGATCAGGCCGGCTTCCTCCAGCTTCTGGATGCGGCGCCAGCACGGCGTCGAGCTCAGGCCGACCCGCTCGCCGATTTCCGCCACCGGCAAGGTGGCGTCTTCCTGCAGCAGGGCGAGGATCTGTTTGTCGTAGCGGTCCATGGCGCGTGGCGGTCAGGTGGAAAGGGTGCGCCCGCACCAGGCGCGAAGCGGGTCGGCTAGGCGTCGGCGGGCACCAGCAGGTTCACGCCGGTCGCGATATGGTCGCGGCTGACCCCGTAGAGATGCAGGGAAACCGCGATCTCCTCGCTGGCGTTGCCGAGCGCGTGGATATGCTGCAGGCCGCCCGGCACGCTGAAGGTATCGCCGGCGCTGCGCGTGACGGTGTTGGCATGGTGCGCATGCCGGCTGGCGGGATCCCACCGGTAGTGCTGCTCGGTCAGCGTGCCGCGCAGCACGCGGTAGGCGCACCAGGTGCGGTGGCCATGCACCGGGCTGGCCTGGCCCGGAAGCCAGACCAGCACCATGGCCGAGAAGCGTTCCAGCGGATCGCCGTAGACCAGGTGCCGGGTATAGGTGTCGGCTGAGCCCAGCAAGGCCCCCGGCGGCAACGCCGCCAGCAGCGTTTCGGTGTCGGGCAGATGCTGCGCGATGTGGCTGGCAACCAGGCGCGCGCTGTTGCTGAAGATGTCGGCGAGGTCTAGCGCCAGCCGGTCGAGCGGGGCGCCGGCCGGGCGGGCGGCGGCAAGAGGAGAGGCAGTAACGGGGGAGGCGGTCGTCATGGCTGGCTTCGTCGGCTTGTTCTTGTCTGTTCATGATATGGACCGGCGGTAGCACAGGCATGCGATTTGTCCTTCCAGGTAGGCTGGAATTGTAATGCTATTCCTGTAGACCGCGAATTATTGGAATTTTGTTCTATCGGGTCGCGGTTGGCGCGATAACGCCCGCTGCGGGTTGCGGGGGCGCCTGGGGCGGCGACGGCCTAGCCGCCTTCGTCCTTGGGCCAGAACGTGATCAGGATATTGGACGGCGCCACGCCGTTGCTGTCGCGCGGCAGCGGATCGGAGCGCTGCACCGCGCGCAGCACCGCGTTGTCCCAGCCGGCATTGCCGCTGGACTTGGCAAGCCGCGTCGACAGCAGCGAGCCGTCGGGCGCCATGTGCACGGCGACCACCGCCGCCGGATTGCCGGCGACATCCTCGTCGAAGATGATGTTGGGCTTGACCCGCTGGCGCACGCGCTCGGCATAGCCCGAGGACGGCCTGGCCGACGAGCCGGAACCGGCCCCGGTGTTGGCCGTGGCGCCGGCACCGCCGGCCTGCGCGCGCAGGCGGGCCAGTTCGGCCTGGCGCTCGGCGTTGCTGGCCTGGCGCTGCGCCTCCGAGGCCTTGCGTTGCGCATCCTTGCGTGCCGCTTCGGCGCGGGCCTGGTTTTCACGCTGCCGCGCCTGCTCGGCCTCGCGCTCGGCCTGCCTGGCCTTGCGCTGCTTTTCCTGCAGCGAGATATCGGCGTCTTCTTCCTCGACGGGCTGCGGCACCGGCGCCGGCTTGACGGCAGGTTCGGGCGCGGTGGCTTCGGGGACGGGCTCCCACAGTTCCGCCGCGACGCCGGTGGGCACGGCGTTGCGCCAGCGCACGCCGTAGTACAGCAGGGCCCCCAGCAGCAGGTGCATGAGCAGGGCCAGCAGGAAGCAGGTCAGCGTGCGCCGCTCGCGCACGGGCTGGTAGGGATAGGCGGCGGTCTGCATGGTCCTTGGGTGCGGCGGAAACCAGGCCATTTCATTCTATGAGGCGCAACCGCATCAACCAAGGCAGGGCGGCGCAGGCTGCGCCCGCCGTTGTCTCGCCAAAGGCACGGCAAGGCCGCGCGGGCTTCAGCCCCTGGTGAAGATCTCGAGGAAGTGCTTGCTGGGATCCTCGAAATAGATGCGCCGGCCACCGTCATCGGTATTGACCTCGCCGGGGCGCCGCCGGTACGGGTCGGCCCAGTACGTGAGCCGGTGCGCGCGGACCCGGGCAAAACCGTGGTCGAACTCGGCGTCGCTGACCAGGAAGGCATAGTGCTGCATGGCGATCTCGCCTTCCGCGTCCATGAAGTCGAGGGTCACGCCGTTGTCTAGCGCCACGCCGAGGAAGGGGCCGAACGGCTCGGCTGGCGGACGGCCCAGGACCTCGCACAGGAAGTCCGCGGAGGCCTGCTTGTCGTGAGAGAAGACGATGGTGTGGTTAAGCTGGACGGCCATGTCGCAATCTCCGTGCTGGGGTGGATGCCTCCTCCAGCGTACAAGGAAATCGCCGGTTTGGCCGGGGGATCGGGTCAGGCGCCGTCCAGCTTGCGCAACGCCGCGCCGACTTCGCCATGGAACGCGCGCAGCGCTTCCAGCTCGATATTGGCCGGCTGCAGCGCGGGCCACAGCAGGGCCACCATGCCCGCGGCGGTCTTGTCGATATCGACCTCGCGCTCGCGCGCGATGGCATCCCACAGGATATGCTCCATCGGCCCCAGGATGGCGGAGCGCAACAGGCTCAGCGGCAGGTCGGCGCGAATCTCGCCATGTTCGCGGCCGCGCGCCAGCAGTTCCATCAGCGGCGCCGTATAGCGGCGCTGCAGCGGCACGAACTCCTGCCCGAGGTCCGGCCCCTTGGCCCGTCCTTCGGACAACACCAGCGCGCACAGCCCGGTGCCCTGGATCAGAAACAGGCGCAGGTGCGTCTTCACGTAGAACGCCAGCTGGTCCCTGGTGCTCTGGTGCCGCGGCATGCCGCGCTCGACCGCGTCGATGATTTCGTCGTACCAGTCCTCGATGACCCGCACGCACAGCTTGCGCTTGCTTTGGAAGTACGTGAACACCGTGGCCTCCGACACGCCCAGGCGCTGGGCAATCTCGGTGGTGGTGGTCTTGTCGTAGCCCAGTTCGGCGAACACCTCGCGGCTGACGCGCAGGATGTCGCGGATGCGTTGTTCCGCCCTGGCGCCGGACGGGATCCGGCGGGTGGCGGCGTTGTCTTCCATGGTGGCGGTTCCCGGCAGGCGAAAGCGCGAATGATAGGCCGCATCCCCGATTGGGGGGTGCGGAACTGCGGCAGCGCGGACCAGGCGGTTGCCGCGCAATGCCGTCACATCGTACTCCATTTCACGCGAAGTTGAGTAAGCCTCAAATTAATGTTGAATTTTCCGGCCGGCCCGTATACCTTTTCGTCATTCCGCTGTGACGAGACCGGAAGTCGAATGACCATCCGGCAGCACTAGCAGCAGCTTCACGGGGTTAACCCCGACTGGGCGAATCACCCCGGCGATATTCGTGATCTTGAGTTTAGCTCAACTCAAGTCGAAACCGACGCGCTTTGGAGACAACGATGAAGATGCAGGGAGAGCCGCTTCCCACCATTCTGCCGATCGGCGGGCTGTCGCACGTCCGAGGCGACACCAGCATTGCGCTGTCCGAGCAGACCGTGCCGGCGCTGCTGGCGCAGACCGTGGCAGCGTTCCCGGAACGCGAGGCCGTGGTCTTTCGCGAGCAGGGCGTGCGCTGGGACTGGCGCGAGTTTGCCGACGCCATCGATGCGCTGGCGGCCGGGCTGCACGCGCTCGGCCTGGCCCGGGGCGATCGCGTCGGCATCTGGGCGCCGAACCGGGTGGAGTGGCTGGTGACGCAGTTCGCCACCGCCCGGCTGGGCCTGGTGCTGGTCAACATCAATCCGGCATACCGGCTGGCGGAGCTGGAATACGCGCTGAACAAGGTTGGCGTCAAGGCCATCGTTGCCGCCGAGGCCTTCAAGACGTCGCGCTACCTCGAGATGCTGCAGGCGCTGGCGCCGGAGCTGGCCACCAGCGCGCCGGGCGCGCTGCAGGCCGCGCGGCTGCCGTCGCTGCGCTGGGTGATCCGCATGGGCGAGGGCGAGACTCCGGGCATGATCCGCTATGCCGAGGTGCTGGCGCGCGGCGCCGGCGTGGCGCGGACGGAGCTCGACCGCATCACGGCGCAGCTCGACCGCCATGACCCGATCAACGTGCAGTTCACCAGCGGCACCACCGGCGCCCCCAAGGGCGCCACGCTGACGCATCGCAATATCGTCAACAACGCGCGCTTCATCGCCATGGCGATGCGCTTCTCCGAGCAGGACAAGCTGTGCATCCCGGTGCCGTTCTACCACTGCTTCGGCATGGTGCTGTCGGTGCTGGCGTGCGTGTCGACCGGCGCGGCGATGGTGTTCCCGGGCGAGGCCTTCGACCCCGAGGCCACCATGCGCGCGGTCAGCGAAGAGCGCTGCACCGCGTTGCACGGCGTGCCGACGATGTTTATCGCGCAGCTGGACCATCCGCGCTTCGCCGGCTACGACTTCTCCTCGCTGCGCACCGGCATCATGGCCGGCTCGCCATGCCCGATCGAGACCATGAAGCGCGTGGTGGCGCAGATGAACATGTCCGAGGTGACCATTGCCTACGGCATGACCGAGACCAGCCCGGTGTCGTTTCAGAGCAGCACCATCGATCCGCTCGACAAGCGCACCACCACGGTGGGCCGGGTCCAGCCGCACCTGGAAATCAAGATCGTCGATGCCACCGGCGCGACCGTGCCGGTGGGCGAGAAGGGCGAGCTGTGCACGCGCGGCTATTCGGTGATGCTCGGCTACTGGGACGACGAGGCCCGCACCGCCGAAGCCATCCGCGACGGCTGGATGCACACCGGCGACCTGGCCACCATCGACGAAGAGGGTTACTGCAATATCGTCGGCCGCGTGAAGGACATGCTGATCCGCGGCGGCGAGAACATCTATCCGCGCGAGATCGAGGAATTCCTGTTCCGCCATCCCAAGGTCCAGGCAGTGCAGGTGTTCGGCGTGCCCGATGCCAGGTATGGCGAGGAGGTGTGCGCGTGGATCGTGCTGAAGCCGGGCGAGAGCGCCACCGAAGACGAGATCCGCGCGTTCTGCCGCGACCAGATTGCGCACTACAAGATTCCGCGCTATATCCGCTTTGTCGACGAGATGCCGCTGACCGTGACCGGCAAGGTGCAGAAGTTCGTGATGCGCGACCAGATGGTGCGTGAACTGAACCTCGATGAATCCAGGACGGCCTGAGCGCCGGGTCCGAGAGATTATCCCCACACAACCGATAACCGACTGCCCGAGGCCCCTATGGCGGTAATTGAAACCAAGCTGAACGCCCGCTCCGAGTCGTTCAGGACCAATGCGCAGGCAATGCAGGACCTGGTTGCCGACCTGCAGGAAAAGATCGCCAAGCTGGCCGAAGGCGGCGGCGCGGCCGCACGCGACAAGCACCTGGCGCGCGGCAAGCTGCTGCCGCGCGAGCGCGTGCAGCAGCTGCTCGACCCCGGCACGCCGTTCCTGGAGCTGTCGCAGCTGGCCGCGTACGACATGTACGACGATGCCGCGCCCGGCGCCGGCAT